>NZ_JAUYOJ010000081.1 GCF_030697925.1 Phenylobacterium sp. | reverse complement strand
GCTGGTGCACATCAACCGCGTCGCCGCCACCGTGAAGGGTGGCCGCCGCTTCTCGTTCGCCGCCTTGATGGTGGTGGGCGACCAGAAGGGCCGCGTGGGCTTCGGTCATGGCAAGGCGCGTGAAGTGCCGGAAGCCATCCGTAAGGCGACCGAAGAAGCCAAGAAGACCATGATCCGCGTGCCGCTCCGCGAGAGCCGCACCCTGCACCACGACGGCAATGGCCGTTGGGGCGCCGGCAAGGTCATGGTTCGCGCCGCGCCTCCCGGCACCGGCGTCATCGCCGGCGGTCCGATGCGCGCGGTCCTCGAGACCCTGGGCATCCAGGACGTCGTGGGCAAGTCGGTCGGCTCGTCCAACCCCTACAACATGGTTCGCGCGACCTTCGAGGCGCTGAAGGCTCAGTCTTCGCCCCGCCAGGTCGCCGCCAAGCGCGGCAAGAAGGTCGCCGACGTCCTCGGCCGCCGCGCCGACGGCGCCTCGGCCGTCGCCGCCGCCGACGGAGAATAAGTCATGGCCAAGGTGACCGTTCGTCAGACGGCGAGCCCCATCCGCCGCAAGAAGGACCAGCGCGCGACCCTCGCGGGCCTGGGCCTGAACAAGATCGGCCGCGTGTCGGTCCTGGAGGACACCCCGTCGATCCGCGGGATGATCGCCAAGGTCCATCACATGGTGGAAGTGGTCGAAGGCTAAGGCCTGAGACTGGACGATTAGGGGAGGCGGCGGCAAAAGCGTCGCCTCTTCGGCCGTTTCGGCGGCCAGATTGAACATCAGCCGAGTCCGGGCGCCGCCCGGGCGACAGATCTCCAAGGAGAGGCGTCACATGACCAAGCTCAACGAACTTTCGCCGGCCCCCGGTTCGACCAAGAACCGCATGCGCGTCGGCCGTGGCCCGGGTTCGGGCAAGGGCAAGACCGCCGGCCGCGGCGTCAAGGGCCAGAAGGCCCGTTCCGGCGTCGCCATCGCCGGTTTCGAAGGCGGCCAGATGCCGCTGCATATGCGCATGCCCAAGCGCGGCTTCAACAATCCCTTCGCCAAGCAGTTCGCGGAAGTGAACCTGTGGCGCCTTGAGCAGGCGATCGCCGCCGGCAAGCTCGACGCCAAGAAGGCCATCGACGTCGACGTGCTGATCGCCGCCGGCGTGGTGCGCCGCGCCAAGGACGGCGTACGTCTCCTGGGCAAGGGCGAGATCAAGACCAAGATCGACATCGTGGTCTATTCCGCCTCCGCCGCGGCCAAGGCCGCGGTCGAAAAGGCTGGCGGCAAGGTCACCACGACCGCCCCCGTCGCCGCCGAAGCCGCCGAGTAGGACGACCGCCGCCGTCCCCGCCCGCGCGGGGACGAAAGCCGATCTCCGGCGCGCCGCGATCCCTCGCCAGACCCGGTCTGGATCCCCGTTTCGGCGGGGGATGGGGGATTTCAGCGGACCGGATGACAGCACGGGGCGCACGCCCTATGTACGACCGGTCCTGAACGTCTGGGGAACTACATGGCTTCGGCCGCCGAACAGCTCGCAGCAAACATGAACTTCGGCGCCTTCCAGAAGGCGACGGAACTTCATCAGCGTATTTTGTTCACCCTGGGGGCGCTGATCGCCTACCGGGTGGGAACCTTCATCCCGATCCCGGGCATCGATCCGGTCGCCTTCGCCCAGGCCTTCTCGAGCCAGTCGCAGGGCATCCTGGGCATGTTCAACATGTTCTCGGGGGGCGCCGTCGAACGGATGGCGATCTTCTCGCTGAACGTGATGCCCTACATCTCAGCCTCGATCATCGTGCAACTCCTGGGCACGGTTTATCCGCCGTGGGAGAAGCTGCGCAAGGAAGGCGGGGAGGCTGGGCGCAAGACGCTCAACCAGTACACTCGCTACCTGACGGTCGTCCTGGCCCTATTCCAGTCCTTCGCCATCGCCACCGGACTGCAGTCCAGCCCAGGCTTGGTGATCAGTCCCGGCGTCTTCTTCCTGGTCTCGACGGTCGTCACTCTCACCGGCGGCACCCTGCTGCTGATGTGGATGGGCGAGCAGATCACCAGCCGCGGGGTCGGCAACGGCGTCTCGCTGATCATCTTCGCCGGCATCGTGGCGGCCCTGCCGCGCGGCGTGTGGCAGATGTTCTCCATGACCCGAACCGGCTCGCTGTCCGGCTTCGCCATGCTGGCGATCATCGCCCTGGCCATCGCCGTGGTCTTCGCAATCGTGTTCATGGAGCGCTCGCAGCGCCGCCTGCTGGTCCAGTATCCCAAGCGTCAGCAGGGCAACCGGATGTTCGGCGGCGACACCTCGTTCCTGCCGCTGAAGATCAACACGTCAGGCGTCATCCCGCCGATCTTCGCCTCGTCCCTGCTTCTGCTGCCGACCACCGCCATGGGCTTCCTGGCGACCGCCGAACTGCCGGCCTGGGCCCAGTGGCTGCCGACCGCCGTGGGCGCCCTGCAGCACGGCCAGCCGGCCTTCATGGTGCTCTACGGCGCCCTGATCGTCTTCTTCTGCTTCTTCTACACCTCGGTCGTCTTCAATCCCGAGGACACCGCCGAGAACCTCCGCAAGTACGGCGGCTTCCTGCCGGGCATTCGTCCGGGCAAGCGCACGGCGGAGTATCTGGACTACGTGCTCACCCGTCTGACGGTGATCGGGGCGGCCTATATCACCCTGGTCTGCCTGCTGCCCGAGGCCCTGATCGGCTTCTACAAGGCGCCGTTCTACCTGGGCGGCACGTCGCTCCTGATCGTGGTGAGCGTCACCATGGACACCGTCACCCAGATCCAGTCGCATCTCCTGGCCCACCAGTACGAAGGCCTGATCAAGAAATCGAAGCTGCGCGGGGGGCGCGGCGCTCGATAGCTCATAGAGAGACGCGCTCGCATTTGAGAGCCGGCCCGAATGGGGAAGGTCGGCGGGGAGGGGATATTTAAGCGATGAATTTGATCCTGTTCGGCCCGCCGGCGGCGGGGAAGGGCACCCAGGCCAAGCGCCTGGTCGACAGCCGCAAGATGGTGCAGCTCTCCACCGGCGACATGCTGCGCGCCGCGATCGCGTCGGGCTCCGAGCTCGGCAAGAAGGTCGAAGGTGTCTTGCAGCGCGGCGAGCTGGTCACCGACGAGATCGTCATCGACCTGATCGAGCAGCGGCTGCCGGAAGCCGAGGCCGCGGGCGGAGCCATCTTCGACGGCTTCCCGCGCACGCTCGCCCAGGCCCAGGCCCTGGACGTCATGCTGGAGCAACGCGGCGCCCGAATCGACCTAGTGATCCGCCTCAAGGTCGACGACGAACAGCTTCTGAAGCGGGTGGCCGGGCGATTCGCCGAATCGGGCCGCCCGGACGACAACCCCGAGAGCTTCAAGGTGAGGCTCGCGGCCTATAACGACCAGACCGCACCCCTGCTGCCCTACTACCAAAATCACGGAAAACTCGTGGAATTGGACGGCATGGGCTCGATCGAAGACGTATCCGCCGGCATCGACAAGGCCCTCGACGGCCCCCGCTGGTAGAATGAGCCCTCGTGATCGCGTGAAGCCTGAAAAGGTTCAAATTCTCGCGATTGCGCCATTGACGGAAACGCAACGTTCCCTATAACGGTGCGCTTCCGCGAAAGGGCGCGAAAGACGTGCCGGCCTTCCCACTTGGGATTCTGGGCCGGGGCGC
>NZ_JAUYOJ010000077.1 GCF_030697925.1 Phenylobacterium sp. | reverse complement strand
TGATGCCGTGGACGGCTCCCCACCCTGGTCGCAGCATTGCCGCGGCCGAGATGGAGGAGCGCCATGGAAGAGGTGGTTACGGTGGGCTTGGATATCGCCAAGTCGGTGTTTCAGGTCCACGGAGTTGATGCTCGGGGCCAGGTCGTGGTCCAGCGGAAGCTGACCCGGGCCAAGCTGATCCCGTTTTTTGAGAAGCTGCCGCCCTGTCGGGTCGGGATCGAAGCCTGCGCCACGGCGCACCATTGGGGGCGTCGGCTGACCGAGTTGGGCCACGTGGTGAAGTTGATGCCGCCGTCGTACGTGAAGCCCTATGTGAAGCGACAGAAGAACGACATGGCCGACGCGGAGGCGATCTGCGAGGCCGTGACCCGACCAACGATGCGCTTTGTCGAGGTGAAGTCACCTGAGCAGCAAAGCGTGCTGGTGATCCACCGGGCCCGGATGATCCTGATGCGTCACCGGATCGAGCTCTCCAACACGATCAGGGCGCACATGGCCGAGTTTGGCCTGGTGGCGCCGATCGGCCGTCTCGGGCTGCAAAGCTTGGTCGAGATCGTCCGAGACGATTCAGACGAGCGCGTCCCGGTGCATGCGAGGATCTGTCTGAAGCTGCTGGCCGATCAGCTCGATTTGGTGAACCGCGAGGCGCTCGAGACCGATCGGCTGATCCTGGCGAGCGCGCGGTCGACAGATGTCGGCCGCCGGCTGATGGCCGTGCCAGGCGTCGGGCCGGTGCTAGCCAGCGCCATTGTGGCCAGCGTGCCCGATCCCCACGCCTTCCGGTCTGGTCGCAACCTCTCGGCCTGGATCGGCCTCGTGCCCAGGCAGAACTCCAGCGGCGGCAAGGAGCGGCTGGGCGGGATCACCAAGCAGGGCAACAGATACCTGCGCCAGCTGCTGGTGGTCGGGGCGATGGCCGTCATCCGATACGCCGAGCGACATGGCACAAAGCGGCCTTGGCTTGTGCAGCTGATGGCCAGGCGAAGCACCAAGATCGCCGCCGTCGCGCTGGCCAACAAAACCGCCCGAATGATCTGGGCGATCATGACCAGCGGCGAGGCCTATCGAGAGCCGCAGCTGCGAGCCGCATAGGGATCAGGCGCCACTGCGCCGGACAAGTTTGGGAAGGGCGACGAAGGAGTG
>NZ_JAUYOJ010000031.1 GCF_030697925.1 Phenylobacterium sp. | reverse complement strand
TGCCAGCCGGGCTCGATCATCAACATCTCCTCGATCGCGGGCCTGATCGCGGCCCACAACTCGCCGGTCTACAACGCCTCGAAGGCGGGGGTCTGGCTGCTCAGCAAGGGCATCGCCCTGCACTGCGCCAAGCAGGGGCTGAATATCCGCTCCAATTCCATCCACCCGACCTTCATCGACACCCCGATCCTCGACCCCCTGCGCCAGCAGTTCGGCAAGGAGGTCGCCGAGGGCAAGCTCGCCCGCCAGATCCCGCTCGGCCACATCGGCGAGCCCGAGGACATCGCCAATGCGGTGCTCTACCTGGCCAGCGACGAGAGCAAGTTCATGACCGGCGCGGAGCTAAAGCTCGACGGCGGCATCTCGGCGATGTGAGGCCCTAGTTGCTCCCCTTCTGGGGGAGCTCCCGGCCAATGGCCGGGTGAGGGGGACTTTGACCCTTCCGGTCGTGGATGAAGCCCCCTCCGTCTCGTCGCGACGAGGCGACGATCCACCTCCCCCAATAGGGGAGGACCTTGGTCGCGCTAGTTCATCAGCATCGTGCCCAGCAGCAGCCGGGCGCCCTTCTGGCCCATGACCCGGTCGGTTTCGCGCTGCAGCTGGACCGCCAGCTGGTCGGCGTTGGGCGCGGAATTGGGGTTCATGCCCGAGGCGTAGATCTGCAGCGACTGGACATAGGCCGCCCGCAGGCGCGGCACGAGCATCTCGGCCTTGGCGTGCAGCTTCTCGTTGGGCACGTCGATCCCGGTCTCCACGGTTAACACCCCGCGGCGGCCGTCGGGGCGGATCACTGTGGAGGTGAGGGTGTTGAGCTGGATGAAGGTCAGCCCGCCGCCCTTCTTCTTCTCCGGGCCGGAGGCGAGGGTTGCGCCCGGCGCGAGCGCGGCGATCAGGGCGAGGGCGAGGAGGGGGCGGCTGACCATGCGTGACAGCACGCCACATCATGGTTAGCGCTCTCTTTACGTCCGGGGGCCGAGAGTGCGGCGAAGATTCGCATTTCCCTTCAGGAGCGCCGCTTTTGGGCCGGTTCGCACCCACTTCCCTGGACCTCGACGGCAAGGTGATCCT
>NZ_JAUYOJ010000030.1 GCF_030697925.1 Phenylobacterium sp. | reverse complement strand
CCTGTCCATCTGTTCGCGTGGCCACGCAAGCGAGCGGCTGAACCCCAAGAAGGCCGACCTGGAGCTCTGGCGGCAGACCTTCGCCCAGGCGCTGCGTGACCGGGGCGTCGAAGCCGAGGCGACCCCAAGGCGGGCGCGGGGCGTCACCCGCAAGGCCGAGCGGACGCCGTAGCGGAAGATCCGGGACCGGCAGGAGGCTGGAAAGGGGCCGATGGCGCAGGTCCGCCGCACGGCCTATCGTGAGGCGGCGGGGGCGGCCTTCCAGGGCCGAACCGAGCGCACGTTCTGGGAGCAAAGGATCGTGGCGCGACAACAAGCCGTGCGCGGCCTCTACCTAGCCCAGGCCCAGCTGCTCGGCCGATCAAGCGACCCGGGGGATCGGACTCTGGGCGCCAAGATCGAGGCCTTCGTCCGCGGCATGCCCCAGCCCGATACGCAGCGCCTGGCCCTCGCCCGAGATCTGCGGGCGGCGAACGCCCGACTTGGCCGGAATGCCCCTGAGGCGGGTAAGGAGCGAGGTCGGTGACCGCGCGGCACTGACTAAGCAAGACATCAGTGCGCACCAAAAACGATCCGCCACACAACATAAAACCCTACTTAACGCACAACATAAAAAACTATTATTCGCGCAACACCAAATACGATCCATGCTACAGACTTGAACTCTGGCTCATCAGCCAAGGACGAGTTCCATGCCTACGCCAAACGAGAAACTCGCGAACGCCCTGGAAGCCCTGAAGGCGGTCCAAGCCACAGGACGGGTCGCGATCAAATCCAAGGACCTGACGCGCACCGTCCGCGAGCTGCTGCTGAAGCATGGCTTCCTGCAGGAGGTGATCAAGGGATGGTACATCCCGGCCCGTCCTGGCGCCGGTCCGGGAGAAAGCACCGCCTGGTACACCTCGTTCTGGGATTTCTGTCGGAACTATCTCACCGAGAGATTCGGGTCGGAATGGGCGTTCACACCCGAGCAGTCCCTCGTCCTCCAGGCGGGAAACACCAGCGTACCCACCCAGCTGCTCGTTCGAGCGAGAGGGGCGCACAACCAGGTGACCAACTTCATCCATGGCACCTCTTTGTTCGAGGGCGCGCACACGCTTCCAGAACCCGATGACGCCGTGCAACTGAACGGTCTCAGGCTCTTCAAGCCCGAAGCGGCGCTGATCGCCGCTCAGCCGTCATTCTTCGAGAACTACCCTACGGAAGCGCGAACCATCCTCTCGACGCAACGAGACGCATCCGCCTTGCTCGCCCGCCTGCTCAGCGGAGGTCACACGGTCATC
>NZ_JAUYOJ010000028.1 GCF_030697925.1 Phenylobacterium sp. | reverse complement strand
GGCGACAAGGTCGCGTTCGATCTCAAGCTCGCCGGTGGAGCCGGCGAAATGACGGCGGTGCGGCCTCAATAGGCCTGCGGTCCCTGGGGCGATTGTTGTTCGTCTCAGGGACGCGTCTCTACGTGGCGAGATGTCCGTCTCCAAGGGAGTGGACCCCTACCCCTGCATCCACCCTGATGGCGGGCCCGGAAGCGCCGCCCTTCGCGGCGCACTCGAGAAGGAGGTCTGTTATGAGAAATGGTCTCCCAGCATCTCCGCCACGTTTCCTACGGACGGAGGAAGCGGCTCGGCTCCTGGGCCTGTCCTTGGCGTATCCACTCAACCCTCGGAAAGTAATGCACCACCAAAGTCGGGGCCGAACATCTAATGTCGCAGGACAATATTCGACATTGGCGGACCCAATTTTGGTGTGGACCTCAGTCTCGTCGGGTTGGCGGGTGCTGATCAGCGCTGAAGCGGGGCCTCAACTCGGTCTGATGGCGCCCAACCGGTTCAGATGGCGTGGTCGGATTTGGCGGCCTGATCACGGATGTCCGTCAGGGCCTCGGCGAGGTCTTTCGTTTGGAACGGCTTGGCCAAGGTCAGGACCTGCCGGTAACGCTCATCGAGACTTCCCCGGCCATAGCCGGTCGAGAACACGAACGGAACACGCCGCTGCGAGAGCGCATCGGCCACCGGATAGCTCTTCTGGCCGCCGAGGTTGACATCCAGGATCGCGCCGTCGGTGGTCTCGGCGATCTCATCGACGCGACCGAGCGCCTGAGCCAGGGTCCCGGCCACGCCCACCACGGTGCAGCCCAGATCGGACAGCATGTCTTCGAGCAGCATGGAGATCCAGGCCTCGTCTTCGACCACGAACAGGCGAAGCCCTCGCCCCCCGAGGATCATCTGGTTTTGGTTCATCCCAGTGACACCTTCGACGACGAAGGTAGGCGGATGCGGCACCGCACGCCCGCGGGGTCATACTGGACGTCGACCTCGCCATCGAGTTCTCGGGCAAGCCCCTGTTGGACCAACCTCGATCCGACGCCCCGACGTCGGGGCGGTTCCACCCGCGGGCCGCCCTGTTCGATCCAGGCGATCTCCACGACCGCCGGATCGATCGACCGGTCCACCGTCCAATCCACATCCAGGCGTCCGTGCGAGGCCGACAGCGAGCCGTACTTCGAAGCATTGGTGGCGAGCTCATGGAACGCCATGTTGAGCGTCACCGCGGCGTTGACGCCCAGTGTGACCAAGGGCCCGGTGGCCGCCACCCTGGGGGCGCCGTCTCCGTTTATGGCGGCGTAGGGCGCCAAGGTGCGCGCGACGACATCGGCAAGCGTCGCCCCCTCCCAGGAATTGAGCGTCAACAGGTCGTGCGCCTGCGCCAGCGCCGCGATCCGCCCCTGGAACGCCTCGCTGAAATCCGCGGCCGACTCCACATTGCGTTCGGTCTGCATGGCGATCGACTGCACCGTCGCCAGGGTGTTCTTCACCCGATGGTTCAATTCGTCGAGCAGCAGACGTTGCCTCCCCTCGGCGCCCTTGCGCTCGGTCACGTCCATATAGACCGAGGTGACTTCGATCGGCGCGCCCGAGGCGTCGCGCTTGACGTCGCCGCGCCCGGCCAGCCAGCGCACCGACCCGTCCGGCCAGATCACCCGATGCTCGACCTCGATGAACTCATGCAAGCCGCTCTTGACGGTTTTGGCGGCCAGCACGTCCTCTCGATCCTCCGAATGATATCGATCTTCGACATCGCCGAGGGATAGCCGCCGATCGCCTGGGTAGCCGAACAACAGCGCGAAGCCCGGAGTGTGGACGATCTTGCCGGCGGCGATATCGAAGACCACCTCGCCCATCTTCGCAGCGTCCATGGCCAGGCGGAGCTTGGCCTGAGCCCGGGCGGTCTCCAGCTCCTGGTCGCGCGCCGCTACCGTGCGCCGCAGGCGGGCAAGCCGAATCGCGCTCTCGATACGGGCCAGCAGCTCGCGCGCCCCGAACGGCTTGACGATGTAATCGTCGGCTCCTGCCTCCAGCCCCTCGACCCGGGCCTCCTCGCCGGCGCGGGCGGAGAGCAGCAGCACCGGAACCGACTCGGTGGCGGGATCAGCGCGGAGGGCTTTGAGCAGACCAAAACCGTCGAGCGCGCCGGGCATCATCACATCGGTGACCACCAGGTCGGGCGCCGGACCCGCCCTGGCCTCGGCAAGGGCCGCTTCGCCGGTGGCCACCGCGCGTACGTCGTAGCCGCCCTCTTCCAGGATGCGTCTCACATAGGCGCGCATGTCGGCGTTGTCGTCGGCGAGCAACAGGTGGGGGCGACCGCCCTCGGCGGCCGCGAGCGGCGCCTGACCGGCCACCGCCTGCGCCATTTCCTCGGCGTCGGGCAGCCATTGCAGGGCTTCGCCAGCATAGGCCGCGGCGGCGGGCGCCGAATCCGGCCGACGGCGGGGGCCGGCGCTTGGGGTCGGGTCGGCTTCGCGCAGGGGAATGGTGACAATGAACGCGCTGCCCACGCCCGCCGTGCTCTCGGCCCGGATCGTCCCGCCGTGCAGCTTGACCAGTTCCTGCACCAGGGCCAGCCCGATCCCGGTGCCCTCGTGGGTACGCCCCCGCTGCCCTTCCACGCGGTGGAAGCGCTCGAAGATCCTGGCCAGTTCGTGCGCCTCGACGCCCACGCCGGTGTCCCTGACAGCGAGTTCGACCGCCTCGCCGACCTTGTGGAGCGACACGGCGATCCGTCCGTCGAAGGTGAACTTGAAGGCGTTGGAGACGAGGTTGAGGACGATCTTCTCCCACATGTCGCGGTCGACATAGACGTGGGTGAGGCCGGGATCGCTTTGGAAACCGAGCGCGAGCCCGGCCTGGGAGCAGGCCGAGTGGAAGTTGCTGGTCAGCTCGGCGGTGAAGGCAGCCAGATCGGTCGGCTCGTAGACGGCCTGTGTGCGTCCCGCCTCGATGCGCGAGAAATCCAGCAACGTATTGACGAGCTTCAAGAGGCGCTGGGCGTTTCGATGGGCGACCTCCAGGAGAGTCCGGTTCTTCGCCGAGATCTCTTGCTCCGGCCTGGCCAGAAGGCCCTCGATGGGCGCCAGCATCAGTGTCAGCGGGGTGCGGAACTCGTGGCTGACGCTCGAGAAGAAGCTCGTCTTGGCGCGGTCGATCTCGGCCAGGCCCTGCGCCCGGTCGGTGAGCTGGGTGTTCACCTTCCGCAGCGCCGCGTGCGCGTAGCCAAGCCCCACCACGACCAGGGACGCCATGACCATCAACAGTGCGATCCCCGCGTATCGGACGATCCGCCTGGCGAGTGGCTCAGTGAGTGTCCTCAGATAGATGGAGCCCAACGGCGCCGAGCTCTGGATGACCGGCGCGACCACCACCAGACGGTCGTGTTCGAAGGACGCGCCGTGGGCCGGCGCTCTGGAAGGCAGAGGCTGGTCGCGGGTGCGCGCGTAGCTGGCGAGCAGGTCGCCGTCGGCGCCATAGGCGCCGGCGGCCTCGACCTCCGGATTGGCCCGCAGGGCGCCCAGATACTCGCGCGCGGTCGGGATGTCGTCGAAAGCCAGGGCCGCCGTCAGGCTCGCGGCGACGACCTGGGCCTGAACCTCGACCTCCCGGATCTTCTGAGTCCGATACAGACTCTCATTGTAGGCCCCCATGACCAGGCCGACGACCAACAGCGAGACGGCGCACAGCGATGCGACGAGAGGTATCTGCCTCACGCCGCTCGTCCTTGCCGACCACATGGCCATGCTTGCGCCGCCTACGGCCTTGGCCTCACCGAAACCGCGAGGCTCATGAGCTTCGAATTGATAAGGATGCCGTTCCGGGAAGCGGCCTGATCGTCGATGGCGAAACGGACGCGGTTGTCCTTGATGACAAACCGGATGATCCCGCCGGCGCCGGCGTCGCTGGCCGAGTCAGTCACAGTCAGCACGGGCTTGCCGCGCACCGCGCGCAGCGCCTCGGCCACCGACTGCGTATCCGAACCGGCGGCATAGAGGATCTGACAGCCGGTCTCACGGTCCACCTTCGCCAGACGGCGGGCCACGATCGGGCGGCCGGTTTGCTGGCCGCGCAGAGCCTGTTCCAGCAGCCCGCCGAAGGGATCGGCGCCGACAACGCACAGGATGACTGCGCCGGAAGAGGACGTCGTCGTAGCCGCCGGCCATTGGACGAACGGTTCGAGCCTGGAGAGATAGGCCGCCTTCACAGCGTATTCGAGCGAACCGTTCTCAGTTGGACTGGCCGCCCGGGACGTCGTGGCCGTGGCAAGGGCGATCAGGAGCGCCGAACCAGCCCCTACCCATCGTGACGGCGCGCGCGATTGCTTCATGGTCAGAACCTCCACCGCAGGCCGGCGGAGACGCTACGCCGCACCTCCCGCACGGTGGCGCCGCTGGCGATCTCCCGGTGCGAGGCGTCCAGCAGGTTGCGGCCGTCGAGCGACAGCTCGACGGAATCGGTGAGGCGCCAGGCGAGCCGCGCGTCGGCCTCGACATAGGCCGGCGTCGGGTCGTTCGACAGGCTGTCGACGGCGCGCAGCCTGACGTCCAGGTCTGTGGCCGGCGACAGTCTTCCCTGTGCGCGCAGCTGAACCTGGTAATCCGGGTCGAGCCCGAAGGAACTCACCGGTACATTGGTGTGGCCGGGCTTGAGGCGCAGATCCTTGTGCAGGGTGCTGATCCCGGCGCTGAGCCGCCAGTCGTCGTTCAGATCGTAGGCTCCCCAGGCCTCCACGCCGTAGGTGCTTCCCTCGATGCCATTGGCGACCACGATCGGCAGGCGGCCCCCCGATACGAACTCCGCCGAGCGAAGGTCGCTATAGCGATTGTAGAACAGCGAGACCGACAGGCTCGCCCGATCTAACGGCTGGCCGCGATAGCCCGCCTCATAGGCGGTCAGCCCTTCCGACTGGAATTGCCCGGCGACCAGGATGCCCGGCGCCACCAGATCGCGGTCGACGCGGCTGGGCGTGCGCACGGCGCGGGAGATCGCCCCCCACAGCATGGCGCTGTCCGTGGGCCGCCAGGCCAGGCGGGCGCTTGGCAGGTATTCGGTTCCCGAATAGCTGCTGTCCTCGAGCTTGATCCCGAGCGTCAGGGTCAGATCGGGGCGCAAGGCGATCTCGTCCTGCACGAAGATGTCGCCCAGGCCCACATCGCGGCGCGGCGGGACCAGGAACAGTATGTTGGTGCTGTTGACCAGGCTCTCCCGGGTCACGCGGTAGCCCGCCCCCCAGACCACCTGATGTTTCTCGCCGAGCGAAAGGTTGTGCTGTCCGCGGACCTCGAAGGTCTGAACCGAATCCCGCAGGGTGAGCAGCGAGCGTTCGGCGTCGTCGTAATAGGCCTGCAGCTCCAGGCCGGAGCCGTCGTCGAGCCTGCGCGTCCATCTGGCGAGCAGGTCGCCGCCCCAGAGCTTGCCCCTGGGGTCGTTGTCGACGGTGGCGCGATAGGCGTCGCCCTGGACCGTGTAGGCGTCCTTCCCGGCGTCGGCGTCGACGCGGAAGCCCAGTTGACCGCCCTGCCAACCATCCCCGGCGCTGGCGCCGGTCGGCGTTCGCGCCGCATCGCGGTCGAAACCCGTGGCGTAGATGCGATAGGTCGCGCTGTCGCCGAGCGCGCCGCCGAACCGCAGGCTGGCGTTGCGTTGCAGGTCGCCGCCGCTGACCTCCACCAAGCCGCCCTGGCTGTCGCCGCTGCCGCGGGTGATGATATTGATGACGCCGTTGACGGCGTTGGCGCCCCAGAGCGTTCCGCCCGGCCCGCTGATCACCTCGATCCGCTCGACGTCGCTCATCAGCACGTTCACGCCGTCCCAATAGACGGTGGCGTTGAGCGGCGTGTAGACGCTGCGCCCGTCGACCAGCACGAGCAGCTTGTTGGAGCCTTGTGACGCGTTGAAGCCGCGCGCCGCCATGGCGTAGCTGCGCGCATTCACCTGGGCGACCGTCAGGTTCGGCGCCAGGCGCAGAGCCTCCGGAAGGCTCGCCGCACCCGAGCGCAGGATGTCTTCCCGGGTGATGACGTAGATTGCCGCCGCTGAATTGCTCAGGCTTTCCGGCCGCTTCGCGACGGACGTGATCTCGATGTTGGCCAGGTCTTCAATGGACATATGGCTGAGGTCCTCGGGTAGGACCTCAGCCGCGATCGTCGGCGTCCCGATCGAGCCGATCGCCGCGATCTGCCACAACAGGACGATCAGGACCGCCTTCGCGCGCGCCCTGCCCGTGTCCGCCTCGCCCCTCCATCGCCCCTCTGCCCGCATGCCAATTCCAGTTCAACACCAAGAGGCCTCTTGAACGAGGTGACCGCTCAGGGAGCGCTCTGCGCGGTGTCACGCATCGTGCCTCATGGCAGGCGCCAGCAGGACCCGCAGGGGGCGTCGCGGAGGCGACTCAGCCGCCGTGGCTCACCAAGGCCTTGCCAGAGCCGCCTTCAATGCCTCGCCGCCAGCGGGTCAAGTCCGCTGCATCATGGCTGCCCCATGACGGTCGCGGCGCCAGCGATTCTAGACCGTCGCGCGCTGAGCCGATAGCAATCGATTCAACTTTTACTAGCTGTTGCTGGACCCACTACCCATTGTGGGTTTGCGACGTGTCGCGGGGCCACAGGCGCCAACACCGGACCGGGCTGCGGAACCCCTCAGCCCGGCTTGGCCGTCATGCAATCGCGGTCGCCGCCGGCCAGTTCGCCACGGCCACGGCCTCGGCCCCGACCCGGCCGGCCGGGTCGGCGGCGCGGCTACGCGCGTGCTCCCTGTGACGACAAGCGCCGCGCGGGCTGAAGCGATACGCCAGGCCGCCCAGCGGTTCATCGCCCAACCCATGCGGCTACCGACCGGTCTATTTCTGTTTGGCGCACCGACCGACGCAGTCGACATTCTCGGTGCAGCGCGGGCCGATGCTGACGGGGCGCTCATTCACTTAATATCTGGCTAGGTACGCGTCGCTTGCGTCGACAACCGAAGGCCGATGGCGCGGCTCGCGGCGTGATCGACGCCCTTCCCTGGCTGTCGACGAAAACCAAGTTTCCAGGCGATTTGCGGTGGGGAAATGTCCTAGTCGACCCTGGGGCCGCCTTGAACGCCGAGCCGCCTTGTGGCGGCGCTCGCTTGTTCAGCGACGGGGCCCGGCGGCGCGGTCTCGCCGCTGGCCATCCGCTGAAAGAGTTCGAGCTTCTTGGGCCGCGGCATCAACGCGTTCGTCAATCCCTTGATCACGCCGTGGCGCTGATCGATTCTGCCAGCGAGTTCGCCGATATAGGTCAAGAGCTGCTCGGCCCCCGCGACGCCGGCGCCGGCGCGGGCGATGCGACGATAGAAGCGCGCGAGGTCCAGGATCATGGTCTCGGGGCCATTGGCGGGATCCAGCGTCTCCGTGGAGAACCGCGCCGAGGTCACGTTCGCTTCGACAAGGCGAAACGCACGAAGGCGGTTGGCGTCTCCGGCGACGTTCTCCAGCACCAGGAGCAGAGCGGCGCCTTCGGCCAGCGGTGAGGCCACCCCCTCGAGCAAGGTATTGATGAAGCCGGGTTCCACCAGACGCCGCGAGCGTTCGACGATCGCGTCGCGCACCTCGTCGTCCGGCAGGCTCCCCCCGGCCGAGGCCGTGAGCATCACAGCCAGGACCCGCGTCAGCTCGATCTCAGCTGCGACGCTATCGGGACGCAGGCGGCCCGGCGCCTGAAGTTCGCGCAGGACCCGCTTGCCTAGGTCGATCCGCAGCTCGGGAAACATACCTTGATCCAGGCATCGCATCACGCCGGCGGCGACCTCCGACGGCGGCGAGGCCTCGCTCGCCAGCGACGGGTGGAGCCTCGTCACAGCCTCGACCACCTGACCATGGGCCAAGCGGATCAGAGCCAGGGCCAGTCCGCCACGATCCAGTTCTTGGCCGACGACGCTCGCCAAGCCAACATCGGAGCCAAGAATCTCGCTGATCGGCTGCTCAAGAACCGAGAGCGCAAGTTCGCGGGCGGCAGGATCCGTGGGGGCTTCGGCCAACAGGTCGAGCACCACCTGGACCTTGGCGTTCCAGCTTTCGGCCTGGG
Organism: Phenylobacterium sp.; assembly: GCF_030697925.1. Taxonomy (GTDB): domain Bacteria; phylum Pseudomonadota; class Alphaproteobacteria; order Caulobacterales; family Caulobacteraceae; genus Phenylobacterium. The sequence goes on along the minus strand of NZ_JAUYOJ010000028.1, from coordinate 6,108 downwards.
CGAGCCCGCGGGCTACGCCGGCGCCCAACAGATACCGCCCGTCCGGCGTCTTGAGCAGGTCGATGCAGACCTGGGCGAAGGTCCCACGCTCAATCTCCGGAAGGCGGCCTTGCTTGTCGTCTCTCAGGAGGGTCGCGACCGCCTCGTCCACAACGCGCTGCAAGCTGCGAATGATCTCGTGAACGCTGGTTTTTCGCGCCAGCGCCGCCGGGACCGCCACCTTCTGCATGGCGTGCTGCAGCTCTGCGCCCGCCGCGACAAGCTTCCTGACGAGATCAGGGCGATGGATCAGCTCGAACGGCGTGGCCAGATTGCGGGCGAGCCAGCCTTCCAGCAGGGCGCCGATCTGGCGGCGGCCTTGGACGTCGTAGAGGTGGCTCGGTTCGGAGCAGATCGATCTACCGTCGCGCGGCGGCATAAGTTGAGTTCCGTTTCTGGGTTTGCGAAGCGTGGCGGGTGGCCTGTTTCGGCTCGCTCGCGGACCGCATGACGCAAGTGGCTTCCGAGTGGGATTGGCCGCCTCACCTGTTCTGACAGTAGTAAATTATTGCAGAATGGAGACATAGGCGCGCGTGCCGGACCGCCGGCGGACTACGAGTTGGGCGCCTTCTCGACGCCACGGATTCTGGCGAGATTTCCGACCTTTAGGTGGCTGTGTCGAAACGCCCTGGGGAAGGACGGATGCGGCGGGTTGTCGCGGGGGCAAGTTTGGCAGCCGACAACACGGACATGGCGAGTGGTCGTGAATGGCGCCGACGGATGGGCCTTGGCCAACAGGCGGCGAGGCGAGCGACCCATCCGCACGCCTAGCGCGTTTTCCTGTCGATGAGTTCGACCAACCGGCCGTTCTGCCAAAGCTCCGCCTTGGCGGCGCCCTCGGCCAGCACGCCGAAGCGTAGGCGCGCCTCGTCATCGTCCGGGCACAGGAACTCTTCGACGAATTCAGCTCGCCCATTGGGCTTCACGATATACGCGCGATAGGGCGGCACCACGGTCTCTCGCCGCGCACGTGGCTCGGCAGATGCCGATTGTAGGCCGAAAGCCAATCCATGCTTGGAATTTCGTCGAACTCGAGCCTTCGTCCCTTTGTCACGGCGAGGGTGTCGGGGAAAACGCGGGCCCAATGCTCCGACCCGGCCGCAGAGGCCATTGATCGCCTGCGTGATCTGACCAACCCGATGTGGACCTTCGGCCAGCGCTCATGCGCGCGGCGCGTCAGGCCCAGTCCGTCGAAGCGGCCTGGCATGTTCACATCCGTAGACAGGACGCCCACATCGGATCGCCGGCGGAGAACCTCAAGCGCATGGTCCGCTCCATCGGCGCCCGCAACGTCATACCCTTCCTCCGCGAGCGCGGACGTCGTCACCATCCGGACAAGCGGTCCGTCGTCGACGAGCAAGATCAGGGGGTGTCGCATGCTTTCCATCCCGGCCCGATTGACCAAAATCAGGGAGATTTCGCCGACCGCGAGTCGCGGCGCTGCCACCCAAAACGATAAATGATCTATGGATGGCTGACGCCTCCCGCGCCTCGCCTTTTGCGGGTGGTGCTCAACTCCCGCCTGTCAGGTCTTGCCGCGTCCATCCCCATGGCTCCTCATCATCGCCTCGCCGTCACGACCGGCGTGGCTGGAGCAGCAGTTCGGGAGTCGCCGCCTGCCTCAGCGGCCCCGATGCGCGCGTGGGGGTTCGGGTGCGTCTTCGTGATGCTCGACGGTAAGCGCCCGGGGCGGGTTGGCAGACCACCCTCCTGGGTGAGTAGCGCATGATGGGGAACGCCTCGGAGTTGGCGGTCGTACGGCTCGCAGGAGCCGGCCGGTCAAGAGGCCATCCTCGCGCACGTTGACGGCCAGGACGTAGGGGCCGGGCCGTCCTCGGATGGCTTGGCTCGCCCGCAGAACGTCACCGAGGGACGCATCATCGGGGCGCCGTCGTTCGGGACGCTGCTAGGTGTGTTCCGCCGCCAGCTCCCGCAGGATCATGACGAGGAGGCCGGGGTCGAACGGCTTGGCCACATGGGCTGCGCCGGGGACGCCGAACTTTTCAACCGAGTCATGGTGAGCGCTGGAGAGGAAGATCACGGGGATCGCCCCGTTCAGTCGTCTCGCATAGCGCGCGACTTCGAAGCCCATCCTCCCGCCACCGACGTCTATGTCGACGATGAGGGCGTGCAGCGTCGAGGCTTCTTGGTCCACGGCCCTGTATGCCGCCACCGGGGTGGACACGCACATGACGTCGAAACCCCGATCTCCAAGCAAGTTGTTCAACAGGACGCAGATCTTATCGTCAGCGTCCACCGCAAGCACCCGAAACTCGAACTCCATACGACCCACCAACCTGCGATAACGCCCGCCATGCCGCCCCCTCGAACGCAGGCGCATAGGGCGGGTTCCGAACATTGGCTGCGGCATTCTCGCGCCAGTTGCGCCTGGCTCGTGAGCTGAGCGACTGATCGCCCGGCACGGCGCAGGCTCAGCGCGCTCGAGGCCGTGCGCCAGATGGGCTTGTCGCCTAGAATCTCGCTGTCAGCGAGGCGCGGATCGTGCGAGGCGCGCCGGGAGTGATGTTGTTGTTGGAATGCGCGGTCGGGAAATAGTCCTCATCGAGCAGGTTCTCGACATTCACCTGAACCTTGACGTGTTCTGTCAGGTCATGGAACACGGCGGCGTCGACGCGGGTGAAACTCGGCAGGGTCACCGCGTTGTCGATCGCCGCGAACATCTCGCCCTGATAGATCAGGCCCAGACCCACGGCCCAGGCGTCAGCCATCCGGTATTTGTTCCACAGCGAGAGAGTGTTCTGGGGCGTCAGCGCCGCCTTACGACCGACCGGGGCTGCCACGGTGGCGCTGGTGATTTCGGCCTCCTGATGGGCGTAGCCCCCAACGATCTCCCAGACTTCGGTGATCTTGCCAGAAACACCGACTTCGAAGCCCTTGGTGCGTTGGCTGCCGGTCTGGACCGTGACCGAAGGATTGAGCGGATCGCGCGCCGTGGTGTTGTCGCGGTCGAGCTGGTAGACGGCCGCCGAGAGCATCAGATTGGGATTGATCTCCCACTTCAGCCCGGCCTCATAGTTCTCAAATGCCTCCGGCTCGAGGGTCTTTGACGTGGCGGTCAGCGAGGCGAACTGGTCTCCGGAGCTCGGCAGGAATGACTTTGAATAGCTGAGATAGAGCGAGATCGGGTCCGTCGGCTTGTAGATCACCCCGACCCTGGGCGAGACGAGGTCGTCGGTGCGGTTGAGACGCTGGCCGGTCCGCTTGTCATGGAAGTCGAGATCGAAGGAATCGAAGCGCAGCCCAGCGATCACCTGCCATTGCGCGCTAAGCTCGATCTGGTCCTGGACATAGACCGCCGCCACCTTGGCCACGACATTGTTGTCGGCGTCGGTGGCGCTCTGCCGGAAGGTAATGGCGGGCGCAAAGATCGTGGGCGCAGCGAGCGGGACGTTGATCGAGGTGGCGGTGTTGCCGAAGAAGCCGGTGTTTCGGAAATTGTCGGTCTCCTGGCGGCCGAACTCGGCCCCGACAAGCACCACGTGCTTCACCGAGCCGGTCTGCGTCTTCCAGACTAGATCGGTTTGGTTGAACAGATTCTCGCGCTGCGACGGGTTGTTGTAGGCCGAAAGGCTCGCCAGCGTCTGGGCTGGGTTCACCCCACCGGGGAAGACGTTCTGATAGAACTTGTCGTACTGGGCCAAGGTGGTGTGGTTGCGAAGCACCAAGCTGTCGCTGAGGCGATACTCGACCGTGGCGCTCAGGGCGTCGACCTCAGCCGCGGCATAGCTCAGGTCCGGCGCGCCGAAGAAGGTCGAGCGCGACGTCCGCGCCGGCCGGCCGTTCACAGACGGCACGCCGCGGTCGACGGTCCGCTCGTCTTCGAAGTGCTCATAGAGCACCCGTAGGGTCAGCCGGTCGCGGGCGGTGAAGGTGAGGGTCGGGCTGATCCCCCAGCGCTCGAGGCTCACATGGTCGCGGTAGCTCCCAGAGTCCTCGTAGAGCAGGTTCAAACGCCCGGCGAGGCGATCGCCCAGCGGTTGGTTCAGGTCAGCGGTCACTCGCTCATGGTCGTACGAGCCGTACTCCAAGTGGATTTCGCGCGAGGGGTCCCAGCTAGCCTGCTTGGTGACCCGATTGATCACCCCGCCGCCGCCGCCGCGGCCGAAGATCATGGCGTTGGGGCCTTTCAGCACCTCGACGCGCTGGGCGTTGTAGATGTCGCGGTAGTATTGGACATCGTCCCGCACGCCGTCGACGAAGAAGTCCGCGGTCGAGGCGTTGCCACGTATGGTCGGGGCGTCGCGATGGCCCTCCCCCTGGCCCATGGTCACCCCCGGAACGTAGCGGACCACGTCGGCCATGCTCTGCATCGCCGTGTCCGCCATGAACGCCTCGCCGATAACCGTGATCGATTGCGGCACGTCGCTCAAGGGGGTGTCGGTCTTGGTGGCGGTGGAGGTGCGCCGATCATCCTTGCGCCCAAACACGGTGACGCCCGAGATCTCCGCCGCCGCGGCGGCCGTGACCATCGCCAGGTCCAGATCAGCCGCGGCGGCCTGGAACGGCAGGGCCAAGCTCGCCCCGCCCGCCATCAGGAGCATAACGAACGCCTTACCGCGGGCTTGCACGCCCGTCTTCCGCCGAATTTCCACGAAGCCCCTCAAGATTCCAGATGCGACTGATATTGCGAGGCGTTCTTAATTATGTGTCGCCGCCTTGGCAATGCCGATCCTTTGCAAAGAGGTCAATCTGCGGGACGAACTTATCCGCGCCTTGCCGGCATCGGGCCTGAAGGCGTCGTCCTTTCAGGGCCCAGGAGGTATGCAGCGTCTGTCGGCGAGGTGTCGGAGCGCTACGGTCTGGCCAAGACGCAGTTGTTCACCTGGCGGCGCGAGGCGCGCCGCCAGGTCGTGGTCGAGGATCCGGCGGACCAGGAAGAGCCCCAGGTTGGCGGCGGCGCGATCGAGATCGAGCTGCCAGGCGCGCGGGTGCGGATCGGCCGCGAGGCCGACGCGAGGATGGCGATGGCGGTGGCGGTGATCGGCGCCTTGCGGGCAGGTCGGTGATCGCTCCGGCGGGCGCGCTCCGGGTGCTGGTGGCGGCCAAGCCGGTGGATTTCCGTAAAGGCGCCGAGGGTCTGGCGGGGCTGGTGCGCGAGCAGATGGCGGCCGATCCGTTCTCCGGGACGGTCCATGTCTTCCGCGACAAGCGGGCCGATAGGATCAAGCTGATCTACTGGGACAGCACGGGGCTGGGGTAGGTGCGCGTCGGCACGGTCGCGCCAGGTTCGAGCTTCAGATCCGAGGCGTCCTTGCGCTCGAGCCAGATCTCCACCTCGGTCAGCGCCTGGACCAATTCACGCAGCGATTCGACCGAGATCGCCGGCTTGCCCCAAGGGAACCACCGCTCGTCGATCACGATGTGGAAGATTCGATCCGAGCGGAAAACAAAGAAAGTCTCGATCGGCGGGCTTGGCACATCGACCTCGTCCGCAAGGTTGATGTTCTCCAGCGGTGCCGGCGGTTGCGGGGGATACTCATCGGTGTCTGGCCACCTCCGAAGTTGGGGCGGCGACGCCGCGGGGCGCTGGTAGCGCCTTCTCTTCTTGGGCAGAATTACTGCGCGCCGCTCGTGCGCAACGCCGCTATCCAATTCCGTCCCGGAAGACCGCGCGCAACTCGAATGCGGGAGCGTACTTCACGATGCACCTACGAGGTGGGCCCATAGCAAGACGCCAGGTCGGGAAGGGGGGCGCAGCTTGGTCGTCGGAGGGACGCGACTTACCGCGCGACGGTGTGAGCTATCTGGTGCTCGCTCGTCGTCGGGGTGTTCTCAACCAGCCGGCTGATTTCCCGCAGGAGCATCGCAGGCGAGATTGGCTTTCCGACGACACCGTCCATGCCGGCGGCGAGGTAGCTCTCGCACTGGTGCGCCAGCACGTTGGCCGTCAGCGCGATGATCGGCGTGGAGGCTGCGGAACCGGCGGACGCACGGATGCGTCGCGTCGCTTCCATCCCGTCGAGCCGCGGCATTTGGATGTCCATCAGAATGAGGTCGAAGTCGCCGCCCAGGACGGCTTCGACGCCTTGCTCGCCGTCCTCCGCCGTG
>NZ_JAUYOJ010000024.1 GCF_030697925.1 Phenylobacterium sp. | reverse complement strand
CTGCGCCCTGGACCTGGTGCTGTTCTACGCCTTCTTCGAGTTCGGCCTGGTGCCGATGTTCCTGATCATCGGCATCTGGGGCGGCAAGAACCGGGTCTACGCGGCCTACAAGTTCTTCCTCTACACCCTGCTGGGCTCGGTCCTGATGCTGGCCGCCATCTTGGCGATGATTGGCGTCGCCGGGACCTCCTCGATCCCCGAGCTGATGGTCTACAAGTTCGCGCCCGAGCTGCAGACCTGGCTATGGCTGGCCTTCTTCGCCTCCTTCGCGGTGAAGATGCCCATGTGGCCGGTCCACACCTGGCTGCCCGACGCCCACGTCGAGGCGCCCACGGCGGGCTCGGTGATCCTGGCCGGCATCCTCTTGAAGATGGGGGGCTACGGCTTCCTGCGCTTCTCGCTGCCGATGTTCCCGCAAGCCTCGGACTATTTCGCGCCGCTGGTCTTCGCCCTGTCGGTGATCGCGGTGATCTACACCTCGCTGGTCGCCTTCCGGCAGACCGACATCAAGAAGCTGATCGCCTATTCGTCGGTGGCCCACATGGGTTTCGTGACCATGGGCATCTTCGCCGGCAACGCTATCGGCATCCAGGGCGCGATCTTCCAGATGCTGAGCCACGGGGTGATCTCCGGGGCGCTCTTCCTCTGCGTCGGGGTGGTCTATGACCGCATGCACACCCGCGAGATCGCCTTCTATGGCGGACTGGTGAACCGCATGCCCTGGTATGCGGCGACCTTCATGCTGTTCACCATGGGCAATGTGGGCCTGCCGGGCACCTCGGGCTTTATCGGCGAGATCACCACCATGGTCGGGGTCTATCAGGTCTCCACCTGGACGGCGGTTATGGCCGCCACCGGGGTGATCTTCTCGGCGGTCTATGCGCTCAGCCTCTATCGGCGGGTCATCTTCGGCGAGATCACCAATCCGGCGCTCGCCGACATCACCGACCTCGACTGGCGCGAGGTGGCGATCTTCGCGCCGCTGATCGCGTCCACCCTGTACCTCGGCGTCTATCCGGCCGCCGTCCTCGATCTGACCCAAGCCTCGGCTGACAACCTCGCCGCGATCTATCGCGCGGCCATCGGCGGGTGAGGAAGACCACCAGATGAACTTCGAGACCTCCCTCTCTCTCGCCGTCCCGGAACTGATCCTCGCCGGCGGCGCCCTTGTCCTGCTGGTGGCCGGCGCCTTTTCGCCGCGCAGCACCACGGCGATCATGTGGGCGTCGATCCTGGTGCTGCTGGGCGCGGCCTGGGCCGCGGCCGTCGGTCCGCTCGGCCGCGGTTTCTCCGGCGGCATGATCTCCGATCAGGCCTCGGCCTTCGCCAAGGTGGCGATCTACCTGGCCAGCGCCGTGGCCCTGCCGCTGGGCCAGAAATGGTTCGAGCGCCAGTCGGTGCGCAATTTCGAGTTCCCGGTCCTGGTCCTGCTGGCCGCGCTTGGCATGGGCATGATGGCCTCGGCCGGCGACCTGATCTCGCTCTATGTCGGCGTCGAGCTGCAGTCCCTGGCGCTCTACGTCCTGGCCGCGATGCATCGCGAGAACGCCAAGGCCTCGGAGGCCGGCCTGAAGTACTTCGTGCTGGGCGCGCTCTCCTCAGGCCTGCTGCTCTACGGGGCCTCGCTGATCTATGGTTTCGCCGGCTCGACCATGTTCACCGACATCGCCCTGGCGGTGACCTCCGGCGCCAATACCGGGGTGCTGTTCGGGCTGATCTTCCTGATCTGCGGCCTGGCCTTCAAGGTCTCCGCCGCGCCGTTCCACATGTGGACCCCCGATGTCTATGAAGGCGCCCCGACCCCCGTGGTGGCCTTCTTCGCCGCCGCGCCCAAGCTGGCGGCCATGGTGCTATTCGCCCGGGTCCTCACCGAGGGCTTCGAGGGCGCCATCGACCAGTGGCGTCAGATTCTGGTGGTCATCGCCCTGTTCTCGGTCTTCGTGGGCGCCTTCGCGGGCCTGGCCCAGAAGAACCTCAAGCGGCTCTGGGCCTATTCCTCCATCGCCAATGTCGGCTACGCGATCCTGGGCCTGGCGGCGGGCAACGCCGAGGGCGTCCAGGCCATGCTGGTCTTCATGGTGCTCTACATGGTCGATGTGACCGGCTTCTTCGCCTGCCTGACCGCGCTCAGCCGCGCTGGCGTGGCCATGGAGACCATCGACGACATGGCGGGCCTGTTCAAACAGCGTCCGGGCATCGCGCTGGCCATGACCGTCTTCTCGCTGTCGGCGCTCGGCCTGCCGCCGTTCTCCGGCTTCTGGGCGAAGTTCTACGTGTTCAAGGCGGCCATCAACGTGGCTGACCCGATGATCCAGATCGCCGCGGTCCTGGGCCTGGTCGGCAGCGTGGTGGCGGCCTTCTATTATCTGCGCCTGATCAAGACCATGTGGTTCGACACCGCGCCCAGCCCGACCGACGCCATCCCCGGCGAGGCCCGCGCCATCGCCTATGGGGCGGCGCTGTTCAGCTTCCCGCTGGTCATGGGCGGCCTCATCTTCATCGATCCGCTGGCCCATGCGGCCGCCGCGGCCTTCGGCCTGAGCTAGGTGGCGCACCCGCCGATCGAAGCCTACGACGAACTCGATTCCACCAACGCCGAGGCGCGTCGCCGCGCCGAGGCGGGGGAGGGCGGCCCAGTCTGGATCACCGCCCTGGTCCAGACGGCGGGGCGCGGCCGCCGCGGCCGGTCCTGGCAGACGGTGAGCGGCAACCTGGCCGCCACCCTGCTGCTCACCACCGACAAGCCGGCCGGCGAGGCCGCCCAGATATCCTTCGTCGCGGCGCTCGCGGCCGCCGATCTCGCCGAGACCTGCCTGGGCGCCGGCGCGGCCCAGCTGAAATGGCCCAACGACGTCTTGGTGCATGGCCGCAAGGCGGTCGGCATCCTGGTGGAGTCGGGCGTTCGCGCCGACGGCGCGCTCTGGCTGGCGGTCGGCATCGGCATCAACCTGGCCCACGCCCCGCAGGACGTGGAACGGCCCGCCACCGCCTTCGCCGAGCACATGACCGTCCCGCCCCCGGCGCCGCTCGACGCCCTGGAGGTGCTGGCGACCCGGTTCGAATACTGGCGCGCGGCCTGGGAACGCGAGGGCTTCGCGCCCATCGCCAAGGGCTGGACGGCCACGGCCCACGGCCTGGGCGAGCCTTGCGAGGCCCGCCTGCCCAACCAGACGATCCGGGGGACGGCGCTGGGCCTGGATTCCGACGGCGCGCTACGCCTGAAGCTGGACGACGGCGCGATCTTGCGCATAACCGCCGGCGACGTGTTTTTCGGAGGGGGCTGACCCATGCTGCTGGCCATCGAGCAGGGCAACACCAACACGCTGTTCGCCGTCCATGACGGCGAGACCTGGATCGCCCAGTGGCGCGCCGCCACCGATCCCAGCCGCACCGCCGACGAGTACGCCGTCTGGCTGTCACAGCTGCTGAACATGGCGGGCCTGCAGTTCGGGGTGCTGGATGCGGCGATCATCTCGAGCGTGGTGCCGCAGTCGATCTTCAACCTGCGCAACCTGGCCCGTCGCTACCTGCACGTCGAACCTCTGGTGATCGGCGAGAACGCCGACCTCGGCATCGAGGTGCGGATCCACAAGCCGTCGGAGGCCGGCGCCGACCGCCTGGTGAACGCCATCGGTGCGCACATCGTCTATTCCGGTGACCTGATCGTGATCGATTCCGGAACCGCGACGACCTTGGACGTGGTGGCGGCCGACGGCGGCCTGGAGGGCTGCGCCATCGCGCCAGGGATCAACCTCTCCATGGAAGCGTTGCATACGGCGGCGGCCAAACTGCCGCGGATCGCGATCCAGCGGCCGGGCCATGTGATCGGCAAGGACACGGTGGAATCCATGCAGGCGGGGGTCTTTTGGGGCTACATCGCCCTGATCGAGGGCCTCGTGGCTCGTATCAAAGCCGAGTGGGGCAAGCCGATGACGGTGATTGGGACCGGCGGTGTGGCCTCACTGTTCCACGGGGCGACGCTCGCCATCGACCACTTCGACCCGGATCTGACCATCCGCGGTCTTCTTGAAATTCACCGCCGGAACACGGCGGCAGGGACGTAATGACCAAAGTAAAACCCACCGACGAACTCGTCTTCCTGCCGCTCGGCGGCTCGAACGAGATCGGCATGAACTTCAATCTCTACGGCTACGGCCCTCCGCATGCGCGCAAGTGGATCGTGGTCGACCTGGGCGTCACCTTCGGCGACCAGACCACGCCGGGCGTGGAAATCATCCTGCCCGACCCGGAATTCATCGAGGCGCACGCGAAGGATATCCTGGGCATCGTGCTGACCCACGCCCATGAGGACCATATCGGCGCCGTGGCCTGGCTGTGGCCGCGCCTGCGCGCGCCGCTCTACGCCACCCCCTTCACCGCCTTCCTGCTGCGCGAGAAACTGCGCGAGAACGAAGACGCGGCCGACGCCGAGATCACCGAGGTGCCGCTGGGCGGGACCATCAAGCTCGGTCCGTTCGAGATCGACCTGATCACCCTGACCCACTCGATCCCGGAGCCCAACGGCCTGGCGATCCGCACACCGCTGGGCACCATCCTGCACACGGGCGACTGGAAGATCGATCCCGATCCGGTCCTGGGCCTGGTCACCGACGAGGGCGCGATCCGCAAGCTCGGCGACGAGGGGGTCCTGGCCATGGTCTGCGACTCCACCAACGTCTTCGTCGACGGCGAGGCGGGGTCGGAGGCAGATGTCCGCGACGCCATGGCCAAGTTGATCTCCGGCCTGACCGGCAAGGTGGCGGTGGCCTGTTTCGCTTCCAACGTCGCGCGCATGGACTCGATCATCCGGGCCGGGGAGGCCGCGGGCCGCCGGGTCTGCCTGGTCGGCCGCTCGATGCACCGCATGGCCGCGGCGGCCAAGTCGGTCGGCTTGTTCTCCGACATCAAGGAGTTCCTGACCGATGGCGAGGCCAAGCACTTCCCCGACGACAAGATCCTCTATCTCTGCACTGGCAGCCAGGGCGAGCCCCGCGCGGCACTCTCGCGGATCGCCGACGGCACCCATCAGCATGTGAAACTGGGCGCGGGCGACGCTTGCGTCTTCTCCTCGCGGGTCATTCCCGGCAATGAGGTGCCGATCCGCAACCTACAGAACCGCCTCGCCGACCGCGGGGTGCGGCTCTACACCGAGCGCGATCATCCGGGCATCCACGTCTCCGGCCACCCCTGCCGCGATGAGCTGGCCCGCATGTACGCTTGGGCGCGGCCGGAGATCGCCGTGCCCACCCACGGCGAGCGCCGCCACCTGCTGGAGCACGCCGCCTTCGCCAAGGACCTGCAGGTCAAGCAGACCGTCGCCCCGCGCAACGGCGACATGGTCCGCCTGGCCCCCGGCCGCGCCGAGATCATCGACGAGGTGCCGGCCGGCCGCATCTATGTGGACGCCGGTTTCCTGACCCCGGAGAACGGCGACGCCCTGCGCGAGCGCCGCCACGCGGCCTATAACGGGGTCCTGGCTGTGTCGGTCGTGCTTGACGGGCGTGGCAAGATCGTCTCGGGCCCGCGGGTCAAGGCCCTGGGTCTCCCGGCCGACGAAGACTATTCGATGGACGAGGTCCTGGACGATCTGGCCGAGGACGCCGAAACGGCCTTCGGCAAGCTCAAGGGCGACCAGCGCGAGATCGATTCCGAGGTCGAGATGGCCCTGTCCCGCGCCGTGAAGAAGGCCAGCCAGCGTATCTGGGGCAAGCGGCCCGTGGTCGAGACCACGGTGCTGCGGGTCTAGCCGGTGGAGTCCGCCGTGCACATCGCGGGAGATTTACTCCGATTTGCTGGGTTCTGCGTCGTCGTCCTCGGACCGGTAGCTTTCTGGCTCTGGCGACGCCGCCCGCAGGAGCCTCGCGTCCGGTTTGCATTTCTCCTGCCGCTGACTTGGCTGACACCGTTCGCCGCTGCCATGGCTTGGACCGGCTTGTCCTTCGGCGAGAGCAGAGAGCCGCTCCCATTGATCCTGGTCTGCCTGATCGCGCAGGGGGTTTTCTCCGCTGCGCTCATCGCTCTGCTGAAACGGGCGAGGCCTGCCGCCATCGCCTGGGCTCTGGTGAACATCCCCTTCGGGCTGGTCTTCGCCTTCGCATCGGGGATGACTTTCACGGGAGAGTACATTTAGCGCACGATCCCTGCCGTCACGTGATCTCGCGCTCGGTGGCGGACAGGTCTATACGTTCGCCATGATCGGAAGACTGAACCATGTGGGAATCGCGACCCCCTCCATCGCCGAGTCCGTCGCCATGTACCGCGACATGCTGGGCGCCACCCAGGTCAGCGAGACCAAGGTCCTGGAGGAGCAGGGGGTCTATGTCTGCTTCGTCGACCTGCCCAATAGCCAGATCGAGCTGATCGAGCCCTATGGCGAGGCCTCGCCGATCCACGCCTTCCTGGCCAAGAACCCCAAGGGCGGCCAGCACCATGTCTGTTTCGAGGTGCCCGACATCATCGTCGCCCGCGACGACATGCAGGCCAAGGGCGCCACGGTGCTCAACGACGGCAAGCCGCGCATCGGAGCGCACGGCGTGCCGGTGATCTTCGTCCATCCGAAGAACATGGGCGGCGTGCTGGTCGAGCTGATGGAAACCCCGAAGGACGCGCACTGATGGGCATCGCCACCGGCATCGCGATCTTCCTGACCATCTGGTGGACGGTGCTGTTCGCCATCCTGCCGCTAGGCACGGTCAGCCACGCCGAAGCCGGCATAGACAAGGGCGACGGCGGCGATCCCGGCGCGCCGGTGGACCCCAAGCTCAAGACGAAGTTCTTCACCACCACCTGGATCGCCGCGATCCTGTGGACGATCCTTTTCCTGGTGCTGCATTTCCGGCTGATCGTCCTGCCGCCACTGCCGGCGAGCTGGACCTAGGCGCCCAACCCGGCGGCGGTATCGCTGGCTCCCTACGCGGCGCGCTCAATTTTTGGGCGAAATGCACGAACCTCCCCTAGCGGGAGCGGCGCCTCGCGCCGGGCGGTCCGAACGCGGCTATCCATGGTCACAGACACGAGCGGCTCTCCGGAACTGCTGTGGCGTTTTCCCCGACGACTGAAGGCCGCCCACCTCCCTGGGCGGCCTTCTTTTCGTTTCCCAGGGGGTTCAGCTGGGACCGTCGGCCCAATTCCTTGGGAGCATCGATTCAGGGAAGATTTGCGACACGAACGGCTGGCAGCCTTCCAAGGCGGCCGACTTGCGGAAGGTCTCCAGGAAGACGCGCTCAAGATCTGCTGTTCTCTCGCGGGGATCGAGGCCGGACAGTTGGGCTTCGCCGACCACTCGTCCGTCGCTCGTGACAAATCGCACGGTCAGTCTGGATGCGCGCGCGATGGTCTCGGCGGTGATCTTCGCAGTCCTTGGCGTCGTCGACTCCTCGGGATCGACGGCGCCGCGAAGGGCGCAGAAACCGACGGTCGAACGATACGGCTGACGAAAGACTTCACGCCCATTGGCCTGCACGATGACGTCGCCGCTTCCACAATCACCCGAGCCACCGTTGTGGGATAGTTCGACGCTTCGCAGCTCGAAACGCGGCGCCCTCGCGTTCGAGATCGCGTAGGTGAGGCTGACACCCGTAAAGGGAAGGGCGGTCTTTTGCATCGGCACGGCGGTCCATGTCAGGCCGCTGATCCCGAGATCCACCTGCTGGCGGTTGTTCACGAAGATCGCCGCCGACACGCTGCTCGCCTCGCGATCGAAACGTCCCTGGCACGCTCGGATCGAGTCAGCCGGCGCGAGGGCTGTCGCCAGCAAGGCGGAAGCCAAGAGTTCAAGCCCGATCCCGCTCATGTCCATCCCCACCAGCGCCGTACTGGGGGCACCCTGGGAGGTTGCGGTTAAATACGCGTTGCAGTTGTTCCTTGCCTGAGACGGGCGGCCTTCTTTTCGTGGCATTCATTGCCTAGCTGGCGAACCAATGGCTAACAGGGCCGTTGAACGAGCTCGACGGGGCGATTCCGACTTATGAGCATGACCGCCAGCACCAACGGCCGCGCGCCGCCCTTCGGCCAGTGGGAGCGCGCCGTGGCGACGCGTTACCTGCGCGCCAAGCGCAGTCAGGGCGGGGTGGCGCTGATCTCGATCATCTCCTTCGTCGGCATCATGCTGGCCGTGGCGGTCCTGATCATCGTCATGAGCGTGATGAACGGCTTCCGCACCGAGCTGCTGTCGCGGATTCTCGGCTTCTCCGGCCACCTCTATGTCGCGGGCGGGGTGCTGAACTCCCCCGACCGGGACGCCATGATCCGGCGCGTCGGCCAGATGCCAGGGGTGATCCAGGTGACCCCGGTGGTCGAGGCCCAGGCCATGGCGCTCGGAAATGGCCAGATCAGCGGCGCGATCGTGCGCGGGATCACGGCCAAGGACCTCAAGGCCACCCGGCTGGTCTCCGACAACATCACCCGAGGCTCCATGGCCGGCTTCGGGGAGGGCGAGTACGGCGGCGACATGATCCTGGTGGGCGACCGCTTGGCCCAGGCCCTGGGCGTCCAGCCCGGCGATCCGCTCAGCCTGGTCTCGCCCAGCGCCGGGGCGACGGCCTTCGGCGCCACACCGCTCCGCAAGACCTACACCGTGGCCGGCACCTTCACCGTCGGTATGAGTGAGTACGACCAGGCCTTCATCTACATGCCGCTGGAGCAGGCCCAGCTGTTCTTCGGCCGCGAGACCGGCCTCGACTATATCGAGATCAAGCTGGAAGACCCCGATGAAGCGGTGGCCATGAAGCCCGAGCTGGCCAGGGTCGCGGGGCCCGCGGCCCTGCTCACGGACTGGACCGAGAAGAACGCCTCCTACTGGGGCGCGCTCAAGGTCGAGCGCAATGTCATGCGGCTGATCCTGATGATGCTGGTGGCCATCGCGGCCATGAACATCATCTCGGGCCTGGTGATGCTGGTGAAGAACAAGGGCCGCGACATCGCCATTCTCCGGACCATGGGGGCGGGGCAGGGGTCGATCCTGCGCATCTTCTTCATGGCTGGGGCGGCGGTGGGCGTGCTGGGCACCCTCGCCGGCCTGCTGATCGGCTCGCTGTTCTGCATCTTCATCGGTGAGATCCAGCAGGCGGTGGAGTGGGTCACCGGTGCCCAGGTGTTCTCCTCGGACATCTATTTCCTCAGCCGCATCCCGGCCAAGATCGATTGGCGGGAGGTCGGCGTGATCACCTTCTGGGCCCTGGCCATGTCGTTCCTGGCGACCTTGCCGCCGGCCTGGCGCGCCTCGCGCCTCGATCCGGTGGAGGCGCTCCGCTATGAGTGAGCCCGTCCTCTCAATCCGCGGCCTGCGCCGCACCTACAAGAGCGGCGACCGCACCCTGGTGGTGCTGGACGGCGCCGCGCTCGACGTGAAGCCCGGCGAGATCGTCGGCCTGATCGGGCCCTCGGGGTCGGGCAAGTCGTCGCTGCTGCACGCCGCGGGCCTGCTGGAGCATCCGGACGCCGGCGAGATCCACATCGAGGGCCGCGACTGCTCCGACCTCAGCGACCGCCAGCGGACCCGCGTCCGGCTCGCGGCCATCGGCTTCGTCTACCAGGCTCATCACCTGCTGGCCGAGTTCACGGCCCTGGACAATGTGGCCCTGCCGCAAATGATCGCCGGGCGCTCGCGCAAGGCCGCCCGGGCGCGGGCGCTTGAGCTCCTGACCACCCTGGGCCTGGCCGAGCGGGTCGATCACCAGCCGGCCCAGATGTCGGGCGGCGAACAGCAGCGGGTGGCCATCGCCCGGGCGCTCGCCAACGCGCCTCGCCTCTTGCTGGCCGACGAGCCCACCGGCAACCTCGACCCGGCCACCTCCGCGGCGGTGTTCGAGAGCCTCTACGACCTGGCGCGCAAGACCGGCGTGGCGGCCCTGGTGGCCACCCACAATCTCGAGCTCGCCCGCCACATGGACCGTGTGGTGGCCCTGAAGGACGGCAAGCTGGAAGAGCAGGCGAGGGGGTAAGCTCAGTAACCGCGGATTGTGAGCGACTGAGACTCGACCCCTAAATGAGCTCCAACCAAGACTGATCGGTTCGATCGCGGTGGGGGCGAGGCATGACTAATTGGTTTGAGCAAAACTCTACAAAATCGATAGTTTCGTACACCATTTTTGTAGCCGGCGCGGTATGGGCCGCCTCAACTTTCATTCTCGCAGACAATCGCGTGAATTTGTTGAAGGCGCAGATAGAGTCGACGAGTGCTCAGGCTGAACAGTACCGGGTGAAATTGGAGTTGCTCGAGCGGGAAGCTGCGACGCTGCGGGCGCAGAATTCGGAATACCTACAATGGTTGGGACGAACTGAGAACGCGCTCCCCGCCATTGTACCGAAGGTGACGGAGCTTAAGGCCCAGGTGGTTGGCCTTACTTCTGAGGTAGCCGCCTATCGAACCCGGAACGGTCAGCCAGCGGGGGGTAACACTGAGCGGCGAATTAAAGTTGGCACGGCGGACGTTGATGATCTGACCGGCATCGTCATCGCAGTCCTAGACACCTACGCCGACCAAAGCGCAAGTGTTTCAGTGTCAGTAATGGGCAAGGTTGGAAAGCCAACCAAGGTGAAGGCCGGACATCCATTTAGCCTAACAACGCCAAAGGGTCAGTTTCTCGTTTCGGTAGCTTCAATTGCTTACCTCACCGACGAGGTAAAATTTCTAGTGAAGCCGACAAGCGTACCCGAGTGATTGTGAAGTAGCGGCAGGCATGGCCGCTGCTACATGGGCGTTTTGCAGCCATCGACCCGACTCGCGACACGCCGCTCCGGCGATCCCGGCAAAGCAAGGCGAATTTTGCCTTGACGGATGAGAACAAAACAAGAATAAGAACATTCACAGAACATCCACAGAGGGGCGTCGCAAATGGTTCGTTTGGCTCGGGAATCACTGGCCTTTGTGTCGGTGGCGGGGTTTGTCTGGATGATGTGCGCCGTGGCCCAACTGGCGGCCTAGCAGACGGAGGTTTCTAGGTGAGCGACGCGGTGAGCGAGGGTTTCGTCCACCTGCGGGTCCGCTCCGCCTATTCCCTGCTGGAAGGCGCGATCAAGGCCGAGAAGATCGGCGAACTGGCCGCCAAGGTCGAGATGCCGGCTGTGGCCCTGGCCGACCGGGCCAACCTGTTCGGCGCGCTTGAATTCTCCGTGCTCACCAAGGAGACGGGCGTCCAACCGATCGTCGGTTGCGCCCTGCCGGTGACCGGCATCGGCGGCGGCCAGACCGATCGCTGGTCGAAGGTCCCCACCATCCTGCTGCTCGCCCAGAGCGAGCGGGGCTATCTCAATCTCAGCGAACTGTCGTCGGCCTGCTATCTGGAGGCCGACGGGACCGAGGACGTCTCGGTCAGCTGGGACATGGTCCAGCGTCACGCCGAGGGCTTGATCCTGCTGTCGGGCGGGGTCGACGGGCCGGTCGACCCGCTGTTCGCCCAGGGCAAGTCAGCCGAGGGCAAGGCGGCGCTGGCCGAGATGGCGGCGGTGTTCGGCGACCGGTTCTATGTGGAGCTGCAGCGTCACGGCATGACGGCCCAGGCGGCCGCGGAGCCGGAGCTGGTGGCCTTCGCCTATGAGAACGACGTGCCGCTGGTCGCCACCAACGACGTCTATTTCGCCAAGCAGGAGATGTACGCGGCTCACGAGGCCCTGCTGTGCATCGCCGACGGCGCTTTCATCAGCCAGGAAGAGCGCCGCCGGGTCACGCCCGAGCACTATTTCAAGAGCGCCGAGACCATGCGGGCCCTGTTCGCCGACCTGCCGGAGGCCTGCGACAACACCCTCGACATCGCCCGGCGCTGCGCCTTCATGGTCAAGAAGCGCGACCCGATCCTGCCGCGGTTCCCGACCGTCGGCGGGCGCACTGAGGACGAGGAGCTGGCCGAACAGGCCCGCGAGGGCCTGCGCAAGCGGCTGATCGGCCATCAGCTGTCGCAGGAAGAAAGCGTCTACTGGGAGCGGCTGGAACGCGAGATCGGCGTCATCCAGACGATGGGTTTCGCCGGGTACTTCCTGATCGTTTCGGACTTCATGAAATGGGCCGTGGCCCATGACATTCCGGTCGGGCCCGGCCGGGGTTCCGGCGCCGGTTCGCTGGTCGCCTGGTCGCTGCTGATCACCGGCCTCGACCCGCTGCGCTACGGCCTGCTGTTCGAGCGGTTCCTGAACCCGGAACGGGTCTCCATGCCCGACTTCGACATCGACTTCTGCCAGGAGCGGCGGGAGGAGGTGATCAGCTATGTGCAGAAGCACTACGGCCGCGATCGGGTGGCGCAGATCATCACCTTCGGCACCCTGCAGGCGCGCGCCGTGCTGCGCGACGTGGGACGTGTCCTGCAATTGCCGCTGGGTCAGGTGGATCGTCTGGCCAAGATGGTCCCGGCCAATCCCGCCAATCCGGTGACGCTGGCCAAGGCCATAGAGATCGAGCCGCGCCTGCGTCAGGCCAAGGAAGACGACGAGGCGGTCGCCCAGCTGCTGGACGTCGCTCTGCAGCTGGAAGGCCTCTATCGCAATGCCTCCACCCACGCTGCCGGGGTGGTGATCTCCGACCGGCCGCTGACCGAGCTGACGCCGCTCTATCGCGATCCGCGCTCGGACCTGCCCGCCACCCAGTTCAACATGAAGTGGGTGGAGAGCGCGGGCCTGGTGAAGTTCGACTTCCTGGGCCTGAAGACCCTGACGGTGATCGACCGGGCGCTGAAGCACCTGGCCAAGCGCGGCGCGCGCATCGAGATGGCCGATCTGAAGCTCGACGACGAGAAGACCTACGAGCTGATGTCGGCCGCGCAAACCGTGGGGGTGTTCCAGCTCGAAGGGCAGGGGATGCGCGACACCCTGCGGCAGCTGAGGCCCGGCTCCATCGAGGACGTCACCGCCGTCGGCGCGCTCTATCGGCCAGGACCGATGGACAACATCCCGCTGTTCATCGACTGCAAGTTCGGCCGCAAGCCCATCGACTACCTGCATCCCTCGCTCGAGCCGGTGTTGAAGGAGACCTACGGCGTCATCGTCTACCAGGAACAGGTGATGCAGATCGCCCAGATCCTGGCCGGCTACAGCCTGGGTGAAGCCGACCTGCTCCGTCGCGCGATGGGCAAGAAGAAGAAGGAGGAGATGGAGCAGCAGCGCGCGCGCTTCATCTCCGGCGCCCTGGCCAAGGGCGTGCCGGAAGTGCAGTCCGGCTCGATCTTCGACCTGGTGGATAAGTTCGCGGGCTACGGCTTCAACAAGAGCCACGCGGCCGCCTACGCCCTGATCAGCTACCAGACGGCCTGGCTCAAGGCCAACACGCCGGCGGAGTTCTTCGCCGCCTCGATGAGCCTCGATATCTCCAATACCGACAAGCTGGCGGTCTTCTATCAGGACGCCAAGCGCTTCGGCGTCAAGATCCATGCGCCGGACGTGAACCGCTCGGGCGCCGACTTCGAGGTGGAGAACGGCGAGGTGGTGTACGCCCTCGGCGGGGTCCGCAATCTCGGCCTGCAGGCCATGGAGCACGTGGTGGCCGTGCGCGAAGAGGGCGGGCCGTTCCGCGACCTGTTCGACTTCGTCGAGCGGGTCGATCCCAAGCAGGTGAACAAGCGCGCCTTCGAAACCCTGGCCCGGGCCGGCGCCTTCGATAGCCTGCATCCCAACCGCGCCCAGATCCTGGCCGCCGCCGACGTGTTGGCCGGCCACGGCCAGAGCATGGCCGCCGATCGCGCCTCGTCCCAGGCTTCGCTGTTTGGCGGCGACCAGGTGGAGGCCCAGCGACCGCGCCTGCCCAAGGTGGAGCAGTGGAACCCGGTCCAGCGTCTGGACGAGGAGCTGGCCGCGGTCGGCTTCTACCTCTCCGGCCACCCGCTGGACGACATGGTCGAGGCGCTTCGGCGCCGGCGAACCGACCTGCTGGCCGACGTCATTCCCAAGGCCGAGGCGGGATCGGAGGCTTTCCGCATGGCGGGCGTCGTGCGCCGCAAGCAGGAACGGGCCTCGCAGTCCTCGGGCGAGAAGTTCGCCTTCGTGACCCTCTCCGATCCCACCGGCGAATACGAGGTGCTGTTCCCGCCCGAGGCGCTTCGCAGGTGCCGCGACCTGCTGGAGCCCGGCAGGGCGGTGGCCATCAAGGTCCGCGCCAAGGCCAAGGACGGTGAGGTGCGCTTCTTCGGGGACGACGCCGAGCCGGTGGAGAAGGCGATCGAGAACGCCGTGGCCGGCCTACGCGTTCACCTGGCGCCGCGCAGCGCCGAGATCGAAGCGCTGAAGAAGCGGCTGGAGGGCTCGGTCAACGCCCGGGGCGGCGAGATCATCCTGGTGGCCGGGGTCGAGGGCGGCCGCGAGGTGGAGGTGAAGCTGCCCGGCCGCTTCACCCTCGATGGGGCCGTACGCGGGGCCCTGAAGACCTCGCCGGGCGTGGTCTTCGTCGAGGACCTCTAGGACCGTGCTGAGCCACGTGTCCTTCGGCGTGAAGGACCTGGCCCGCGCCGGGGTCTTCTATGACGCGGTCCTGCGTCCGCTCGGCTGGGTCCGGATATGGGACGATCCTCGGGGCCTGGGTTACGGGCGGCCGGGGGAGGGCGAGAAGCTCAACCTGTTTCCCCATGCCGACGCCCGTCCGCCCGGCCCCGGATTCCACATCGCCTTCGATGCGCCGGACCAGGCGTCGGTCGACGCCTTCCATGCCGCCGCGCTGTCCGCCGGCGGAACCGATCGCGGCGCGCCGGGTCTAAGGCGCACCTACAGCCCCACCTACTATGCGGCCTTCGTCACCGACCCGGACGGCCATCGCCTGGAGGCGGTCCACCAGTAGGCGGTCAGGGCTTCCCGTAGGGGCTGATATAGCCCTTTGGCTTGGGCGCGCTCGGATAGGCGTTCACCCCGCCGCGGTTGGAATAGGTGGAGGTCCCCTGATAAGGCCGGAATGGCGCGGGCGCCGGCGCGGCGCGAGGTGGGGAATAGGGTTTGGGCGCAGCCACGGGCGGCGCGCCGAGGCGTGGCGGGGCCGGCGCGCGATAGCCGCCGAAGGTTCCGGGTTGATCCTTGAACGTCCCGGCCGAGGCTCCGGAGGCGCCCGCGGCGAGAACCGCCAACCCCAGACCGAACACTACAATGAGTTTCATATCCCACTCCAAATCTACTCAAAAGTGCATCACCAAGGTCAAGCTTGCAAGCGCCGGTGGCGGCCATCCTGCGGGAGAGACTTGCTTTTCCCGCGCTTAGCCCCTATTTCCCCGCCTCATTCCACACGCAGGTGTTTGGCGATGTGCGGGGAGACATCCCGCCATATCCATTCCGGTCCCCCACTCGGGGGGTTTGCCTGCGGCGGTTAACCGGAAAAAGGACTTGAAAGCGTATGGCGCTTCCTGAATTCTCCATGCGTCAGCTCCTGGAAGCTGGCGCGCACTTCGGCCACCAGACCCACCGCTGGAACCCGAAGATGGACCGCTACATCTTCGGCTCGCGGTCGAACATCCACATCATCGACCTTTCGCAGTCGATCCCGCTGCTGCACCAGGCCCTGGTGAAGGTGCGCGAAGTCGCCGCGTCCGGCGGACGCGTGCTGTTTGTCGGCACCAAGCGCCAGGCCTCCGAGCCGGTCGCGGTCGCGGCCAAGCGTTCGGCCCAGTACTATGTGAACCACCGCTGGCTGGGCGGCACGCTCACCAACTGGCGCACCGTGTCGGGCTCCATCGCCCGCCTGCGCGAGCTGGAAGGCCTGCTGGAAGGTGACGGCAGCGCCGGCCGTTCCAAGAAGGAACTGCTGCAGATGACCCGCGAGCGGGACAAGCTGGAGCTGAGCCTCGGCGGCATCAAGGACATGGGCGGCATTCCCGACCTGATGTTCGTGATCGACACCAACAAGGAAGCGATCGCGATCCAGGAAGCCCGCAAGCTCAACATTCCGGTCATCGCCATCCTGGACACCAACTGCAATCCGGACGGCATCACCTATCCGATCCCGGGCAACGATGACGCCGCGCGCGCCATCCAGCTCTATTGCGACCTGATGGCCGACTCGGTTCTCGACGGCCTGGCCGCCGGCCAATCGGCCGCCGGCGTCGACCTGGGCGCCTCGGTGGCCCCGATCGAGCCGACCCTGGCGCGCGAACTGGCGCCTGAGCCTGTCGCCGCCGCGCCGGTCGCCGCTGAACCGGCTCCCGAGCCGGTCGCGACCGAACCGGAGACCACCGCGGCGGAAGCCCCGGCGGCTGAACCGACCGCGACGCAGGAATAGGCCGGCGGCGCCTCCGCGCGCCCGTCGACACGAAACGATCACGGCGAGGTCCTAGACGGGCCTCGCCGACCTCTTTGAATTGAAGGAGCTGACCATGGCGGAAATCACCGCTCTGCTCGTCAAGGACCTGCGCGAGAAATCCGGCGCAGGCATGATGGACTGCAAGAAGGCGCTGCAGGAGAACGACGGCGACATCGAAGCCTCGATCGACTGGCTGCGCACCAAGGGCCTGTCCAAGGCCGCGAAGAAGTCCGACCGCGCCGCGGCCGAGGGCCTGGTGGCGGGCAAGCTCAGCGACGACGGCAAGACCGGCGTGCTGGTCGAACTGAACGCCGAGACCGACTTCGTGTCCAAGAACGACACCTTCCAGAGCGCCGCGCGCGACTTCGCCGTGGTGGCCCTGGATGTCGAGGGCGTGGACGCCATCACGGCGGCCAAGACCGCCAAGGGCGAGGTCGTCGCCGACGTGATCACCAACATGATCGCGACCATCGGTGAGAACATGCGCCTGCGCCGCTCGGCGCGCCTAAGCGTGGCCCAAGGCGCTGTCGCCCTCTACCTGCACAACGCGCAGGGCGAAGGCGTCGGCAAGCTGGGCGTGCTCGTGGCTCTTGAAGGCGCCGGCGACCAGCAGGTGCTGAAGGATGTCGGCCGCAAGATCGCCCTGCACGTGGCCGGCACGCCGACCCCGCCGCTGGCGCTCACCGAGGCCGACCTCGATCCGGCCGCCGTCGAGAAGGAAAAGAAGTTCCTGACCGACCAGGCGCTGGAATCGGGCAAGCCCATCGGCGTGGTCGAGAAGATGATCGAAGGCCGGATCCGCAAGTGGCAGGAAGAAGTGGTGC
This sequence comes from Phenylobacterium sp., assembly GCF_030697925.1. Classification (GTDB taxonomy): domain Bacteria; phylum Pseudomonadota; class Alphaproteobacteria; order Caulobacterales; family Caulobacteraceae; genus Phenylobacterium. Next base: position 29,141 of record NZ_JAUYOJ010000024.1, on the reverse strand, counting down.
TGCTGAAGCAACCCTTCGTCATGAACCCGGACCAGACCATCGAGCAGCTGCTGGCCGACACGGCCAAGGAAACCGGCTCGCCGGTGACCGTGAAGGGCTTTGTGCGTTTCGCGCTCGGCGAGGGCGTGGAGAAGAAGGTCGACGATTTCGCCGCCGAAGTGGCTTCGATGACCAGCCAAGCCTAAGGCTTGCAAGATAAAGACGACCCAAGGGCGTGGTGCGTTCGACGCGCACCACGCCCTTGGTTTATGTAAGTACCGCCTAAGATTCTCCGGATGCCGCCGATGCCCGACGCCAAGCCCCGCTACAAGAAGATCCTCTTGAAGATGTCGGGCGAGGTCCTGATGGGCGATGCGCTCTTCGGGATCGACACCAAGACCATTGAGGCGGTGGCCGAGGACATCAAGGAAGTGGTCGATGCCGGTGTCGAGCTCTGCCTGGTGGTTGGCGGCGGCAACATCTTCCGCGGCGTCTCCCTGGCCGGGAAGGGCATGGACCGCGCCAGCGCCGACTATATGGGCATGCTGGCCACGGTGATGAATGCGCTCGCCCTGCAAGGCGCCCTGGAGAAGGTCGGCGTCTACACCCGGGTGCAGTCGGCCATCCCCATGGAGGCGGTCTGCGAGCCCTACATCCGTCGCCGCGCCTTGCGCCACCTGGAAAAGGGCCGGGTGGTGATCTTCGCCGCCGGCCTCGGCGCGCCGTTCTTCACAACCGATACGCCCGCGGCCCTGCGGACGGCCGAGATGGGCTGCGATGCGCTCTTCAAGGGCACCAGCGTCGACGGGGTCTACACGGCCGATCCCAAGAAGGATCCCAGCGCCCAGCGCTACGAGACGCTCAGCTACCAGGAGGTTCTGGCCAAGGATCTGCGGGTCATGGACGCCTCGGCCATCGCCCTGATGCGCGACAACAACGTCCCGATCGTGGTGTTCTCCATCCGAGAGCGGGGCAACTTCATGAAGGTCTTGCAGGGGCAGGGCGTCTTCACGACCATCGCCTGACCACGAGACTCAAACGAGAAGATCGGGAGAACTCCCTATGGCTGCTACCGAAAAGCCCGTCCTTTCGAGCTACAAGGACCGCATGGACAAGGCGATTCTCGCCCTGAAGGACGAGTTCGCCTCGCTGCGGACCGGCCGCGCCTCGGCCGGCCTGTTGGATCAGGTGATGGTCGACGCCTACGGCTCGACCGTGCCGATCAACCAGGTAGGCTCCGTGAGCGTCCCCGAGCCGCGCTCGATCAGCGTCAGCATCTGGGACAAGGGCCTGGTCGTCTCAGTGGAAAAGGCGATCCGCAATGCCGGTCTCGGCCTCAATCCCGTGGTCGACGGCATGAACCTACGCATCCCCATTCCGCCGCTGACCGAGGAGCGCCGTCGAGACCTGGCCAAGCTGGCCGGCAAGTACGCCGAGCAGCAGAAGGTGGCCGTCCGCAACGTGCGCCGCGACGCCAATGACGACCTGAAGAAGGCGGAGAAGGACGGCGCCATCAATCAGGACGAGCATCGCAAGATGGAGGTCGAGGTCCAGAAGTTCACCGACGAGGCGGTGAAGAGGGTGGACGAAGCCTTGAAAACCAAAGAACAAGAGATCATGCAGGTTTGATCGTCCGCGGTCTGGTTGAAGGACGAACGGGAACCCCATGACCATCGCCGACAAAGAGCAGCCGAAGGGCGCGCCCGACGCCCCCCTGCATGTTGCGATCGTCATGGACGGCAACGGCCGCTGGGCCAAGCGCCGCGGCCTGCCGCGTCAGGTGGGCCATCCCAAGGGCGTTGACGCCATCCGCCGCGTGGTCGAGGCTGCGCCGGACCAGGGCATCCGCTGGTTGACCCTCTACGCCTTCTCCACGGAGAACTGGCGCCGGCCGGCCGGCGAGGTGGCCGAGGTCATGCGGCTACTCAAGCTCTATGTGAACTCCGACCTCGACAAGCTGGTGCGCGAGGGCGTGAAGGTCCGCATCCTGGGCCGCCGCGAAGGCCTGCCGCCGGACGTGGCCGAGATCGTCGAGCGCGCCGAACGCCAGACCGCCCATAACGACAAATTCTTCCTCCAGGTGGCCTTCAACTATGGCGGTCGCGCCGACATCGTCGACGCGGCCCGCGCCGTCGCCGCCGAGGTCGCGGCGGGCCGGATCGCGCCTGAAGACATCACCGACGCCTTCTTCGAGGCCCGCCTCTCCACCGGCGGCCTGCCGTCGCCCGACCTGGTGATCCGCACCAGCGGCGAGCAGCGGCTGTCGAACTTCCTGCTCTGGGAGTCGGCCTATTCCGAGTTCGTGTTCCCCGACGTCCTTTGGCCCGACTTCACGCCGCATCACCTCGCCGAGGGCATCGCGGAGTTCCAGAAACGTGAGCGGCGATACGGCGGGGCCGTGGCCGATGATGTCCTTGCCACAGGCTAGGCGGTTCGACTGGACCAATCTGGGCATACGCGTGGCCTCCGCCACCGTGTTGGTGCCCGCGGCGCTGGGCGCGGTCTGGTTCGCCGACGACGTGCGCTGGCTGTTCCTCGTCCTGATCGCCGTGGCGGTCGCGCTGCTCTGCATCGAATGGGGCGCGATGACCGCCCCCAAGGCGCCGATCCGGGTGTCGGCGGCGCTCACGGTCGCGATCCTGGCCGGGACCTTCCTGGCCTATCTAGGCCAGATGACCTACGCCTGGGCCGCCCTGGCGATCGGCGCGGCGGCCTCCGCCCTGGTGGCGAGGGGCGTCTCGGAACGGCCGGGTAACGCGGCCTATGGCGTGGTCTATCTCGCCATCCCGATGATCTGCCTGGTCTGGCTGCGCGGCATGCCCGAGGGGCGGCAGTGGACCCTGCTGTTGTTCGCCGTCGTCTGGACGGCCGACATCGCCGCCTTCGCGGTTGGCAGCGCGCTCAAGGGGCCCAAGCTATGGCCGCGATTCTCGCCAAATAAGACCTGGTCGGGATTCATAGGCGGCCTGATCGCCGCGGCCCTGGCCGGCGTGGCCATGGCCGCCTTCAGCGACATCGTGCTCAGCCTGCAGGCCGGCGCCCTGATCGGGTTCGTCGCAGGCCTGGCCACCATGGCGGGCGACCTCTGGGAGTCCATGCTGAAACGCCGGTTCGGAGTGAAGGATTCCGGCGACCTGATCCCGGGTCACGGCGGCCTGCTGGACCGGGTCGACGGCCTGATGTTCGCCGCGGTCGTCCTGGCAGGCGCCCGGCTCATCAACCATTTGGGGTGGGCGAATTGACCTTGCCGCGGCGTGTCAGCGTGTTGGGTTCCACGGGCTCGGTCGGGGTCTCGACACTGGACCTGTTCGAGAAGGCCGGGGCCGAGGTCGAGATCGCCGCCCTGACCGCCGGACGCAATGTCGAGCGCCTGGCGCAGCAGGCCCTGCAATGGCGGCCGAAGCTGGCGGTGATCGAGGATGAGACCCGGCTCGACGAGTTGCGCCAGCGGTTGAAGGGCTCGGGGATCGAGGCCGCCGCCGGCGCCAACGCCGTGGCCGAGGCCGCCGCCGGTGACGCCCAGTGGGTGATGTCGGCCATCGTGGGTTTCGCGGGGCTCCCGCCGACACTCTCGGCGGCCAAGGCCGGGGCGGTCGTGGCGCTGGCCAACAAGGAGAGCCTGGTCTGCGCCGGCCCCTCGCTGCTGCGCACCGCCAAGCTGGCGGGCGGGGCGGTGATCCCGGTCGATTCCGAGCACTCGGCGATTTTCCAGGTGCTGGACCCGATGAACGCCCAGCACGTCTCGCGGCTGATTCTAACCGCCTCCGGCGGCCCGTTCCTGTCCTGGTCGATCGGCCAGATGGAGCACGCGACGCCGGAACAGGCCGTGGCCCATCCCAAGTGGGACATGGGAGTCAAGATCTCGGTCGATTCAGCGACCATGATGAACAAAGGCCTCGAGATGATCGAGGCGGCCTACCTGTTCGCCATGCCGGCCGAGCGGGTCGACGTGCTGATCCATCCGCAATCGATCATCCATAGCCTCGTGGAATACGCCGACGGCTCGACCCTGGCGCAGCTGGGACCGCCGGATATGCGCACGCCGATCGCCTGCGCCTTCGCATGGCCCGACCGCCTGCCGTGGCCGGCGCCGAAGCTGGATCTGGCCGCCGCGGGGCAACTAACTTTCGAAGAACCGGACCTGCGCCGTTTTCCCGCCTTGAAGATCGCGAAAGAAGCACTTGCGGCCGGTGGGGCCGCGCCCGCGGTGATGAACGCCGCCAACGAGGTCGCAGTGGCCGCCTTCCTTGACCGTAAGATTGGCTTTCTGGATATTGCCGCCACGGTGGCGAGGACCCTGGAACGCGTGGACGGGCAGGGGCTCATGGCGGATCTCTCCGGCGACGCCCTGGAGCGGGCGCGACACATCGATGCGACGGCGCGCCGCGTGGCAGGCGACGTCGTGGCCGGTCTAGGCCGTTGAGGCCTTGGAGGAGCACCCTGTCGTGATCGATTTCACCCTCACGTCTCTCACCTTCGTCGTCTCCTTCCTGCTGGTCCTGGGGCTGGTGGTCACGATCCATGAGCTGGGCCACTTCCTGGCCGCCAAGAGCTTCGGCGTCGCCATCGACCGGTTCTCCATCGGCTTCGGCAAGGCGCTGGCGGTCTGGAAGGACAGGTCGGGTGTCGAGTGGCGGGTCGGGTGGATCCCCCTGGGCGGCTATGTGCGCTTCTCGGGCGACGAGAACGCCGCCAGCCTGCCCGATCACGAAAGCCTGGAGAGCCTGCGCCAAGAGGTCGAGCGTCGCGAGGGCCCGGGCGCCATCGACCGCTATTTCCACTTCAAGCCGCTGTGGCAGCGGGCCATCGTCGTGGCCGCCGGCCCCTTCGCCAACTTTTTCCTGGCCATCGTGCTGTTCGCTGGCCTGCTGATGGCCTACGGGGCGGAGGTGTTGCCGGCCAAGGTGGCCTTTGTCCAGCCGGACAGCCCGGCGGCGCGCGCCGGCCTCCTGCCGGGCGACCTGGTGGTGGCCGCCGCCGGAACCCCGATCAAGACCTTCGACCAGCTCGCCACCATGATCCAGGTTCGCGCCAATGTGCTTACCCCGCTCGTTGTGAACCGCGGTGGGCGGGAACTGACCCTGAACGCCACGCCGGAATGGCAGATCCGCAAGGACCCGATCTCGGGGGAACGTAGGGTCGGCGTGCTGGGGTTCGCCCCGCCCCAGAAGCCCAGCGACTTCATCCGCGTTCGCTATACGCCGCTCCAGGCGCTGGGCGGCGGGGTGGAGCGCACCTGGAGCACGCTGGGCACGACCGTCTACTATCTCGGCCGCATGGTGACCGGCCAGGTCTCGGCCGACCAGCTGAGCGGCCCACTGGGAATCGCCCGAATCTCCGGGAAGGTGGCCCAGGCCGGCGCCGAAGGCGCCTCGAGTCCCGGCGAAATGCTGCTGGGCAGCGCCGTCAATCTGCTGCAGCTCGCGGCCTTCGTCTCGGTGAGCATCGGCTTCATGAATCTGTTGCCGGTCCCCGTGTTGGACGGGGGGCACCTGCTGTTCTACGCCTATGAGGCCGTGGCCCGCCGCCCGGTCGCCGCCAATGTCCAGGCCGCAGGCTACCGGGTGGGTCTTGCGCTGTTGCTGGGATTGATGTTGTTCGCCACCTGGAACGATCTGCAACAGCTGCGTGTGTTCAAAATCCTCGGCGGCGTCTTCTCCTGACCCGCCCTTTTCCGCTAACGGCTTAAACGATGCAAAGAACCCGCGCTCACAGCGCCGCGCTCGCCTCCGGACTTGCCCTCTTGATGGGCTCGACCGCGCTTGTCGTCCCGACGCTCGCCGCGGCCCAGGCGGCCCCGCAGCAGTCCGGCGTCGTCCAGCGGATCATCGTACGCGGCAATGAGCGGATCGAGCAGTCGACGGTGCTCTCCTACCTGCCGATCCAGCCGGGGGAGGTCCTCGATCCGGCCAAGGCCGACCTGGCGCTTAAGGCCCTGTTCCGCACCGACCTGTTCGCCGACGTGAAGGTCGAGCTGCAGGGTGCCGACATGATCGTCACGGTCGTCGAGAACCCGATCATCAACAAGGTGGTGTTCGAGGGCAATTCCGGCCTGAAGGAAGAGAAGCTGCGCGACGAGGTGACCGTGCGACCGCGCGGCATCTTCACCCGCGCCAAGGTCCAGCAGGACGTCCAGAGGATCATCGAACTCTATCGTCGTTCCGGCCGGATCTCGGCCGCCGTCACGCCGAAGATCGTCGAGCTGCCGCAGAAGCGCGTCGACCTGATCTTTGAGATCGACGAAGGGCCCAAGAGCGGTGTCCTGCGCGTCAACTTCCTGGGCAACAAGGAATTCTCGGACAACGACCTGCGCGACGTGGTCGTGACCGAGCAGACCAGCTGGTTCAAGTTCTTCTCGTCGAACGCCAACTACGACCCCGATCGTCTGGAGTACGACAAGGAGCAGCTGCGCAAGCACTACCGCAACCGCGGCTTCTATGATTTCCGCGTGATCTCGGCGATCGCCGAGCTGGCCCCGGACAAGAACGGCTTTGCGATCACCTACACCCTCGAGGAGGGCGTTGAGTACAGGTTCGGCAAGATCACCGTCGAGACCGAACTCCAGAAGCTCGACAAGAACGTCCTGCAGCAGCTCGTGCCGATCCGGTCTGGCGAGACCTACCAGGACGAACGGATCGAGCAGGCCACCGACGCCTTGACCTTCGCGGCCGGCGCGGCGGGTTTCGCCGCGGTCGACGTGCGTCCGCGCTACACTGCCAACAAGGAGACCAACACCGTCGACGTGGTCTTCCAGGTCCGCGAGGGTCCGCGGGTCTATGTCGAGCGCATCGACGTCACCGGCAACACCCGCACCCTGGACTATGTGATCCGGCGCGAGCTGAACCTGGTGGAGGGCGACGCCTATAACCGGGCCCTGGTGGACCGATCCAAGAACAACATCCGCGCGCTCGGCTTCTTCAAGGAGGTCGATATCGAGGAGGTTCCCGGTTCGGCGCCCGATCGCACGGGCCTGCAGGTCAAGGTCGAGGAGCAGCCCACGGGCGAGCTGTCGTTCAGCGCCGGCTATTCGTCGGTCGACCAGCTTGTGCTCGACCTGGGCATCACCGAACGGAACTTCCGCGGCCGCGGCCAGAGCGTGCGCGCCCGGGTCTCGGTCGGTTCGCTGCGCCAGCAGATCGATTTCGGCTTCACCGAGCCGCGCTTCCTCGGCCGCGACCTGGGTGCGGGCTTCGATCTCTACGCCTATCGGCTCGATTACTCGGAGTTCTCGGCCTACGAGACCAATACGATCGGCAGCAATATCCGCTTCGGGTTCCCGCTGACGGTCGCCTCGCGGATGTCGACCCGCTACACCCTCCGCAGCGACGAGGTCGATATCGACAGCTCGCTCTGCACCGCCCAGGTGGTCTCGCTCTCCCTCTGCGCCCAGCGCGGCAAGTTCATCACCTCGCTGGTGGGTTACACCTATCTCTATGATCGCCGGAACGACCCGATCAATCCGACTCGCGGCTACCGCTTCGATGTCTCGCAGGACTTCGCCGGGGTCGGGGGCGACGTGAACTACGTCCGCACCGAGGCCACCGGCGGCTGGTGGCACGGCTTCAACAAGGACTTCATTCTCAGCGTCTCCGGTTCGGCCGGCTTCATCGCCGGGTTCAGCGGCGATACGATCCGGATCAACGACCGTTTCTATAAGGGCGGCAACAACTTCCGGGGCTTCGAGACCGCCGGCATCGGGCCGCGCGACACCAATTTCAGCCGTTCCGACGCCCTCGGCGGCCGGGCCTACGCTATCGGCACGGTGGAGCTGGCCATACCGACCGGCCTGCCCGAGCAGTACGGAATCAAGGCCGGGCTGTTCGCCGATTTCGGCACGCTTGGCCTGCTGGACGACGCCGACAAGAACTACCAGCCGGGCGCCATCAACCCGCTCACCAACCTGCCGTACCCGCCAGGAACGCGCGATCCGGCGATCGTCGACGACCTGTCGCTGCGGGCCTCGGCCGGTCTTTCGGTGCACTGGCGGTCGCCGATGGGGCCAATTCGTTTCGACTTCAGCCAAGTTTTGGCCAAAGAGAACTACGACAAGACCGAAACCTTCCGGTTTTCCACCTCAACCAGGTTCTAATTCCACTCATGACGATCAAAGCCCTCGTCGCGGCGACCTGTGTCGCCGCCATCGCCGCGTCCGCATCCAGCGCCGCGTTCGCCCAGGCGGCCGCTCCGGCGCCCGCCGCCGCGGCCGCGCCTGCGGTCACCCACGGACCGGCGCTCCCGGGTCACTGCATCATCTCGCTCGAAGGCTCCATCGGCTCTTCGACCGTGGGCAAGTACGTCCAGACCCGCTTGCAGCAGATCGCCACCCAGGTTCAGGCCGAGCTGAAGGCCGAGGACACCGCCATCCAGAACGAGGCCAAGACCCTCGAAGGCCAGCGCGCGACCCTCGACCAGAACACCTTCGAGACCCGTGCCTCGGCCCTGCAGGTCAAGGCCAACGCCTTCCAGCGCAAGGCTCAACTGCGCGAGCGCGAGTTGCAGGCCACCCAGCAGAAGGCCCTCGGCCGCGTTGGCCAGGAACTGGATCCGATCATCCGTCAGGTTTACCAGCAGCGCCAATGCAGCCTGCTGCTGACCCGCGACGCCGTGGTCATCGCCAACCCGGCCATGGACATCTCCGGCCCGGTCGTGACGGCGCTCAACGCCAAGATCACCCAGTTCAACTTCGACCGCGAGCGCCTGGACCAGGCAGCGCCCGGCGCGCAATCTCCGGCCACGCCGCCCCGCCGGTAGGCCGACTCGCGCTAGACCCGGGTCGAGCCGAAGGATTTCGATGCCCGATCCGCGTTTCTTTGAGGACCTTGGACCCGTCACCCTGGCCGAACTGGCCGAGGTGACGGGCGCCAAGCTGGCCGACGACGCCCAGGGCGGGCGCTCGGTCCGCGCCGTGGCGGTCCTCGCCCAGGCCCAGTCCGACACCGTCACCTTTCTCACCGACCGCAAATACGCCGAGACCTTGGCGCAGCGCCGGCCAGCCGGTGTCTTCGTGTCCGCTGGCAATGCGGACCTGGTTCCCGAGGGATGCGCCGCCCTGGTCACCGCCGCGCCGCACGCCGCCTACGCCGCGGCCGGCAACCGCCTGCATCGTCCCCGCCGCCATGCCGGCGCGGACGCCGTGTCGCGCGAGGCCGTCCTGGAGGAGGGGGTGACCCTGTCGCCCGGCGTCGTGATCGGCCCGGGCGCCCGCGTTGGCCGCGGAACCGTGATCGGCGCCAATGCGGTGATCGGCCCCGGCGTGGCCATCGGCCGCGACTGCGTTATCGGCGCGAACGCCAGCATCGGCTTCGCCCTGCTGGGCGACCGGGTCAACATCCTGGCGGGAGCCCGGATCGGCGAGCCCGGCTTTGGGGCGACCGGCGCGGCCCAGGGGGTGATCGACGTGCCCCAGCTCGGTCGGGTGATCCTGCAGGACGGCGTTACAATCGGCGCCAATAGTTGCGTTGACCGCGGGGCCTTCGAAGACACCGTGGTGGGCGAGAACACCAAGATCGACAACCTTGTGCACATCGCACACAACGTGCGCGTGGGACGGAACTGCGTCATGGCGGCCTATACAGGCATTTCCGGCAGCGTCACGATCGGCGACGGCGTCGCCTTCGGGGGTCGGGCAGGGGTGGCTGACCACATCAGCATCGGCGACCGCGCGCAGATCGCCGCGGCCGCGGGCCTGTTCCGCAATGTGCCGGCGGGCGAAACCTGGGGTGGGGTTCCAGCCCAGCCCATTCGGAAATGGATGCGCGAAGTCGCTTGGCTTTCGAAGTCGGCCGGCGTTCGCAAAGGATCGGACAAATGAGCGAGGCCCCCGTCGTCGAGGTGCAGACCTCCATCGACATCTCCGAGATCCTGCTGCGGATCCCGCACCGCTATCCGTTCCTGCTGGTCGACCGGGCCGAGGACTATCGCCAGAGCGAGTCCATCGTCGGGATCAAGTGCGTGACCATCAACGAGCCGTTCTTCCAGGGCCACTTCCCGGAATACGCGGTCATGCCCGGTGTGCTGATCGTCGAGGCCATGGCCCAGACCGGCGCGGTGCTGATGTCGAAGTCGCTGAACGTCGACCGTGCGGGCAAGACCATCCTGTTCACCTCGCTCGACAATTGCCGTTTCCGCCAGCCCGTGCGGCCGGGCGATGTGCTGCGCATGAACGTTCGCGTGGTGCGCGCCCGCGGCGGCCTGTTCAAGTTCGAAGGCAAGGCCCTGGTGGGCGACAAGACAGCGGCCGAGGCGGAGTTCGCGGCCATGCTGGTGGAGACCCCGTGAGCATCGAAGTCCATCCCACGGCCATCGTCGACGCCAAGGCCGAGCTCGCCGACGGCGTTTCCGTCGGGCCGTTCAGCATCGTCGGCCCGAACGTCCGGCTGGGCGCCGGCACCAAGCTGCTCTCCCATGTGGTGATCGACGGCCATACCGAACTGGGCGCCGATAACGTGGTCCATCCGTTCGCCGTGCTGGGCGGCCCGCCGCAGCACACGGCCTATAAGGGCGAGCCCACCCGCCTGGTCATCGGCGACCGCAATCTGGTCCGCGAACACGCCACCATGAACACCGGCACGGTGGGCGGCGGCGGCCTGACCCAGGTCGGGTCCGACGGGCTCTATATGATCGAATGCCACATCGGCCATGACTGCATGGTCGGCGACCACGTGATCCTGACCAAGCAGGCGACCCTGGGCGGCCACTGCGAGATCGGCGACTTCGTGATCCTCGGCGGGCTGGCGGCGGTGCATCAACGCATCCGCGTCGGACGTCACGCCATGATCGGCGGCCTGGCGGCCGTGGTGAAGGACGTGATCCCCTACGGCTCGGTCTGGGGCAACCACGCCCACCTGGAGGGGTTGAACCTGCTCGGCCTCAAGCGCCGGGGCTTCAGCCGCGAGACGATCAACACCATGCGCGCGGCCTACCGGCTGCTGTTCGCCGACGAGGGCACGTTCCAGGAGCGCCTGGACGATACGGTCGAGACCTATTCCGACTGCCCCGAGGTGATGGAGATCATCGACTTCATCCGCGCCGACGCCAGCCGCCCCCTGTGCTTGCCCGAGCGCGAGGTCTAGGCTGACGCCTATGCAGAAGCTTGGATTGATCGCCGGCGGCGGGACCCTCCCGGTCGAGATCGCCGAACACTGCGAACAGGCGGGTCGGCCGTTCTTCATCGTGCGGCTGAGGGGCTTCGCTGGCTCGGAAATCGCGCGGTTCCCGGGCGCCGATATCGGGATCGCCGAGCTGGGCAAGTGCTTCAAGGCGCTGAAGCGCGCCGGATGCCGCGCCGTCACCCTGGTGGGAAATGTCGATCGGCCCGATTTCAAGTCGCTAACGCCCGACCTGCGGGGCCTCATGGCCTTGCCCGCGGTGCTGGTGGCGGCGCGAAAGGGCGACGACGCCTTGCTGCGAGCCCTGGTCGGCGAGTTCGAGAAGGAAGGCTTCGCTGTCGAGGGCGCCCATGAGGTGATGGGCGACCTGACCCTGCCGGCAGGGCCCTTGGGCCGGGTTTCGCCTAGCGCCGATCAGATGGCCGACGTGCAGTGCGCCTTGCACGTGGCCCGGGAGATTGGCCGGCTGGATGTGGGGCAGGGGGCCGTGGTCTGCGACGGCCTGGTGCTGGCCGTGGAGGCCCAGGAGGGCACCGACGCCATGCTGGGCCGGGTGGCCAAGCTGCCGCCGGCCATCCGCGGCACGCCCGACACACCGCGCGGCGTCCTGGCCAAGGCGCCCAAGCCGATCCAGGAAACCCGCATCGACCTGCCGACCATCGGCCTCAACACCATCCGGCGGGCCGCCGAGGCGGGGCTGGCGGGCATAGCGGGCGAGACCGGGCGTCTGCTGGTGCTGGACCGCGAGGCGGTGATCGAGATGGCCGACGAACTTGGCCTGTTCATCGTCGGCGTGGAGCCTCCGGGCGCGCCGTGAACCGGCCCCTCTGTGTCATGCTGGTGGCCGCCGAGGCCTCCGGCGACGACCGCGGGGCGGGCCTGGCCCAGGCGCTGCGTCAAAGGCTGGGCGGCCACGTCCGTTTCGTCGGGGTGGGCGGCTCGAAGATGGCGGCGCAGGGCGTCCAGAGCCCCTTCGACATCTCGCAACTCTCAATCCTGGGTCTGCTGGAAGGCCTGTTGGCCTACCGCAAGGTCGTCGCGCGGGTGGTCGACACCGTGGCCCTGGCGGAGCGCGAGCGGCCCGACGTGGTGGTGCTGATCGATTCCTGGGGCTTCACCCTGAGGGCGGCGCAGCAGCTACGGAAGCGCCGGCCGGACCTGCCCCTGGTGAAATATGTCGGGCCCCAGGTCTGGGCCACGCGGCCGGGGCGGGCCAAGACGCTGGCGGCCACGGTCGATCACCTGCTCTCGATCCACAAGTTCGACGCGCCCTATTTCGAGGCCGAGGGTCTGCCGGTCACCTTCGTCGGCAATTCCGCGCTCAATGTCGATTTCAGCAACGCGGACGGGGCACGGCTGCGCGATGACCTGGGCATAGCGCCTGACGCCCCGGTCCTTCTGGTCCTGCCGGGCAGCCGGCCCAGCGAGATCGCTCGCGTCCTGCCGCCCTTCGCCGAGGCCGTCGCGTTGTTGAAGGCGGAGCGTGCAGAGCTGCAGGTGGTGATTCCAGCCGCGTCCACGGTCGCCGAGGCCGTGAAGGCCCAGGCTGGCGGCTGGGCGCATGTGGTCGAGGGCGACGCAGCCAAGCTGGACGCCATGAAGGCGGCCACCGTGGCTCTGGCCTGTTCCGGCACCGTAACCACGGAACTGGCCCTGGCGGGGGTGCCGATGGTGGTGGCCTATCGGCTGGGCAACTTCACGCACTTCGTGCTGAAGCGGCTACTGCGTTCGCCCTACATCACCCTGTTCAACATCGCCGCCCAGGACTTCGTCGCGCCTGAATTCGTGCAGGACGACTGCAATGGGCCGGCCTTGGCCGCCGCCGTGGGCGAACGGCTGGATTTCCCCGGTATGCGCTACGCCCAGATCGAGGCGCAGCACGAGGCGCTGGCCAAGATGGGGCGCGACGGCCCCGATCCCTCAGAGGCCGCCGCCGACGCCGTGCTCAAACTGCTCGCCGATCGCCGCGCGCGGCCTTAGGCGCGCCGACTCGAGGATCGGGACATAGGTCTCGACCGGTCCCGCGGCGGCGGCGTTGTGCACCTCAAGCACCCGCGCCTCGAGCCGTCCCAGCCCCGCCTGCTCGCAGGCGGGATCATATCGGTCGCGCCGATAGGCCTCGAACTGGGCCTCGGATTCCCACAGCTCGATACTGCAGGCGCCTTCCTTGTCGAAGCCCACGAAATGCAGCAGGGCGCCGTCCGGGGGATCGGCTTCCCACCCGATGGCGGCCTTGACGTCGTCGTAGTCCTGCTTGGTGGCGGCGTTTACCAGGTAGACGGCCATGATCGTCATGACGCCCTCCTTATGATGACCCGGACCTCCCCGGTCCGGGTCTCCACATTAGGCGTGTGGCGTCATGGCGCAACCTGGCAGCGATAGCGCCTAGCGCTTGTCGACGGCCACGTAGTCGCGGGCCGGGGCGCCGGTGTAGATCTGCCGCGGGCGGCCGATCTTCTGCGACGGGTCCTCGATCATTTCCTTCCACTGCGAGATCCAGCCCACGGTGCGGGCCAGGGCGAACAGCACCGTGAACATCTCGGGCGGGAAGCCGAGCGCGCGCAGGGTGATGCCGGAGTAGAAGTCGACGTTCGGGTAGAGCTTGCGCTCGACGAAGTAGGGATCGCTGAGCGCGACCTTTTCCAGCTCCATCGCCACCTTCAACAGCGGGTCGTCCTGGAGGCCGACCTCGGCGAGGACCTCATGGCAGGTCTTCTGCATCACGGTCGCGCGGGGGTCGTAGTTCTTATAGACCCGGTGACCGAAGCCCATCAGGCGGTAGCGGCGGTCCTTCACGCCCTGCACATACTCCGGGATGCGATCGACGGTGCCGATCTCCTTGAGCATGTTCAGCGCCTCTTCGTTGGCGCCGCCATGGCTGGGGCCCCAGAGACAGGCGATGCCGGCAGCGATGCAGGCGAATGGATTGGCGCCCGACGAGCCGGCCAGGCGGACGGTGGAGGTGGACGCGTTCTGCTCATGGTCGGCGTGCAGGATGAAGATGCGGTCCATGGCGCGGGTCAGGACCGGATTGGGCTTCCAGTCCTCGGCGGGCACCGAGAAGCACATGCGCAGGAAGTTCTCCGAGTAGGAGAGATCGTTGCGCGGATGTACGAAGGGCTGGCCGCGGAAGTATTTGAAGGCGCGCGCGGCGATCGTCGGCATCTTGGCGATCAGCCGGTGCGACGAAATCATCCGCTGCTCGGGATCATCGACATTGGTGCTGTCGTGATAGAAGGCCGAGAGGGCGCCGACCGCGCCGACCATGATCGCCATCGGGTGAGCATCCCGACGGAAGCCCATGAAAAACCTATCGAACTGCTCATGCAGCATCGTGTGATAGGTGATGTTGTGGTTGAACTTCTCGAACTCCTTGGCGTTCGGGAGCTCGCCGTTCAGCAGCAGGTAGCAGACCTCCAGGAAGCTGGATTTCTCGGCCAGCTGGTCGATCGGGTAGCCGCGGTGGAGGAGAATCCCCGCGTCGCCGTCGATGAAGGTGATCTTGCTCTCGCACGAGGCGGTGGAGGTGAAGCCCGGATCGTAGGTGAAGACGTCGGCTTCGGCGTAGAGCTTCCGGATATCCACGACCGCCGGGCCGTCGGTGCCTTTCAGGATCGGCAGCTCGACGGTTTTCCCGTCAAAGCTCACTTTCGCCGTATCGCCCATGCCATCCCCTTCCGCGGTTCAATGAAATAAAACGCCTGTTCGGCGTGCCTTATAACGCCTTACGCCGCCGGTGAAAGCGCATCGTCGAGGCGGCCTAAGCTTTCTTCTTTTCCAAGGCTTACAAGGGCTCCGGCGAGGTCAGGCGCCGGGGCTCCGCCCGACAGCATGCCGCGCAGCGCCGGGCCGATCTTGCCCAGGCCCACTCCCTCGGTCTCGGCGAAGCCGCGCAGGGCGGCTTCCAGGTCGGAAACCGTCCAGGCGTCCTGCAGGGCCAGGCGGTCGCGCAAGCGCGACATCCGTCCTCGGGTCTCGTCGGTCAGCAGGCCCAGGATCTTTTCCGGCAGCTCCAGCGGCCGCCGCTTCAGGGCGAACACCGTGGCGTCGGCCAGCTCCAGAGTGGTCTTGGCCCCGTCGCGGACCAGCGGAATGGTGCGCGCCAGGATCGCGGCGTCGCCATCGGCCAGATGGAAATCGCGGCTCCTGTGGACTTGCGTCACCAGCTCGACCAGCCGGTCGATCGCGGCCAGACGGAGATAGTGGTTGTTCAGGTGGTTGAGCTTGTCCCAGTCCAGGCGGGCCGGCGCGCTGACCACGTTCTCCAGTTCGAACCAGGCGATGGCCTGTTCGTCGGAAAAGATCTCGTCATTGCCGTGGCCCCAGCCAAGCCGGGCCAGATAGTTGCGCATGGCTTCCGGCAGATAGCCCATGTCATCGAACTCGCTGACCGCCTGGGCGCCGTGACGCTTGGAGAGCTTGGCGCCGTCGGGGCCGTGGATCATCGGCAGGTGCGCCCAGGTGGGGACCTCCCAGTCCAGGGCCTGATAGATCAGGGTTTGGCGCGCGGCGTTGTTCAGATGGTCGTCGCCGCGGATGACGTGGGTGATCCCCATCTCGTGGTCATCGACCACGACCGCGAGATTGTAGGTCGGCGTCCCGTCCGTGCGCAGCAGGATCAGGTCGTCCAGGTCCTTGTTCTTGAACGAGACGTCGCCCTTCACCCGGTCATGGACAATGGTCTCGCCGTCCTGCGGGCCCTTGAAGCGGATCACGAAGGGGCGGTCGTTGAAATTGGCGTCGGCGTCGCGCCAAGGCGAACGGATGGCCCGGCCCTCGGCGCGGGCGACCTCACGTTCGGCGGCGGTCTCTTCGATGGTCATGTAGCAGCGATAGGCGCGGCCCTTGGCCAGCAGGTCCTGAGCGGCCAGGACGTGGCGGTCGGCGCGGCCGGCTTGGAAAACCGGCTCGGCGTCCACGTCCAGGCCCAGCCACTTCATGCCGTCGAAGATCACCTTTACGGCGGCCTCCGTGGATCGTTCGCGATCCGTGTCCTCAATGCGAAGAAGGAACTTACCACCCGTATGGCGCGCATATAGCCAGTTGAAAAGCGCGGTCCGGGCCGTGCCTATATGCATCGCGCCGGTGGGCGAGGGGGCGATACGGGTGACGACGGGACGGTCGGGCATCGAAACTCAAGGCTTGGAGCTGGAGACGGCGGCGCGAGGCCGCGCGCGCGGTCTTAGCACGAGCTTTCGCGCCGGTCCTAGCTTTCGCCGCATCGCAGCATGGGTCGGCGAGCAGGCCCGCGCCCAGACCGATCGCTGGACCCTTTGGACGCCCGTCGCCTTCGGGATCGGGGCGGCGATCTATCTGGCCCTGCCGGGCGAACCCCTGACCCTGGCCGCGTTCCTCGCCCTGGCCGTCGCTGCGGGGCTGGTCGCCGCGACGCATTGGAGTCCGCGCCGTGCCTTGACCGTCGGTCTGGTCTTGCTGGCCTTCGGATCTGCGGGATTCGCGGCGGCCAAGTTGCGCACCCAGGCCGTCCGCGCGCCCATAGCCCCCGCCGGGACCGGCGTGATGAGCATCGAGGCCTTCGTGGTCGACGTGGCCAGTCCGGGGCAGGGCGGGCCGCGCCTGTTGCTGGCCCCGATCCGGGTCAGCCGCCTGGAGCCCGAGGCCACCCCGATCCGCGTGCGGGTCACCTTGAAGGACGATGACGTCCTGACGGCCCCGGGGACCGCCATCCGATTGCGCGGCATGCTGAACGCCCCGCCGCCGCCCGCCAGCCCCGGCTCTTACGACTTCGCCCGCGACGCCTTCTTCGACGGCATCGGCGGGGTGGGTTTCGCCTTGACCCCGGTTCACGAGATCGAGGCCGCCGAACGGCCGCCGTGGCGCCTGGCCTTGGAAATGCGAATCAATTCGGCGCGCTGGTCGCTGGCCAAGCAGATCGTCGGCGAGATGGGCGTGGAGAGCGGCGGTCTGGCTGCAGCCATGGTCACCGGCCACGAGGCCTTCATTCCCAGGGAACAAGTCGAGGCCCTGCGCGCCGCCGGCCTGGCGCACATCGTCTCGATCGCCGGTCTGCACATGGCCATCGTCGGTGGCTTCACCTTCGCCCTGGTGCGGCTGTTGATCGCCGCCTGGCCCTGGGCGGCGCTGCGTATCTCCTCGAAGAAGACCGCGGCCCTGGCCGGCCTCGCGGCGGTCCTGGCCTATCTGGTGCTGTCAGGGGCGCCCAGCCCGGCGGAGCGGGCGGCGATCACCGCGGCAGCGGCCTTCGGGGCCATCCTCGTCGACCGCCAGGCCATCAGCCTGCGGACCCTGGCCATAGCCGCCCTGGGCATCCTGATCTTGCCTCCGGAGGCGGTGTCGGAGCCGGGCTTCCAGATGTCCTTCGCCGCCACCGCCGCCCTGGTGGCCCTGGCCGAGGCCTGGCCCCGGGTTCCCAAGGAGATCAACACGCCCTGGCCAATCCGCCTCGTGCAGGGGATCGGTGTCTGGACGGCGGCCAGCCTGGGGCGAGCTTCGTGGCGGGCCTGGCCACCGGCCCCTTCGCCATGCAGCACTTCAACCGGGTCGCCACCTACGGCCTGGTGGCCAATCTGCTGGTGGCGCCGATCTCCTCGTTCCTGATGATGCCCGCCCTGGCCATCGGCGTGGTGCTGGCGCCGTTGGGCCTTGGCGCGCTTCCCCTGGCCGCGGCAGACCTCGCGATCGACACCATGAACCGGATCGCAACGACTGCGGCGGGTCTGCCGGGCGCCCAGCTCACCGTGGCCAGCGCGCCGGGCTGGACCCTGGCGGCGGCCTTCCTGGGCATCCTTTGGCTGTGTCTTTGCAAGGGCCCGCTGCGCTGGCTAGGCCTGCCGTTCGCCCTGGCGGTGGCGATCTATCCCCGGCCGCCCGCGCCGGACGCCTGGATCGCCGCCGACGGCTCGACCGTGGCTGTGCGGGCCGGCGAGGACGCGGTGCTGTTCCGGCCCGACGCCAAGCTGTTCGCCGCCGAGCTCTGGGCGCGGCGGCGCGGCCTGACGGTCCCGGAGGACGGCCTGATGGCCCGCGACAGGGCCTATGATTGCGACCGCTGGTCCTGCGCCCAGGCGCCCAGGCGCCGAGACGCCGAGGATCGCCGCGATCATGACGCGGAGGCCCTCGACCATCGAGCGCAAGCTGCCGCTGTTCTGCGACTGGGCCGAAGTCGTGGTGGTTCGCGGCGAGGCTCCCCTGTGCCCAGGCGCCTTGACGCTCACCCAGGCCGACTTCGCCCGCGGCGGTTCCGCCGAACTCTATCGGCAGCCGGGTGGCTGGCGAATCGTCTGGGCGCAGGACCTTCGCGGACAGCGCCCCTGGACGCTCAGTGGTAGCGGCGGATGAGGCCGACCAGCCGTCCCTGCACCTGGACCTGATCAGGACCGAAGATTCGCGTCTCATAGGCGGGGTTGGAAGCCTCAAGCGCGATGGAGGCGCCCTTGCGGCGCAGACGCTTCAAGGTGGCTTCCTCGCCCATGACCAGCGCCACGACGATGTCGCCGGAATTGGCCGCGTCGGTCTTGCGGATCACCACATAGTCGCCGTCGAGGATACCGGCGTTGATCATCGAGTCCCCCTGGATCTCCAGGACGAAGTGCTCGCCCGCGCCCAGCATGACCTCGGGGACCGGCAGACGGTCGCGTTCCTGCTGGATCGCCTCGATCGGCGTGCCGGCGGCGATCTTGCCCAGGATCGGAAGGTCGCGGGTGTCGTTGGCCACCATGGGAGCGGCTTGGCCGGCCTCCACCAGTTGCGGCTTGAAGGGGGAGCGGCCCTTTGGCGGGGCCGTGGTCGTCGCCTGCTGTGGCAGCTTCACCACCTCCAGGGCGCGGGCCCGGTGAGGCAGGCGGCGCAGGAAGCCGCGTTCCTCCAGGGCGGTGATCAGCCGATGGATGCCGGACTTTGACGCAAGATCAAGCGCCTCCTTCATCTCGTCAAAGGAAGGCGAGACGCCGCTTTCCTTGATCCGCTCATGGATGAACATGAGCAGTTCGTGCTGTTTACGGGTGAGCATGGCAGTCGAACCCTTGGAGAACAAAGCGCAAACGTTGGTAATGTTCTCTAGGTGTTCCTGGTTAATGTCAAGTTACCGGCTTCACCGTTGAAATTTCAGGCCTTTCCGAAGGGCTGTCAGGACCGAATCTGCGGCAGGCGACTCAGGGGCTGGGTGGCCGGATAGACGGCCAGGAACCGCTCAGCCACAAAGTGCAGCACCACGTCGGGCTGTTCGCGCTCGATGAAGTCGGCGACCACGTCCCCCTCGTGCCAGACATAGAGAGAGCGGGAGAAGTGCTCGGCCAGGAAATCGATGCTGAGGGTGGCCGTGGAGTCGCGGAACACCACGGCGGTCGGCAGGCTTTTGTCGTCCTGTTCCTTGATGATCAGCTCGCGGCCGTCGAAGATCTCGGCGTAGTCCTGGGTGATCTCGACCGTGCGCGCCTTGACTTCGTCGTCGCGGACCGAGAGCGCGATGGTCAGCTCCAGCATGGTTCCGCGTGCCCGGCCGAGTTTGGCCTCGGCCTCGAACTCGGCCTTTTGGGCCTCGTCGATCTGGACGTAGACGTCGCCTTCCATGCCCGCGATCCAGGAGCGCATCTCGCCATAGGTCTTGGGCGGATGGGTGGCGATCCCAGCCTCGCGCACCGTCTCGATGGCGATGCGGTAGTGGTGATAGGCGCCCAGCCAATTCATATGGGTGTCGCCCCGGAAATAGAGCAGGCCGAAGCGTTTCAAGCGTTCGAAGGCGTCGGCCACATAGCGCACTGCGTTCGGCGCCATCGCCGTCATCACGAGCGCCGGGCGATGAGGCGAGAGCCGCAGGCGGTCGAGGCCGAGCGGCAGATATTCGCGATAGGCGACGCTCTTTTCCGGGCTGATGAACATCAGATAGGGCGCGGATCCGATGAGCTTCCGCCGCTCGGCCAAGGTGGCGGCGACCCGGTCGCGTTCGGCGCGGCTCCAGCGCTTCAGGCCGAACTGCCAGCTCAGGAAGTCGTGGGTGTCGTTGACCAGGAAGACCCAGCCGCCCGGGGCGATCAGCGCCTTGCCCGCCTGCCGGGCCTTGGCCGCGCCGACGCGGCGGCCCGCGCCGATCAAGCGAGCAAGGCCTTGGTCGCGGCGGCGACGTCGGCCTGGCGCATCAGGCTCTCGCCCACCAGCATGGCCCGCGCGCCGGACCGTTCCAGCCGCGCGGCGTCGGCTGGCGTGAAGAGGCCGCTCTCGGTGACCAGCAGGGCGCTGGCGGGCGCGGCGCCGGCCAGCCGTTCGGTGATCGCCAGGTCGACGGTGAAGCTGCGCAGGTCGCGGTTGTTGACCCCCACGAGCTCGGCGCCAAGCTTGCCCGCGCGCGCCATCTCGGCCTCGTCATGCACCTCGACCAGGGCGTCCATGCCCAGGCGCGCGGCTTCCGACATCAGCTCGGCGGCCAAGGCGTCATCGACCATGGCCAGGATCACCAGGATGGCGTCGGCGCCGAGCGCCCGGGATTCGGCCACCTGCCACGGATCGACCAGGAACTCCTTGCGCAGCGCCGGCAGGGCGACGGCGTTGCGGGCGGCGGTCAGGAAGCTGTCGGCGCCCTGGAAGCTGGGGGCGTCGGTAAGCACCGAGAGGCAGGCCGCGCCGCCGGCCTCGTAGGCCTTCGCCAGGGCTGGAGGATCGAAGTCCGCCCGGATCATGCCCTTTGACGGCGAGGCCTTCTTGATCTCGGCGATCAGGGCCAGGCGCCCCGGGGCGTGATGGCGTTCCAGGGCGGCGCGAAAGCCGCGGGGCGGGGAGGCGGCCCTGGCGGCGGCCTCGAGCTCGGCGAGCGAACGGCGGCCCTTGCGGTCGGCGACCTCGTCGCGCTTGTAGGCGGCGATCTTGTCGAGGATGTCGCTCATGGGACGTTGGTGACGGCGACCAGCTTGGCGAGCGTCGCCTTGGCCCGGCCGTCATCGATCACCTGGGCGGCCAGCTCCACCCCGTCGCGCAGGGTCTCGACCTGGTCGGCGACGAGGAAGGCGGCCGCGGCGTTCAGCATCACGATGTCGCGATAGGGGCTCTTGGCCCCGTCCAGCAGCTCGCTCAGCGCCACGGCGTTCTCCGCCGGCGAACCGCCGGTGAGGTCGACCAGGGCCGAGCGGGGCAGGCCGACGGCCTCCGGCGTGATCGTGAACAGCCGCACCTGGCCGTCGCGGAACTCGGCCACGCTGGTCTCGCCCGTGGTCGTCATCTCGTCCATGCCGCCGCCGTGCACGACCCAGGCGCGCGTCGAGCCCAGGGCGCCCAGCACCCGAGCCAGGGGCTCGACCCAGCGATCGGCGAACACGCCCATGACCTGGCGCTGCGCCCCGGCCGGATTGGTCAGCGGGCCCAGCAGGTTGAAGATGGTGCGGAAACCCAGCTCGGCGCGGATCGGCGAGACATGGCGCATGGCGCCGTGGTGCGCCTGGGCGAACATGAAGCAGATGCCGGCCTCGTCCAGGGCCTGGCGCTGGCGGATCGCCGAGGCGGAGATGTTGACGCCCAGTTCGTGGAGTACGTCGGCCGCGCCGGACTTGGACGACAGGGCCCGGTTGCCGTGCTTGGCGACCTTGATCCCGCCTCCGGCGACCACGAAGCCGACGGCCGTGGAGATATTCAGCGTATGCAGGCCGTCGCCGCCGGTGCCGCAGACGTCCATGGTCTCATAGGGCAGTTCCAGGTGCACCGCGGCCTTGCGCATGGCGCGCGCACAGGCGGTGATCTCGCCGATCGTCTCGCCGCGCATCCGCATGGCGGTGACCGCGGCGGCGACCTGGGCCGGGGTCGGCTCGCCGCGCAGGCAGGCGGCGAAGAACTCGCCCGCATCGTCCTCGGTGAGCGTGCCGCCATCGGCCAGACGGCCCAGCAACGGCTTAAAGGCGTCCGACATCGGGCTAGGCGACTTCCAAGGGCGTGACGCCGGCCAGTTCCAGGAAGTTGGCCAGCATCAGATGGCCGCCCTCGGTGGCGATGGACTCGGGGTGGAACTGCACGCCGTGGACCGGCCGGGTGCGATGGGCGAAGCCCATGATCTCGCCGTCCTCGGCCCAGGCGGTGATTTCCAGCTCGGCGGGCAGGGTGTCGCGCTCGACCGACAGGCTGTGATAACGGGTCGCCGTGAAGGGATCGGGCAGGCCCTTGAAGATGCCCTTGCCGGTGTGGCTGATGGCGCTGGTCTTGCCGTGCATCACCTGCTTGGCGCGAACCACGTCGCCGCCATAGGCCTGGCCGATGGCCTGGTGGCCCAGGCAGACGCCAAGGATCGGCAGGTCCTCCGGCGCCGCGCCCAGCAGGGGCAGGCAGATGCCAGCCTCGTTGGGGGTGCAGGGGCCCGGCGACAGCAGCACGCCCTGCGGATGCAGGCCGAGAGCCTCCTGAACGCTGAGCGCGTCGTTGCGATAGACAAGCGTCTCCGCGCCCAGTTCGTTCAGATAGTGAACCAGGTTGTAGGTGAAGCTGTCATAGTTATCGATCACCAGGATCATAGGGGTTCTCTAGGCTGAGGCCGGCTCTGCGCCAAGACCCCGCATTGCGGAGACGTGAACTTGGCGGGATGCTGTGGCCATGCCGCCCCCCGATTCCGCCCTCGACGCCGTGATGATCGCCAGAGCCCGCCGGCTGCTCGCCGGTCCCGAGGCCCAGGAACGGGTCTGGCCGGCCCTGATCGCCGCGGCCTTCGCCGCCTCGACGGCCCTGGCCTTGGCCACGGCCATGATCCTGGCCCCGCCGGTGACCACGACGCACATCGTGCAGAAGGCGCGCTAGGACCGCCATGGCCGTCAATATTGGCTGAGGAACCCAAGAACAACATGGTTCACCGCTTCCGGTCGCTCCCATAGCGGGAAACCTCCAGCGTCCGGGATCGTGACGCGAGTCACATCTGGAAGACGCTGCTCGAGGTGATCGGCGGTCGCCAGGAATTCGGGAAGATCGCGCTCGCCATTGACGAGCAGCACGCGGACCTGAAGCTCACCCAAGCGAGCCTCGACCGTTGGAGCCGGCGCCGGGACGGCGTCATCCAGCCAGGGCCGAGCTCCGAACTCTGCAAGCATGGCCTTCTGGTCGGCGGCTCGGCAGGCAAGGGGATCACGGCGCATGACATCGAACCACTCGGCGGTGTCGTACCACTCCTCGATTGCGATCGCGGCGCCCCGGGAACGCGCCGTGGCGCGCGCCTGTTCGATTCTGCGGGTGGTGTACGGCATGGAGGCGCCGGGCACGACCGCACCTTCGAGGATAAGGGACAGGACGCAACCGGGCTCTTCGAGGGCCAATAGGAGACCCACTGCCGCGCCCGTATGCGTGCCCCAGTAGTGGAAGCGCTCGATCCCGGCCTCCATGAGCGCCGCCCTGACGCTCGCCGCATATTCCACTTGGCCGAACGGACCTGTCAGGTCTGACGAGCGCCCATGCCCCGGGAGATCCACGAGGAAAAGTCGGTAGCCTGGCGAGAACGCCCCGACCTGGCCTGAGAAGAGCCTGCTGTGCTGTGTGGCGCCGTGCACCATGACGAGCCACGGCGCGCCTGAACCGGCATGGGTGATGATCTGATATCGGGCGGCGGCTGTCATGGTCGCGACCGGCTAGACGAACCGCCAGGCTTCTTGGGCCGCCTGCCGCAGCGCGCGGGCCTTGTGCAGGGTCTCATCATACTCCGCGTCGGCGTCGCTGTCGGCGACCACCCCGCCGCCGGCCTGGACGTACATCATCCCGTCCTTGAAGCAGGCGGTGCGCAGCACGATGCAGGTGTCCACCGAGCCGTCGGCGCCGAAATAGCCGACCGCTCCGGCATAGGCGATGCCGCGCTTTTCCAGCTCCAGCTCGTCTATGATCTCCATGGCCCGCACCTTGGGCGCGCCCGAGAGCGTGCCGGCGGGCAGGGCGGCCATCAGCACGTCGACGGGGTCCAGCCCCTCCGGCGCGTCGCCCTCGACATTGGAGACCAGGTGCATGACGTGGCTGTAGCGTTCGACGAAGAACGACCCCGTGACCCGCACGCGGGGACCGCGCGAGGCCTGGGGCGGCTCGTTGGCGCCTGAACTCTTCAGCATGGCCACTCTGCCCACGTCGTTGCGGCCCAGGTCCAGCAGCATCAGGTGCTCGGCGCGTTCCTTCGGATCGGCGATCAGCTCGGCCTCGAGCCGGCGGTCCTCTTCCGGCGTGGCGCCGCGAGGGCGGGTGCCAGCGATGGGGCGGATGGTGATCTTGCCGTCGCGCAGGCGCACCAGGATCTCGGGCGACGAGCCCGCGAGCTGGAAGTCCCCGAAGTTCAGATAGAACAGGAACGGCGAGGGGTTGGTCCGCCGCAGCGACCGGTAGAGCGCGAACGGGTCCAGGGCGAACGGCGCGCGGAACCGGTGGCTGGGCACCACCTGGAAGATGTCGCCGGCCAGGATGTAGTCCTTCGCCCGCGCCACGATGCGGTGATAGTCCTCGCGGCTCACCGGGGTGGTGAAACGGTCGGGCTGGGCCTCGCCGTCGCCGACCAGAGGCGGGGCTGAGCCGCGCAGGTCGGCCATCACCTCGGCCAGGCGGGCCTTGGCGTCCTCATAGGCGGCCTTGGCCGTGATCTCCGAGGGCCGCACCGTGGTGACCAGCACGATTTCCTGGGCGATGGCGTCGAAGATCGCGACCATGGAGGGCCGGGTCATCAGGCCGTCGGGCAGGTCCAGCGGGTCGGGATTGACGTTGGGCAGACGCTCGACCAGCCGGATCATATCGTAGCCGATCGCTCCGAACACCCCGGCCGACATGGGCGGCAGGCCCTCGGGCAGGTCCAGCCGCGAGCGCGCCACCAGGTCGCGCAGCGAATCCAGCGCCCCGCCGGCTTGGGACTGGAAGCGGCCGGCCTCGATGTCAGGCCCGACGGCGATTTCGGCCTTGTCGCCTCGGCACCTCCAGACGAGGTCGGGCTTCATGGCGATCACCGAGTAGCGCCCCCGGTGCGCGCCGCCCTCGACGCTCTCGAACAGGAAGGCGTAAGGCCGCCCGTGGGCGATCTTCAGATAGGCCGAGACCGGGGTCTCCAGATCATCGATCAGGCGGGTCCAGACCACCTGCGGCGCGCCTTGAGCATATTTCGCCTCAAAGTCCGCAAACGCAGGTTCGATTGTCACTTGCTCTTCTCCGCCTTGCCGGCGGCGCCGGCCTCGCCTTCGTCCTTGAGGGGCGGGAGGCCGAGGGCCGCGCGCGCCTTGTCGGGATAGATCTTGACCTTCACTTCTTCGCGGGCGGCGCGGCGGGCGGTTTCACCGACCTCGCGGAACAGGCCCATGGTCATCTGGGGTCGGGTCTCCTCGGTGATCCGGGCGAGGTTGGCCGGCGGCGGGGCGCGGACGGCCTCGAGCTTGGCGACAACCAGGCCGAAGCGCGGGTCCTGGGCGACGAAGACCTCGCCCGGTTTGGCGCCGAAGGCCTTCATGAGGGCGTCGCGCGACAGGGCCTGGGACTGGCCGGCGTTCTGGCGATCCAGGCCGACCACACGGGCGACCTTGGTCCCGGCGGCGGTGGCGACCGCTTCCAGGGTCTCGCCCTTGTTCAGGCGCGCGACGAAGGTGTCGGCCTTGGCCTGCATGCGCTTGACCAGCTCCTGCATCATCCAGACGCGGGTGAGCTGCGGCTTGATCTCGGCCAGGGGCGGCATGGATTTGGGGATCACCCGCTCGACGCGGACGGCGAAGTACTCGCCGTTGCCGATTTCCTGGATGTCGCTCTCGCCGCCGGCCGGCAGACCGAAGGCGGCCTCCAGGATCTTCGGCGTCAGGCCTGGCGCCGGTTGGCCCTGTGCGCCCATGCCCTGGGCGGTGACGGGGCCCACGGTCATGGACGGAACGCCAGCCTTCTTGGCGGCGTCCGACAGGTTGGCGCCCTCGGCGCGGGCGTCCTCATAGGCCTGGCTCAGCGCATAGACCTTCTCGGACGCGGCGTCCTTGCGCAACTCGGCCTCGATCTGCGGGCGGATCTGCTCCAGCGTCACGGACTGGCCGGGGGTGATCTTGTCGACCTTGATCACCGCGAACCCGAGCGCGCCCTGGATCGGGCCGGAGACCTCGCCGGCCTTGAGCGCGAAGGCCGCCTCGCCCACGCGCGGATCGGCGACGGCGGTGCGCGGCTTGTCGACATAGGTGATGGCCTCTACGCCCAGCGACTTGGCGATAGCCCCGGCGTCCTCGCCCTTGGCCAGGCGCGCGGCGATGGTCCTGGCCGTGGCGGCGTCCTTGGCGGGAACCTGGACCAGCGAGCGGGTCTCGGCCTTGGCCAGGGTGTCCTTGCGAAAATCGAAGCGCTTCTGGACCTCGGCCTCGTCGATCGGCAGGACGCCTTGGATCATGGCCGGGCTGAAGGCGACCACGGTCAGGACGCGCAGTTCCGGCCGGGTGAGCTGAGCCTCGTTCTGTTTCATGAAGGCGGTGAGCTGGGCGTCGGTGGGAGGCTTCGGCTCTTCGACGCTGCGCGGATCGATGGGGAAGTAGCTCACGTCCCGGGCTTCCAGCGAGTAGACGGCGCCGAGGGCGGTATAGGCGCGCGGCACGCGCAGACCGTTCACCATGGCCGAGATGGCGTGCGACTGGGCGATCTCGTCGCGCATGACGGTGTCGAACTTTTCGGGCGTCAGGCCAGCTTCGTTCAACCGCTGCTGGTAGAGGGCCTTGTCGAAGGCGCCGGAGATCGGGTTGAAGAAGGCCTGGATCTTGCGGATCTCCTTCTCCATCAGGCCATCCGACGGACGGACGCCGGCCTTGTAGAGCAGCTCGCCGAAGGCTTGGCTCGAAGCGAGCTCCTCGAGCACTCGGGCGTCCACGCGATTCTCGACCGCCATTTCGACGGTGACCGGCTGGCCCATCTGTTGTTCGGCGTTCTTGCGGAACTGGTCGAACTCCCGCTTGAAGTCGGCGGCGGTGACGCCGCGCGAGCCCGCGGTGATCACGTCGTTCGAGAAATTGCCCTTGAACACGTCGTTGATGCCGAAGATCGCGAAGCTGACGACCAGCAGGCCGATCAGCACGGCGGCGACCCAAGATCTCGAGAATTTGCGTGTGGCGGCGAGCATCTGATCTTACCTGAGCCTGTCCGGCATGAACCGTGGAACCGGGGGTATAGTGGAGGCGGCTTCCCCCCCGCAAGCGCGTGACAGAAAGAGCGGCTTGGCTTAACGCGCCTCGCAGCACCGCAAGCGAGGCCTCGATGACCGCACCCATCCCCCTGATCGCCGGCAATTGGAAGATGAACGGGCTCCTGGCCTCGCTGGCCGAGGCGCTCGCCACAGCCGCCGGACTGGGCGAGACGACGGCGCGGGTGGCGATCTGCCCGCCGGCGACGCTGACCGCCCGCGCCGCCTCGGCGCTCAAGGACACGAAGGTGCTGGTCGGCGGCCAGGACTGCCGGGCCGAACCCTCCGGCGCCTTCACCGGCGATGTTTCGGCCGCCATGCTGGCCGACGCGGGGGCGAGCCTGGTGATCCTGGGCCATTCCGAACGCCGCGCCGGCTACGGCGAGACCGACGCTCTGGTCGCCGCGAAGACCGCCGCCGCCCTGGCCGCGGGCCTCGAGCCCATCGTTTGCGTCGGCGAGACCCTGGACGAACGCAAGGCCGGCAAGGCCCTGGAGATCGTCACCGGGCAGGTGAGGGGCTCCCTGCCGGCCGAGCTGGCGGGCAAGGCCTTCTCCGTGGCCTATGAGCCGGTCTGGGCCATCGGCACCGGCCTGACGCCCTCGACGGCCGAGATCGAGGAGGTTCATGTGGCCATCCGCGCCACCCTAGTCGAGATCTTCGGGGAGCACGGCAGGACCCCGGCGATTCTCTATGGCGGCTCGGTGAAACCCTCGAACGCCGCCGAGATCCTGCACGCGGCCGAGGTCGGCGGCGCCCTGGTGGGCGGCGCGTCCCTGAAGGCCGAGGACTTCCTGGGGATTATCCGAGCGCTCTAGGCGCTCGGCCCCTTGAGCTCGACCGTGTTGCCCTCCGGGTCCTGCAGATAGAGCGAGAACCCGTCGCCATCGGCGCCGTAGCGCTCGCCCTCGTCGGCGATTCTGACGCCGTGGGCCTCCAGGTGTGCGCGAATAGCCGCCTCGTCGAAGGGGCGCACGCGCAGGCAGAAATGGTCGAGGTTGCGGCCTTCCACCCCTGGCGCGGCCCCACCCATCGATCCGAGACGCCCGTCGATGGTCACCAGGTCGATGAGGTCGTCGCCGATCCGAAGATGGGTCAGGCCTAGCTCGGGGCGGTCCCAGTCGACGCTGGCGCCCAGCACCTCGGTATAGAAGGCGATCATCGCCGCCTTGTCGGTGATCCGCAGGACGATGTGGTCGAGGCCGGCGAGGGTGATCGGGTTTGCGGTCATGGGCCTCAGATCGGGCTTTCTCGCCTCAAAGCAAGAGGCCGAACAGACGGCAGTCGCGGCGATCTCCGTCACGCAGGACGTGGCCGCGCAACAGGCCCTCCTCGTGGAAGCCGAGTTTCTCCAGCAGGGTGTCGGAGCGCAGGTTGCCCAAATGGGTTCGAGCGCTCAG
The DNA here is from genome assembly GCF_030697925.1 of Phenylobacterium sp. Lineage (GTDB taxonomy): Bacteria > Pseudomonadota > Alphaproteobacteria > Caulobacterales > Caulobacteraceae > Phenylobacterium. Next base: position 564 of record NZ_JAUYOJ010000024.1, on the reverse strand, counting down.
CCGCCGGAAGCCCGACGAGGCGGCGAAGGCGATCACCGCGCGCATGGCCTCCAGCGCATAGCCCTGGCCCCAGGCGCCGCGTCCCAGCATGAAGCCGATTTCGGCGCGTTTGTGCCGCCGGTCGATGTCGGAGAGGTCGCAGGCCCCTAGGAACTCGGCCTCTTCCAGCGTCCAGATGGTCCAGTGGAGCGCGCGTTCGGCCTCGACGTCGGCGACCTGGCCCTCGACCACCTCGCGCACCACGTCGGGATCGTCGATCTCGGGCACGTCCCAGTGGGCCATGACCTCCGGATCGCTGAGGATCGGGAACAGCAACTCGGCGTCGGCGGCCTCCAGGGGCCGAAGACTGAGGCGTTCGGTTTCGAGAATCATGGCCTTGCCCGCGAACTGCGACGCCCTAGCTATGGCCTTGCGATCTTCCCAGTGGTAGAGCGCGCGCTTCATTTCGGCGCGGGCGACCGCCCGAACGCATCGGACCACGTCATGCTGCTCGGCATTCTGCTCACCATCCACATCATCGTCTGCATCTCGCTCATCGGCGTGGTGCTGCTGCAGCGCTCCGAA
>NZ_JAUYOJ010000021.1 GCF_030697925.1 Phenylobacterium sp. | reverse complement strand
ATAATCGTCCGATGAAATGTCTTGGTTATCAAACGCCGAACGAGGCCTATGAATTTGAAATGAACAAATTACATCAAAAGTCATTACGTGAAAACATTAAAAAAATTTATCCCCAGGTTGCACTTGTAAATTGAATGTGGGCAAGCCTTTTTGGTCAATTCGCATTACGAAGGGATACCGAGCTATCGGCTATTTAAAAAATGATCAGATGTTTTGGTTTTGGATTGGTAATCATGATGATTACGAGCGATTACTATCGCAACTGTGATTTTTTTACATATCGTCATTGACGACGTCCGCATCTGTTCACCCCGTTAGATAGTAAACATCTAACGGGGCAAGCTGCGCGCTATTGGGAGATGAAGTGAAGCGGCTGTATAATGTGGGGAGGTAAATTTCTGATTTGCAATTTATGCTTGGCATGTTACTATGTGAATTATGAAGCAGATAATACAATTTTTTATATCAAAAAGTGATAATTATTATGTTGCGGAAGCGATAGATTTACCTATTATAACGCAAGCTCAAACCTTTGAAGAGCTTATTTCTAATATCAAAGAAGCTGTTGAGGTGTATATGCACGATGAAAACGCGGAAGAAATCGGTGTTGCGAATAATCCCTCTTTGCTTATAAATTTTGAAATACCCGCATATGCCTAATCGCATACGCAATCTTTCTGGCGACGATATCGTCTCAATTTTTGAAAAATTCGGCTTTACGCTATCTTTTTCAAAAGGCAGTCATTGCAAATTGAGTAGAATTGTCAGTGGTGAAAAGCAAGTGATTGTTGTCCCGCGTCACGCATCAGTTGCAAAAGGCACAATCAAATCTATTTATCGCAAAGCAACTGTTTATTTAGGAGAAGAGAAATTAAAACCGTTGTTTTATACGGATTGATTTTTTGATTTCCTCGATTACGTCCGCATCTATTTACCCCGGTTGAAATGAATGATGTATTATTATACAGATTGAAACGCTTTCTGATCTCTAACGGGGCAAGCCGCGCGTTGTCGGGAGATGAAATTAAGCGGTTGTATAATAGGGGGAGGTAATAGCACATGCATCTTGTTTTCTTCTAAATTTTTTGTATCAATGAGTGATTGAAAAAGAGAGTTATCCACAGGGGTAAATTGTAATTATTGTATCTCTGCAGTTTTCTATTTGACAGAAGGTTTTTGGGTATTATTATTACTATATTATGAAAGCAAAAAAACAAATGACTATTGACGATCTTGCAGTTGTGGTTCAAAAGGGGTTTCAGGGTGTTGATCATAAATTCCAAGATATTGAGAGCAAAATGGCCACGAAAGACATGCTTGAGAATTTGGCCACGAAAGACATGCTTGAGAATTTGGCCACCAAGGATATGCTTGACGATCTTGCAATGATGACCCAGAAGGGATTTCAATATATTGAGAGTAAAATGGCCACCAAAGACATGCTCGCAGTCGTAGTTGAGAGTATAGATCTTGTCCGCCAAGATGTGCGGGATATTAAGATTACACTTGGTCCATTGGTACGCACGGTCGCTAGTTTAGATACAGACATGCAGCATCTTACGGTGCGTGTGGCGCGTTTGGAACAAAAGGGCGGTTTGGTTAAAAAATAGTGAATGTTATAAAGAAAATGAAGAAACAAATGACTATTGATGATCTTGCGGGAATGGTTAAGCGAGGATTTGATGCAACTGCATCAAAAGAGGGTTTTCATATCCTTAAGCAGGATATGGATCGGCAGTTTTCAGGGGTTAATGATCGTCTCGACCGCAATGTATAATTGTATCCCTCGTCCTAGAGTGTCCGTACACACGGAGTAGCTCGTAAGAACTCCTCGGGATCTTCGCGCGTTCCGCGCTCGACCTAAGTATTTTCCAATCCGTAAATGGAACTGAAATCAGTGTACCATCTGATTGCTGATCTTAGTAAATAATCGGTGTTTTTCTTCTTGCATTTCTTTGGCTGCCGTAAGGTGTGATTGCTTCATCTGTATTTCGGCCAGTGCCTCTCTGGTAATATCCGGCTTCAGATACTTCTCAACGCTTTCAAACGAGAGCAGCTTCTCACACGGAGTGCGATAATCATTGTATGTAATTCGTATCTTTCCCCTTGCATCCATGTCTTTCTCCGGAAACGCGCATTGCCTATGGAAGTTAAGATAGGAATTGAACAATGTTCGGTAAAACTCATTGATCAGCCACGCATACTTCCTCGGAATGTGCATATACCCCATGTGTCTGCGTATGACTGCTCCATTCTTTCCTTCCACCAGCGCATTGTCATTGGTATGTCTGGATCGTGACTTGGTTTGCTCGATCAAAAGCGTATGCAAAAGTTTCGCTGCCACCTTGTTAATATACTCTGATCCATTGTCTGAATGGAAGCCACGGATCACAAACGGAAACTGTGAGAGTGCATCTGCAAGGAGCGGTTTTAGAAATTGCTCTGAAATCCCCTCCACACACCCAACAATCTCCCATTGGGTTACTTCATCCACAAGATTGATATGATACACCCCCTTCTCCTTGTCTCTATCACCCTGATGCACTGAATCTACGCGTAAATACCCTGGTTTTCCCTCTGGATCAGGTTTCTTCCTGATACCGATTGCCACCGGAGTTGGTTTGGTCTTCTCATAGTGAAGACTGCGGGATTGATAGATGCGCGTCCCGCGAAGATTGTAGAGGTGGGAAACCGATATCTTAGAAAGCCGCTCAAACCGCACATCCCCATATACACCATACATATCTGCAAATGTTTTCTTTGTTGCTTTGCCGTTCCGATATGCCTCTGCCGCATCGACTTGGGCAAGCAGTGCAATGTCTTGAGGGAGATAGATGCGGGGAAACGTAGGTTGAGTGCGCTCCCTCTGTATCACGAGCCCGATTTCCTTCTTTCTCCTGATGAGCCGGTCAATCTGGGTTTCCGAGTATCCGGTCATCATGATGATATACCGCTTGATGATACCCTTGTTCTTCTTGGTCTCGGAGAAGTATCGAAACTTACCAAGGGTTCGACCGATCCACTCGTATGCTTCACTTCGGTCTGTACTCTGAAACACCGCACCCTTTGAGAGCTTCACGAACTCTCTGAGTTGTGCGACACTCACTAATGAATTGTCTTGCATGCTGATGGTCATACAACCAGCATGGTACAATTCGGCGTTGAGGAGCCACTTCGGCTCCTTTTACGCTAGAATCGTTGCTTATTTCGGTTCCATCTTGTATTGGAGAAGACTCCGGCTTTTCGGAATAGGCGGTGGAAATTCTCGTGGTCGTGGGTGGGCTGATTTTATCGATCACCCGCTCCAGGTGATGCTTTGCCGACCAATCATAGGTGATTAGCGAGAAGCCGACGATGACCATGGTACACAGAAGCAAGAATACGGTTGGTACAGCCCACTTTCGCATAGTCTCTCCCTTTCATCAAACTTCAAACCGTTTAAACATCAAGGATCAATCAATACATACATTATAACATTTATATTACTTTAAGTCAAGTACATGTCCTGTATCTCCTCACAACTCTGAGCGGCGCTTCTCCAACAACGGCAACATAACATCAAAGAAATTGGCATCAGGATTTTGTTTGCGCATGGTCTCAATGACTGAGCTATTGACTTGATGCGCGGTGGTTCCCGCAAGAGAACG
>NZ_JAUYOJ010000246.1 GCF_030697925.1 Phenylobacterium sp. | reverse complement strand
GGCGTAGTCGGTCTCGCTCCAGCCCATCTCGTCGGACATGAAGGGCTTCAGCACGCCCAGCATCTGGCGGTCGACATAGTTGATGACCACGGCCGTGAAGAGCAGGCCGCAGATCACCCACCGGCGGCGGGTCATCTTGCCCTCTTCGAAGGCGGCGGTTTCGACGGTGGTCATGGCTTGCGCCCCTAAAACGTTTCGACCCGCGGCGACATGTTCTGCTCAAGTCCCGCGCTGTCGCCCGACGCGGGACCTTGGTGTCAGGTGTCGGCCGCCGTCGCCGGATAGGCGCGGCAGGCGATCTCGCCCACGCCGGCGAACCGAACCGCGCCGTCCTGGCCCGCCACGATGTCGTGTATGCCGGCGGCGGCGCCGGTGCAGACATACATGCCTTTGCGCAGCGGCCGGCCGCGCGCGGCCACGTTCTCGGCCAGCAGCCGCAGGGACTGGATCGGCCCGCCGGGCAGGACGAAGGCGCCGCCCTCGCCCACGCGCTCGCCGGCGATAATGGTCTCGCAGCGAAGCATTTCCAACGGAATGGCCCGCCAGTTCTCGATGGGAGCGCCGACCATCAGGCCAGCGTTGTTGCCGAAGTCCGAGACCACCGCGGTGGGCCCGACGATGTTGATGCTGGCCAAGGGGCTGCCGGCGGGCTCCATGCCGATGTGCATGGTTTCGATCAGCGCGGCGGCTTCCTCCGGCGTCCAGGCGAGCTTGTCGGCCGGGGCGTCGTGGGCCAGTCGCAGGACGTACTCGGCCTCCACGGCGGCGAACCCACCCACGAACACCGGAAACTCCGTCACCTCGCCGGGCTTCACGTGCCACAGCGCCTTGGCGAAGATCGGACCGAAGATGCGGTTGGCCCGCAGGCGCGGCTCGTGCTCGGGCGGCACCCGGCCCACCTTCCAGCCGACCACCTCGTCGGGCCAGAGGTCGAGGGCCGCGTCCTGCACCCGGTAGGCGGTGGCCAGATCAGTCGGCAGAGGGCCCGGAAACTCGAGCAGGGCGCTCGCGGCCCGGCGCGCGCGGACGAACCGCTCGGCGACGGAAGCCACTGGATAGCCTTCGGCCGAATCCGCCGCTGGGACGCTCACGCGCAAAAACCCTCCCAAAATTCCGCCTCGAACGGCGCTGTTGTCTCTAAAGGAAACCGGTGTCATTTTCAAATCAAGCCCAAATCGGCACGATTTTGCCAATGACCGCATCGGGCGTGGAGTGAGACGATGATCAGGACATTGGGCTTGGCCGCGATAGCGGCGCTATGCATGGGCGCGACGGCCCCATCCCCCTCCAAGGCGTTTCCCGAGGCGCTGGGCTGGGCTGCGGCCACGCCGGGCGGCCGGGGCGGCCAGATCCTGCGGGTCACCACCCTGGCGGCCGACGGTCCGGGCTCGTTCCGGGCGGCGGCCGAGGCCAAGGGCCCGCGAATCATCGTCTTCGAAGTGGGCGGAGTGATCGACCTGGGCGTGAAGACGCTGACTATCCGCGAGCCGTTCCTGACCATCGCCGGCCAGACCGCGCCCTCGCCGGGGGTGACCCTGATCCGCGGCGGCCTCGACATCGCCACCCATGACGTCGTGGTCCAACACCTTCGCGTGCGGCCCGGCGAGGCGGGTCAGGCGAAGAAGGGCGGCAAGGATTTCGATTCGATCTCCACCCAGGGCGTGTCGTTCAACATCGTGATCGACCACAACAGCCTGACCTGGGGCACGGACGAGAATCTCTCGGCTTCCGGGCCCCGGTTCGTAGGCAAGACGCCGGACGAGTGGCGGGCGGGCACCAGCCGCGCCATCACCTTCTCCAACAACATCATCGCCGAGAGCCTGGGCTATTCGACCCACGCCAAGATCGAGCACTCAAAGGGCTCGCTGATCCACGACAACGTCACCGACATCCTGATCGTCGGGAACCTCTACGCCCACAACTACGAGCGCAATCCGCTGTTCAAGGGCGGGGTGCGCGGGGTGATCGCCAACAACCTGATCTTCAATCCGGGCCAGCGGGCGATCCACTACAACCTCATGGCCGCGGAGTGGGGCGAGGCGGCCTGGCAGGTCGGCCAGGTGGTTGCCGTCGGCAACGTCCTGCGGGGCGGACAGGATACCCCGGCTGGCCTGCCGTTCTTCCAGCTCGGCGGCTATGGGGACGTGCAGTTCTACGGCAAGGACAATATTGCCGTGGACCGGTTCGGTGTCCCCTTGCCGATGTTCGGGCGCTACACCACAGCCCCGGCCAGGATCATCCAGGTGAAGACGCCGCCGCTCTGGCCGCAGGGGTTCACGCCCATGGCGGCCGTGGACGTCCAACAGTCGGTCCTGGCCAAGGCCGGGGCCCGGCCCTGGGACCGCGACGCCGACGACGTGCGGCTGCTGGCCGACGTCGCTGAAGGGCGCGGCGAGATCGTCGATTCGGAGCAGGAGCTGCAGGGCTATCCGCATCCGCAGGAGACCCGGCGGCCCTTCGTGGAGACCGACTGGAACCTGGACGACATGACGCCGAAGCGGCCGGAGGTGCTGGATTTAGGCGCCAAGGCCAAGGGCACCTAGGCAGGCAGGGCGTCGTAGGCGATCTGGACGGCCGTCCGCCACGCCGCGTTCCCCGCCAGCGCCCGTGGAAACACCTCGCCCAGTTCGAGGAAGGCGTCGACGCCGCGCCGGTTTGACAGCTTGCCCGCCAGGGGATCGACCATCGCCATGCCCTCGCGGGTCCGCCGCTCCACGAACCGCATCCAGGCGGCGATCGGGACGGCCAGCCGGTCCACGGGACGCCCGGCGGCCAGGGCCTCGGTGGTGGTCTCCAGGATGCGGAATGGCAGCTTCTGCGAGCCGTCCCAGGCGATTTGGCTCAGCTTGTGGACGATGGCCGGGTTGCGGAACCGCCTCAGGACCTCGGCGATGTAGTCTCCGGCCTCGAGATCGAGGGTCGGCGCGATGTCCTGGCGCATCATGGCTTCGACGAAGGCCGCCAGTTCGGGATTGGCCATGGCCTCTGAGACTGTCTCGAAGCCCTGAAGCAGGCCAGCATAGGCCAGGGTCGAGTGGGCGCCGTTGAGCAGGCGCAGCTTGGCGCGTTCGAAGGCCGCGACATCGGGGGCGATGGTCGCGCCGGCTTCCCCCAGGACGTCGGCGGCCGAGCCCGCCTCGATCACCCATTGGACGAAACCCTCGCGCTGGACTGGCCAGGCGTCGATGAGGCCGACGGCCTGGGCCACTTCCGTCCGTAGGGCGTCGTCGGTGGCGGGCGTGATGGAATCGACCATGGTCGAACGGAAGGCGACCTCGCCCGCGATCCAGGCGGCGAGATCGGCGTCGCCGCGGGCGTTGGTGAACTGCAGGACCGCGCGGCGCAGGCGCCCGCCATTGTCCGAAAGATTGTCGCAGGGCAGGACCGTGAAGGCCGGCAGGCCCGCCGCGCGGCGCCGCGCCAGGCCCTCGACCAGCCAGCCGATGAAGCTGGCAGGCGTGTCCGGGCGCTCGAGGTCGTGGGCGATGTCGGGATGTGTCTCGTCCAGGTCGCCGCCCGGGGTCAGGCAGTAGCCCTTCTCGGTGACCGTGGCGGTGACCAGCCAGACCTCGGGCGAGGCGAGGCGGGCGAAGACGGCGTCCGGAGCCTGGGTGGCGGTCAGCACCTCGCGGATCGATCCGATCACCCGGAAGGTCGGCTGGGCCTCGCGCTCTGCCAGGACGTAGAGCCCGTCCTGGGGACCAAGCGCCTCGCGGACGCCAGGGCTCTTCAGCGAGACCGCGCTGACGGCGACGCCCGGCCGCTTGGCTAGCATCTCGTCGAAATACCAGGCCTGGTGGGCGCGGTGGAAGGCGCCCGGGCCGAAATGGACGACGCCGATCCGGGCGGCCTGCCGATCATAGGCGGGCAGGGCGATCCCCGGCCGGACGAGGTCCAGCCGAGCGGGGGTCAGGCGCGGCGGGCTCAAAGCGTGACGCCGCGCTTCCAGAGCGCGATCTCCCGCTCGCCGTTCTCCTCGGCGCGCGTCGTCCGGCCCGAGGCGGTGGCCAGGACGAGCGCCATGAGGCCTTCGGTCGCCTGGTCCAGGCTCTGGCCAGCGGCGATCCGTCCGGCGTCAAAGTCGATCCAGCGTGGCTTGCGCTGCGCCAGGCCCGAATTGGTGGCGATCTTCAGGGTCGGCGCGGGGAAGCCCAGAGGCGTGCCGCGCCCGGTGGTGAACAGGATCACGGTGGCGCCGGCGGCGGTGAGCGCCGTGGAGGAGACCGCGTCATTGCCGGGGGCTTCCAGCAGGACCACGCCGGCGCGGTCGGTCCGCTGCCCGTAGCGCAGCACCTGGGTCACCGTCCCGCGCCCGGCTTTCTGCACCGCGCCCAGGGATTTCTCCTCCAGGGTGGTGACCCCGCCCTCGATATTGCCGGGGGAGGGGTTCTCCGAGATCGGCTCGCCATGGGCGATGAAGTAGGACTTGAAGTCGTTGACCACCTCGACCACGGCGTCGAACACCGTCTCGTCGCGGGCGCGGGCCATCAGCAGGCGCTCGGCGCCGAAGATTTCCGGGATCTCGGTGAGGATGGCGGTCCCGCCGGCCCCGGTCACCGCGTCGGCCACCCGGCCCACCAGGGGGTTGGCTGTGAGGCCCGAAAAGCCGTCCGACCCGCCGCACTTGAGGCCGATCACCAGGTCGGAGACCGGGCAGGGGACGCGCTTGTCGTGCTCGGCGATCTCGACCAAGGCCTCCACCGCGGCCAGGCCCGCCTCGATCTCGTCGTCGGTCATCTGGGCGGCGAAGGCGCGCAGGCGCGCGGGATCGGCGCCGTCCAGACTCTCCAGCAGGGGGGTGAGCTGGTTGCTCTCGCAGCCCAAGCCGATGATCAGCACGCCCCCGGCGTTGGGATGGCGGGCCAGGGCCGCGATCATCCCCCGCGTCGCCGAAAGGTCGTCGCCGAGCTGCGAACAACCGAAGGGATGGGTGAGGGCCACCACCCCGTCGACCCGGCCGGCGAACCGGCGATTGGCCGCCTCAGCGATCTTCTGAGCCGTGCGCGCCACGCAGCCGACCGTGCAGAGCACCCAGATCTCGTTTCGCGTACCTACCCGGCCGTCGGCCCGGCGATAGCCCTCGAAGGTCGCGTCGCCGCCGGGGAGGGCCTCCGGCGCGCTCGGGGTGAAGCTGTAGGCTTCCAGTCCGCTGAGCGCGGTGGCCAGATTGTGGCTGTGCACGTGGTCGCCGGGGGCGATGTCGACGGTGGCCCGGCCGATCGGCCAGCCGTATTTCAGCACCGGATCGCCGGCCCTCACCGCGTTCAACGCCATCTTGTGCCCGGCCGGGATCGGGTCGCGCGCCGTGACGCCGCCTGCCGAATCGCCCTGGGCCAGTCCGACGAGGGCGGTGGCGAGATCGTCACGGGGATCGATGCGAAGGATGGTGGCGATGTTGGTCATGGGCTATAAATTGATACCGGTGTCATGACTTACGCAAGCGTCACTTGTTGCGGCGACGGGGCGCAGGCTATGAACATCCCCTAGGTACATTGTGGAAGAAGACACCCGTGGCGGCGCGCGAGGCAGGGACGAAACCGAGGCCGGCGGGCATGGAGGGCTCCTCCCGCCGCCCGACCATCAATGACGTGGCGCGGATGGCCGGGGTCTCCAAGAAGACCGTGTCCCGCGTCATCAACGAGAGCCCCTTCGTCAAGGAAGACACCCGCAAGGCCGTCCAGACGATCATTCGCGAGACCGGCTACGCCCCCGATCCCCAGGCCCGAGGCCTGGCCTTCCGCCGCTCGTTCCTGGTCGGGCTGATCTACGACAACCCCAATCCCCAGCACACGGTCAGCCACCAGCAGGGCCTGTTGGACGCCATGGCCGGCTCTGGATTCGAGCTGGTGGTGCGGCCGGTGGACCGGACCAGCCCGCGCCTGCTGGACGAGATGCGGGTGTTCATCGAGCGTCAGAAGCTGTTCGGCGTGGTGCTGCCCTCGCCGGTGTCCGAGGACGAGCGGCTGGCCGCCCTGCTGCAGGAGCTGGACGTTCGCTATGTGCGCATCGGCTCGGTCGCCCTGGACGAACCCGGCCGCATGCTGGTCAGCCACGACGGCAAGGGCGCGGCCGAGGCCGCCCGCCACCTGGCCGACCTGGGCCACACCCGAATCGCGCTGATCTCCGGCCCCACTAGCTTCCGATCGTCGGTGGAAAGGCGGAAGGGCTTCGAGGCCGGCCTGGCCGAACGCGGCCTGTCGCTGGACCCCGCGTTGGTGAAGGTCGGAGGCTACACCTACGAGTCCGGGGTCGGCGCGGCGAAGGAGCTGCTGGCGCTGAAGGCCCGGCCGACGGCCGTGTTCTGCCTCAACGACGAAATGGCCACCGGGGTATACACCGCCGCGCGCGAGGCCGGTTTGCGCATCCCCGAAGACGTCTCGGTGGTGGGCTTCGACGACTCGTCCATCGCCAGCCGGCTGTGGCCGCCGATGAGCTCGGTGCGCCTGCCCCTGCGCGACATGGGCCGCATCGCCGGCGAGATGCTGGTGCCCAATCCCATGCGCGACAAACCCAAGGTCCAGCCGGACATCCAGCCGGAACTGATCGTCCGCGCCTCCAGCGCCAAGGTGGGGTAGGGGCCGGCCGTCGTCGGACAGGCCCGCGCCGAAAGTTCATTGCCCCCAACAATGACACCGGTTACCTTGGGGCCAATCGAGCGTCAGGCTCGCGATCCGGAAACGCCGAAAAGAGGCCGCTGATGGCCAAGTCCCTGAAGTTGAACGACGACCGGCTGTTGCCGGTCGAGCCGGCGACGCGCGCCATCGCGCGGGCGCTCTACGCCGAGGTCCGCGGCCTGCCGATCATCAGCCCGCACGGCCACACCGATCCGGTCTGGTTCTCGCAGAACGCGGCCTTCCCCAACGCCACCGAACTGCTGCTGGCGCCTGACCACTACCTTTACCGGATGCTCTATTCGCAGGGGATCGCACTGGAGAGCCTGGGCGTGCCCGACCGTTCGGGGATGAGCAGCGCCGATCCGCGCGCCGCCTGGCGGATCTTCGCGGCCAACCAGCACCTGTTCCGCGGCACGCCCTCGTCCATGTGGCTGGGCCATGTGTTCTCCGAGGTGTTCGGCTTCGAGGTGCGGCTCGAGCCCGAGACGGCGGACTTCTATTTCGACACCATCAACGGGAAGCTGGCGATGCCGGAATTTCGGCCGCGCGCCCTGTTCGACCGCTTCAATATCGAGGCCCTGGCCACCACCGAGAGCCCTTCGGACAGCCTCAAGCATCACCTGGCGATCCGCGACTCCGGCTGGGGCGGGCAGGTGATCACCGCCTATCGTCCCGACCCGGTGATCGATGTCGAGCATGAGCAGTTCGGCCGGGCCATGGAGCGGCTCGCCGAGCTGTCGGGCGAGGACGTCTATTCCTGGCGCGGCTATCTGGAGGCCCATCGCATCCGCCGCGCCGCCTTCAAGGACGCCGGGGCCACCTCCACAGACCATGGTCACCCGACGGCCGCCACCGCGGACCTGTCGCCGGCCGAGGCCACGGCCCTGTTCGAGACGGTGGTTTCCGGCCGCGCTGGTCCCGCCGAGGCCGAGCTGTTCCGCGCCCAGATGCTGACCGAGATGGCGGCCATGAGCCTGGACGACGGCCTGGTCATGCAGATCCATCCGGGCTCGTTCCGCAACCACAACGCCGGCGTCTTCGCGGGCTTCGGCCGCGACAAGGGCGCCGATATCCCGACTTCCACCGACTATGTGCGGGCGCTGAAGCCGCTGCTGGACCGGTTCGGCAATGCGCCTGGCCTCTCGGTGATCCTCTTCACCCTGGACGAGACCGCCTATGCCCGCGAACTCGCGCCGCTGGCGGGGCACTATCCGATCCTGAAGCTGGGCCCGGCCTGGTGGTTCCACGACAGCCCGGAGGGCATGCGCCGGTTCCGCGAGCAGACCACCGAGACGGCGGGCTTCTACAACACCGTCGGCTTCAACGACGACACCCGCGCCTTCCTGTCGATCCCGGCCCGCCATGACGTGGCCCGACGTGTGGATTGCGGCTTCCTGGCCCGGCTGGTGGCCGAGCATCGCCTGGACGAGGACGAGGCCCGCGAGCTGGCCGTCGACCTCGCCTACAATCTTCCCAAGCGGGCCTACAGGCTGGATCGGCCCGTCAGGGCGATAGCCGCATGAAATCTCTCAGGACTAGAGCAGGCGCCCTTCTCCCCTTGCGGGAGAAGGTGTCGGGCGAAGGCCCGACGGATGAGGGGTCGCGCTCCGCTCTCCATGCGTTCTGCAAGGTCTATCCGGCGAGTTCCGAGAGACCCCTCATCCGACCCTGCTCCGCAGGGCCACCTTCTCCCGCATGGGGAGAAGGACCGAGCCCTCGCCTTTAGACTCCGATCAAGGACCCGACCATGTTCAAGAAGACCTTCCACGCCACCCATCCGGACATGATGAAGGGCGCCGACAACGAGGCCCTGCGCGACCGCTACCTGGTCCAGGACCTGTTCGCGGCCGACACGGTCAGCCTGAACTACAGCCACAACGAACGTTTCGTGATCGGCGGGGCCGCCCCGGTCTCCAAGGCCGTGAGGTTGCCCGAGCAGACCGAGCCGGCCAGCGCCGCCGGTCTCCCGTTCCTCGAACGCCGGGAGCTGGGCGTGGTCAATGTTGGCGGGGCCGGCAAGATCACCGTCGACGGCCAGGCTTTCGACATGGCGCCGCGCGACGGGCTCTATGTGCCGATGGGCTCCAAGGACGTGGTCTTCGAGAGCGCCGATCCGGCCTGTCCCGCCAAGTTCTACCTGGCCTCGACCCCGGCCCATAAGGCCTGCCCGATCACCAAGATCGCCATCTCCCAGGCCAATCCCCTGGAGCGTGGCACGCCCGAGCAGTCCAATGAGCGGACCATCTTCCAGTACTTCATCCCCGGGGTCTGCGAGACCGCCCAGCTGCTGCTGGGGGTGACCTTCCTGAAGCCGGGCAGCGTCTGGAACACCATGCCGCCGCACCTGCATGACCGGCGTTCGGAAATCTATTTCTACTTCGACCTGGAGGGGGACAATAAGGTCTTCCACTTCATGGGAGAGCCCGAGGCCATGCGCCATATCGTGGTCGGCGCCGACGAGGCGGTGATCAGCCCGCCCTGGTCGATCCACATGGGGGCAGGGACTTCCAACTACGGATTCATCTGGGCCATGGGCGGGGAGAATCTCGACTATACCGACATGCACGTCCTCGACATTTGCCAGTTGAAGTAGGCGGTTCATGTCGTTGCAAATGTTCGATCTTTCCGGCAAGGCCGCCATCGTCACCGGGGCAAACACCGGCCTGGGCCAGGCCATAGCCGAGGCCCTGGCCGGCGCGGGCGCCGACATCGCCGCGGTGGGCCGAACGCCGCCGGTGGACACCCGTTTCGCCGTCGAGGCCAAGGGCCGGCGCTTCCACGACATCACCGCCGATCTCGGGAGCCTGGAGCCGATCGAGCGCATCGTGGCCGAGACCGTCGAGCACCTGGGCGGGGTCGACATCCTGGTCAACAACGCCGGCATCATCCGCCGCAACGACGCGCTGGAGTTCACCGAGGACGACTGGGACGCGGTGATGGACGTCAACCTGAAGACCACCTTCTTCCTGACCCAGGCGGTCGGGCGGCGGATGGTTGAACAGGGGCGAGGCGGCAAGATCGTCAATGTCGCCTCGATGCTGTCCTTCCAGGGCGGGATTCGGGTGGCCTCCTACACCGCGAGCAAGAGCGGCATCGCCGGGCTCACCAAGCTGCTGGCCAACGAGTGGGCGGCCAGGGGCATCAACGTGAATGCTATCGCGCCTGGCTATTTCGCCACCAACAACACCGAGGCCCTGCGCGCCGACGAGGGCCGCAGCCGCGATATCCTGGCCCGCATCCCGGCCGGGCGCTGGGGTCGGCCGGAAGACCTGGGCGGGGCGGCCGTGTTCCTGGCCTCCAGCGCCGCCGACTACATGCACGGGGCGATCGTCCCGGTCGACGGCGGCTGGCTGGCCCGCTAGCCCCGCGGCCGACCGAACTTTCGAAGATGCTCCCCCTCTGGGGGAGCTCCCGGCCGCATGGCCGGGCGAGGGGGACTTTGACCCTTGCTTGTGGGCGGCCACCCCCTCCGTCACGTCGCCGAAGCCGGCGACGCGCCACCTTGTCTGTTGGAGCGGTGTTAGTCTGACGGTGTCTTCCGGGACGTCCGCCTGACGGAGCAACGCCAGGCGGACTGTCGGTGGAGGGACCGTCGCCACCTGAGCCTTTTGGGCTGTGGGGGAGCAGGG
>NZ_JAUYOJ010000083.1 GCF_030697925.1 Phenylobacterium sp. | reverse complement strand
TTTCAACATGGGGTAATGGGCGGTTGCTCTTCACACGAGGCCGCGGAGGATCGGTCTCATCGGGAAGAGGAGACTGACCATGGAGTCCTTTGCCGGCCTGGATGTCTCGATGGAAGAGACGCACGTGTGCATCGTGGATCGCGACGGCCAGGTTGTTCATGAAGCCAAGACCGCGTCGAGCCCTGCGGCGATCGCAGCCTTGCTAGCGCGGGCGCCGCGGTGTCGACGGGTGGTCTTCGAGACCGGGCGCATGGCGCCGATGCTCTATCACGGGCTCGTCGGAGCTGGTGTGCCAGTGGTCTGCATCGAGAGCCGGCAGGCCTATCAGGCGCTGAAGTCTCTGGCGACGCACAAGACCGATCGCAACGACGCCCGTGGCCTGGCGCATCTGGCGCGCACCGGCTTCTTCAAGCCGGTCCACGTCAAGTCATTGGCGGCCCACGCCCTTCGCGCCTTGATCATCGCGCGCAAGAAGCTCGTCGGTCAGCGCGTGACCCTGGAGAACCAGGTCCGGGGGCTGGCCGTGGCGTTCGGGATCAGGCTGCCCCGGGCGCTCACCAAGGCCTTTGTCGAGGAGGCGCTTCGGGCCAGCGATGGCGTGGATGGTCTCTCGGCGGCGATGCGCGGGCGGCTCAGCGCTCGAGCCGCGGTGCTTGAAGCGGTGGCGGCGATTGACGCCGACATGAGGCGCCTGGCGCGAGCTTCGGGCGCCTGTCGTCGTCTGATGACGATCCCAGGGGTCGGTCAGCTGACGGCGCGGGCCTTCACTGCCGCGGTGGACGACGTCGAGCGGTTCAAACGCTCCCGCGACATCGGCGCCTATTTTGGCCTGGTCCCGCGCCGATATCAGTCGGGCGAGATCGACTACACCGGCGGCATCTCCAAGTGCGGGGACCGCCGCGTACGGACCCTGCTCTACGAGGCCGCCAACATCATGCTCACCCGCTACAAGGGGCCGCTGAAGCTCAAGGACTGGGCGCTGGCCATCGCCAGGCGCTCGACCATGCGCAAGGCGCGGATCGCGCTAGCCCGCCGCCTCGCCATCATCATGCACGCCATGCTCAGGAACGAGAGGGACTTCGTGGCGGCCTGACAGCCGACCGCCAGAGCAAGCCGGGAGGACGAAACGAGCTCCAGAGCGGAGCGACGCCAAGGGAGGGCGTGGAACACGGCGCCGATTCTGTAGCAGCGGCCACCTCAACGGACCGACTGCGATTTCAACCGAGCCGA
>NZ_JAUYOJ010000229.1 GCF_030697925.1 Phenylobacterium sp. | reverse complement strand
CGACCGCCCGGCACGAACGGCTCGATCCGCGCCCACTGATCGTCCCGAAGAACCTCGCCTTCCAACACACCCTCCAAAGAGAAGCGTTGAATCAGAACAGCGCCAGTCAGGGAATCCTAAATCGTCACTACCGCCTAGACCGGCTTGGCCGGGTCCTCGGCGAAGACCTGCGGCGCCGGCTTCCTGGCGCCGAAGGCGGTGGCCGCACGGCGGCGCACGATGTCCCCGGCGCGGGGTTCGTGGACGGGGGCGGCGAACTCGGCGGCGATCTGCAGGAAGCGCGCGGCGATCTCCCGATCGGGGACCTCATTGTCGCGCACCAGAGACAGGACTTCCTCGACATAGGTGTCCAAGCTCTCGCCGGCCTTCTCCATCACCTTGGCGCGGGTCGAGGCGAAACCGCCATAGTTGGCGCTGGGCCGGATGGCCTCGGCGAAGGCCAGCAGGGTGCGGCAGCGGTCGACCAGCTTGGCGTCAGGCTCCAGGGTCAGGCGCGGCTCGGTGCGCATCATCCGCGCCACCCGGACCTTGTGGTTGGGCAGGGCCGCGCCCAGGACCTTGTCCAACTCACGCAAGCGGCCCTCGACGACGGCCGCCAGGGTCTGTTTCTGCTTCTGGACGCGGAAGCCCCAGCCGCTCTCGCGCGACAGCTCGATGGAGTTCTCCATCTCGGCGATCTGCAGGGTCAGGGTCTCCACCGTGGCCGCCGCGGCCAGCCCGCCGGGCGGCCCGCTGTTCAGATCGAAGTCGGCGACCTTCTTCAGATTGGCGTCGATGGCGTCCATCAGCCGGATCGCGAAGATCGCCAGCTCGGAGTCGGCCAGGTAGTGCTCGTTCGGCCGGTCCATGACCGCCGAAACCACCCGCAGGATGGTCCAGGGCTCGGCGAGCTGAGCCGAGAGCATCTCGAAGAACCGCGGGCCGGCATCCTCGGCCTCGAGGCCGGCGTCCTTGTAGGCCACCCGCGCGGCGGCGGCGTGCTCCTCGTTGAACCGGCCGATCCATTCGGGCAGCCGAAGGGTCGCCTGGCGCACGATCGGCGCCAGGGTCAGGCAGGAGAGCAGGTGCTGGGTCCCGCCGGGCCGGGTCGGCTCAATGGCGTCGATGGCCGCGATGAAGTCGCGCTGTTCTCCCGCTCGCAGGCCGTCCGCGGCCATCTGGGTCAGGATGTCGAAGGGTTCGGTGGAGCTGGCTCCGGGGCGATATTCCACCAGCGCCCGGGCGGCGCTGGCCACTTCGAACGGCGCCTGGGCCTTCAGCCCGCGCCAGATGAGGGCAAGGGCCGCGCGCGGGAAGGCGATGCGGGCCTGGTCGGCGGCGTCGCCCGTGAACAGGGGGGCGATGGGCTCCAGCACGCGGTTGCGCAGGTTGCGGTCGGCGACCTCAGCCTCGACCACCCGCCGCACCCCGGCCAGGGCCGTGTCGCCCGCCGCGGCGGCAAGCGCGTTCTGCAAGCCGGTGACCACCTTGTCGGGCGCGTGCTCGACGAGGTTGCGGACGATGTCGATCTTGGCGTCGGGCAGCCCGGCCATCGGGGGGAAACTCCAGGCGCGGTCACAATCCGCGCTTGGACCACTTATGCTTGCCGCCGGTTAAGGCTTTCCGAAAACCAAACCATTTCAAGCTTCAGCACGGGGCAGGTCCAACTCGACCAGAAGCCCGCCCAGCCGCGACGGGCCCAAGGCCAGCGAACCGCCGTAGGCCCGGGCCAGTTCGTCGATAATGGAGAGGCCCAGTCCCGATCCGGGCGCGCTCTCGTCCAGCCGCGCGCCGCGCCGCACCACCTCCTCGCGCTCCTCGGGGGTCAGGCCGGGGCCGTCGTCCTCGATGGAAAGCCGGAAGCGTTCTGGGGAAATCGGCGTCGTGCGGATGCGGACCTTGGCCTTGCACCACTTGCCGGCGTTCTCCATGGCGTTGCCGGCCAGCTCCAGCAGATCCTGGCGCTCGCCCAGGAAGTAGAGGTCGTCGGGGGCGTCCCAGTCGATGACCACCCCCTTGTCGACGAAGATCCGCTCCAGGGTCCGCGACAATTCGTCCAGCACCTCGGCGACCGGCGTCCGTTCGCCCGAGCCCTGGGTGCGGGCGGCCGCGCGCGCGCGGCGCAGGTGGTGGTCGACCTGCTGGCGCATGGCCTCGGCTTGCTCCTCGACCACGCCGGCCAGCGAGCCCTTGGTCTGGCGCGCCTCGGTCAGCATCACCGACAGCGGCGTCTTCAGCGCGTGGGCCAGGTTGCCCACATGGGTGCGCTGGCGTTCCACGACCTCCTGATTGTGGGCCATCAGGGCGTTGAGCTCGTCGGCCAGGGGTGAGAGTTCCGTGGGATAGACCCGCACGACACGCTCGGCGTTGCCCCGCCGCACCGAGGCCACCTCGCGGCGTAGGGCGAACAGCGGGTTCAGGCCCACCCGGACCTGGATCACCACCGCGGCCACCATGCCGACGCCCAGCAGGACGAAGACCACGGCCGTGGCGGTGATGAAGCCGCGCACGTCGCGGTCCACGGGGCCGCGGTCCTCGGCGGCCATGAAGATCACCGGTGCGGCGCGATTGGGCAGTTTCACCTGGGTGGCCATGGCCCGCAGGGGCTTATTGAGCTCGTCGCGGGTGTCGTAGGAAACCGGCTGGCCTGGCCGGCTGCGGAGCTGCGCGGCGATGTCGGCCGGCGCCTCGAGTTCGGAGTCCCACAGGGAGCGCGAGCGCACCAGCACGTGGATGCCGCCCTGCGGGGTCGGCTCGGCGATCTGCCAATACTTGCCTGAATAGGCGCGCAGGGCCCGCAGATCGGTGAGGGCCGGGGCGATGACCTGGCCCCGGTCGTCGATCGAGGCGCCGGCGGTGAGGTTGTCGATCAGCTCGGCCAGCCCCTGGTCGAACCGCCGGATCGCCGCCTGCTGGAACAGCAGGGCCAGCACGATGGCCGAGACCATCAGCACCGCGAGCGTCCATCCGGCCGCCAGGATCACCAGCCGCCGGACGAGGGAGGGACGGCTCAGGGCCTCGAGGGTCACGTCGCGGCGCCGCCCAACTCCTCGGCGGGCGCGGTCAGGCGGTAGCCGAGGCCCCGCACGGTCTCGATCCGGTCGGCGCCGATCTTCTTGCGCACCCGGCCGATGAACACCTCGATGGTGTTGGAGTCGCGGTCGAAGTCCTGGTCGTACAGGTGCTCGACCAGCTCCGTGCGGCTGATCACCCGGCCCTCATGCATCATCAGATAGTGCAGCAGGCGGTATTCGAGCGAGGTCAGCCGCAGAGGCTCGCCGTTCACCGTGGCCCGCGCCGCGCGCGGATCCAGCCGCAGGCCGCCGATGGAGAGGCTGGGCGCCGCGTGGCCCGCCGAACGCCGCAGCAGGGCGCGAAGCCGGGCCAGCAGTTCCTCGGTGTGGAAGGGCTTGGTCAGATAGTCGTCGGCGCCGGCGTCGAAACCGGCGACCTTCTCGCTCCAGGCGCCGCGGGCGGTGAGGATCAGCACCGGTGTGGCCACGTTCCCGCGCCGCCAGCGCTCCAGCACCGAGACGCCGTCCACCTTGGGCAGGCCCAGGTCCAGGATCACGGCGTCATAGGGCTCGGTCTCACCCAGGAACTGGGCCTCTTCGCCATCGGGGGCGTGGTCGACCGCGTAACCGGCGTCGCCGAGCGCCGCCTTGAGTTGCCGCGAAAGGTCCGGATCGTCCTCGACCAGCAGGATGCGCATGGGAACCCCTTAGCCGCCTTGGCGGGAGAGTATCGCGCCGCTCTGGGCGTCGACGATGAAGATGATGACCCGGCCGTCATTGGTCTGCCACTGGACGAAATAGGCCGAGCGGCCCCCGAATTCACCCTGGGTGGTGTTGAGTTGACGGCCCGGCGTGCGCGCGGAGATCATGGCGATCACCTGCGACAGCGGCACCTGGCGGCCGCCGCGCACAGCTTCGCGCGCGGTGTCCTGGTCCCCGCGACCGCCGCCGTACGACGGCCGGTCGAAGTCCGGCCCACGCTGCGCGTGCGCCCCGAAAGGGACGGCGGCCAGCAGGGCGGCGATGACGAACAGACGCTTCATGGCGCTAAATCTAACGCCCGATCACTGAACCGGGCCTGAATAGCGGGTTTATGCAGGGGTTGCGGCGGTCTGTCACGCCGCGGGGCCTATCCTTTGCGGCGCGGCGTATAGGGGCGATCCTTACGCCAGCGTTCGGCGAAGGCTTCCAGCTCGGAGTCGGGCTTGTCGGGCAGCATCAGCACGATGCGGCCCAGCAGGTCGCCGCGCTTGCCGCGGGCGTCCGAGAGCCCACGGCCCTTCAGCCGCAGGGACTGGCCGCTATTGGCGTCCTTGGGAATGGTGAGCGAGACCACGCCGTCGGGGGTGGGCGCCTCGACCTTCCCGCCCAGTACGGCGTCGGGAATGCTGATGGGCAGATCCATGACCAGGGCCGAGCCCTCGCGGCGGAAGATCGGGTGGGGCTTGACCGAAAGCTCGATGAAGGCGTCGCCCGGCCCCGCGCGGCCCGGCGACCCCTGGCCCTTCAGACGCAGGGTCTGGCCCTCCTCGGCGCCCTTGGGGATGGTGACGTCGATGGTGCGGCCGTCGGAGAAGCCGATGCGCTTCTTGGCGCCGTGGATGGTCTCCTCCAGGTCGATCTCCAGCTTGGCGCGCACGTCGGCGCCACGCTGGGAGAAGCCGCCAAATCCACCGCCCTGGCCGCGCCGGCCCAGGATCTCGCTGAACAGGTCGCCCAGGTCACCGCTCTCCATGCCCTCCGGGCCGCCGCGGCTGGTGTTCCACTGACCGCCCTGCTGGCCGCCCCAGGGACTACCGCCGCCGCCGAAGCCGCGCATGGTCTCGCGGCCGTCGGCGTCGATCTCGCCGGCGTCGAATTTCTTGCGCTTCTCAAGATCGCCCAGGATGTCGAAGGCCGCGCTCACCTGTTTGAAGCGATCCTCGGCGGCCTTGTTTCCGGGATTGGCGTCAGGGTGATGCTGCTTGGCGAGTTTTCGGAACGCCTTGCGGATCTCGTCGGCGCTCGCGCCGCGAGACACGCCCAGCTCCTGATAGGGATCGCGCGCCAAGGGAAAGGAACCTCGTGGAAGGGGGGGAAGGTGTAGGGCCTTCAATTAGGCGGTTTGCAGCGGGGCGCAAGCTCTATTGTGGCAAAAATATCACATCCATGGGCGCGCGCCGAGTCTAGGCTGTCGCTTTAGCGGGGGCGTCATGGGCGCGGTGCTGTTTTCGTTCACGGGTCGGATCGGACGGGCGGTCTTCCTGCTGTCCTCCGCCGGGTTGTTCCTGTTGCTGCTCGTCTATCAGTACCTGACCGGCGGGTGGGTGCTGAATTATCTCGGCTGGGCGATCTGGGGGTATCTGCAGGGCGCCTTGCTGGTCAAACGCCTGCACGACGTCAATCGATCCGGCTTCTGGGCTCTGGCGGTCGGCGCGGCCCTGGTGATCGGCGGGATCGTATTCAGCTTCATCGGCGGCGCCGAGGGAACGCCTTCGGCCCTGCGCCTGGTCGGATTCTCCGTGCCCATGGCCTGCGCCATGGGCTTCACCCTGGGCCTGCTGGCCTTCGTCGGCTCCAAGCCGGGCTCCCGCCGCGAGAACCGCTTCGGGGAGCCGCCCGAATACCAAGCCGAGTACTAGTCCCTGCCGCGCTCCTCCATGAGGTCCCAGGCCGCGTAGTCCATGGCGTCCTCCGGCTCCGGCAGGGTGTCCTCGTTGATGGTCTGGCCGCGCACCGAAACCCCGGCGGCGTGGACGCTCTCGGGATCTCCCGAGACCAGCGGATGCCAGTCGGCCAACCCTCGCCCCTCATTGATCCGCCGATAGGCGCAGCTCAGCGGCATCCAGGCCAGGGCGTCGATATTGTGCGGCGTCAGCTTGATGCAGTCGGGCACGTGGCGCTTGCGGTTCGCATAGTCGGTGCAGGTGCATTTGTCGGGATCGAACAGCTTGCAGTGGACCCGGGTGGGGATCACCTCGCCCGAATCCTCGTCCTCGAACCGCACCAGGCAGCACAGGCCGCAGCCGTCGCACAGGCTCTCCCACTCGCGCACGGTCATGTGCGTGAGGGCTTTCGTTTCCCAGAAAGGTCTCGAAGCCATGCTATGGGCGTCCTGCATCCAACGAGCCCGACCGGCCCAGAATATCCGTGACCGACGAGAACGACCATCCGAACGGGCGACCGGAAGGCCTGCGGCCTGGAGGCAAGCCCGCGCCCGAGCCGGACGCCGGGACGCCGTTCCGCGCCGACCTGCCGCGCCCGGCCAAGAAAGGCAAGGGTGCTCCGCCGTCCGGCGGCAAGCCGCCGCGCCGCCGAATGGGCTGGCTGGTCAAGCTGCTGATCGTCCTGATTGCCGCCGTGGCGCTCGCCGCCGCGGGGGGCGCCTACTACCTGCAGCAGGTCTTTCTGACCGATCTGCCGCCCCTGCCCGGCCGCGAACGGCTCTACGCGATCAACAGGGCGCCGGCGATCAAGTTCTTCGACCGAAGCGGAACCCTGATCGCCTCGCGCGGTCCGAAATACGGCGACCGGGTCCGGGTGGCCGAGCTGCCCGCCCATGTCCCGTATGCCTTCCTGGCGGCCGAGGACAGGCGCTTCTACAAGCACGGCGCCGTCGACGTCTGGGCCATCGCCCGCGCCGCCCACGCCAATTACAAGGCCGGCGCGGTCGTCGAGGGCGGCTCGACCCTAGCCCAGCAGATCACCAAGAACATGTTCCTCGCCCCGGACCAGACGCTGAGGCGCAAGATCCAGGAGGCGGCGCTCGCCTATCGCCTGGAGGCCATGCTGACCAAGGACGAGGTGCTCGAGCTCTATCTCAACCGCATCTATTTCGGGGCCAACACCTTCGGCCTGGACGGGGCGGCCCGGACCTATTTCGACAAGCCGGCCAGCCAGCTCACCCTGGGCGAGGCCGCCCTGCTGGCGGCCCTGCCCAAGGCGCCCTCGCGCATGGCGCTGCACCGGAACATGGAGCGCGCCCAGGTGCGCCAGCGCCTGGTGCTGCGGCGGATGCGCGAGGAGACCTGGATCACCGACGCCCAGCTCCAGACCGCCCTGGCCGAGCGACCCAGGATCGGTTCGCGGGCGATGGCCGACGGCGGCGACGATGGCTACGTCCTCGACTATGCGACCAACGAGGTCCTGGCCATGGTCGGACCCAACTCCCCCGACCTGATGGTGCGCCTGACCATCGATCCGCGCCTGCAGGCCGCCGGCGCCTCGGCCCTGCGCGCCGTGGTGGCTGGACAGGGACGCGGCGGTCCCAGCCAGGGCGCCCTGCTGGCCATTGACGAGCGCGGCGCGATCCGCGCCATGGTCGGCGGGGTCGACTACAGCCAAAGCGTCTTCAACCGCGCCGTCCAGGCCAGGCGCCAGCCGGGGTCGTCCTTCAAGCCCTTCATCTACGCCGCGGCCCTGGAGCACGGCATATTGCCGTCCGACACCCGCATCGACGGCCCGGTGAGGTACGGCGACTGGAGCCCGGGCAATTACGGCGGCGGCTATCGCGGCCCGGTCAGCGTGAGCACCGCGCTCGCGCTCTCCATCAACACGGTGGCGGTGAAGCTGGGCTACGAGGCCGGCACGGCGGCGATCGGGGAACTGGCCAAGCGCTTCGGCCTGACCACGATCCCGGCCAACCCCAACCTGTCGGTGACGCTCGGCGCCTATGAGGTCCCGCTGATCCAGATGGTCTCGGGCTACCAGGTGTTCCAGCAGGCCGGGAACCGCATCACCCCCTATGTCATCGACGAGATCCAGACCGTGAGCGGTCAGCCGGTGTTCAGCCACCAGACCGCCTCTCCGGTTCCGGTCTACGACCTGCCGCGCGCCAGCATGATGGTGCGGATGATGATGAAGGTGATCACCTCGGGCACCGGCACGGGGGCGGCGATCGGCCGGCCGGCGGCCGGCAAGACCGGGACCAGCCAGAACTGGCGCGACGCCTGGTTCATCGGCTTCACCCCCGACATGACCGCCGGGGTCTGGGTCGGTCACGATGACGACCGGCCGATGAACCGGGTCACCGGTGGCGAGGTCGCGGCCGAGATCTGGCGGCGCTACATGCTGGTCGCCCACGAGACCCTGCCGGTGCGCGAGTTCGACTGGCTGCTGCCCGATCCCGAGGGTGGCGAGGGCGAATTCGCGCCCGGCGGGCCTGTGGACTACCAGGACGATCCGCGCAACGCCTTCTATGACGACCTGGCCGATGAGTTCTCCCAGGTGGCCGAGCCGGAACCGGAACCGTCGGTCGCTGAGCCGCCAGCCGAGCCCGAGCCCTATCCGCGCGATCCCGAGCCCTATCGCGACGAGCGCCTCCCGAACTGACGGGCTTGGTAAGCTGGCCGGTCGCGGCTATGTCCCTCCCCGCATGAAGCCCCCCATTCTCGCGCTCAAGGACGTCCGCCTCGCCGACGGGCCCAAGATGCTGTTCGACGGCGTCGACCTGGCCGTCGAGCCGCGCTCGCGCGCCTGCCTGGTGGGCCGCAACGGGGCGGGCAAGTCGACCCTGCTGCGGATCCTCGCCGGCCAGGTCCAGGCTGACGACGGTGAGCGCGCCATCCAGCCCGGAACCCGCGTGGCCTATGTGCCCCAGGAGCCGGAGATCGTCGGCGCGACCCTGCTGGACCACGCCACCGCCGGCGGCGCGGCCCCCCACGAGGCCGAGGCGGCCCTGGCCCTGTTCGGCGTCGATCCGGCCAAGTCCACTTCCGGCCTGTCGGGCGGAGAGATCCGGCGTACGGCCCTGGCCCGCGCCGTCGCCGAGCAGCCCGACATCCTGCTGCTGGACGAACCGACCAACCACCTGGACATCCTGGCCATCGAGACCCTGGAAGCCGAGCTCTCCAAGTCCAAGGCCGCCCTGCTGATCGTCAGCCACGACCGCGCCTTCCTGGAGCGCACCACCAACCGTTCGTTCTGGCTGGAGCACCGCAGGGTCCGCCGCCTGGACAAGGGCTTCAAGCACTTCGACGACTGGGTCGAGCGCATCCTAGCCGCCGAGGCCGAGGAGGGGCGCCGCCTCGACAAGCAGCTGGAGCGCGAGGAGTATTGGCTGCAGCGCGGCGTCACCGGACGCCGGGCCCGTAACGAGGGCCGCCGCCGCGCCCTAATGGACCTGCGCCAGACCAAGGCCGAGCGGCTGAAGGAGGCGCGTGGGTCGCTCTCCATGAACATCGCCTCCTCCGGGACCTCGGGCCAGCGCGTGGCCGAGGTGAAGGGCATCGAGAAGACCTATGGCGACCGCACCCTGCTGAAGGGCTTCTCCACCCGCATCCTGCGCGGCGACCGGGTGGCCATCGTCGGCCCCAACGGGGCGGGCAAGACCACCCTGGTCAAGCTGCTGCTGGGCGAGATCCCGCCCGACGCGGGCAGCGTCAATCTCGGGGTCAATCTGGACGTGGCCTATATCGACCAGGCCCGCGCCGACCTGAAGCCGGAGATGCTGCTGCGCGACGTCCTGACCCCGCTGGGCGGCGACCAGGTCATGGTCCGCGGCCAGCCCAAGCACGTGGCCTCCTACGCCCGCGAATTCCTGTTCACCGACAACCAGCTTCGCCAGCCGGTGCGCAGCCTGTCGGGGGGAGAGCGCAACCGCCTGCTGCTGGCCCGGGCGCTGGCCACGCCGGCCAACCTGATCGTCCTGGACGAGCCGACCAACGATCTCGACATGGACACCCTCGACCTGCTCGAAGACCTGTTGGCCGACTATGAGGGAACCCTGATCCTGGTCAGCCACGATCGCGACTTCATCGACCGGCTGGCCACCTCCACCATCGCCCTCGACGGCCGCGGCAAGGTGGTCGAGACGCCGGGCGGATGGCAGGACTTCCTGTCCCAGAACCCCGGCTTCTTCCAGGCCATCGCGGCGAAGGCCGCGTCGGCCGCCGCCAAGCCCGCACCGGCCAGGAGCGAAGCGGCCAAGCCGACCAAGCTCTCCTACAAGGACCAGCGCCGGCTGCAGGAGCTGGAGGCCGCGATCTCCGCCCTGCCCGGCAAGATCGCCAAGATGGAGGCCGACCTGCACGACCCAGCGCTCTACACCCGCGATCCGGCCAAGTTCCAGACGATCAACAAGGCCCTGGAAGCCGCCCGCGCCGAACTGGCCGCTTCGGAAGAAGCCTGGCTGGAGCTGGAAGAACGCCGCGAGGCGCTGGAAGCCGGCCGCTAGCGGACAAAGCAGACTCCGCCCGCCTCGACGACCACCTCGCAGAACAGCTTCGCCTCGGCGCGGTTGGTGAAGCCGGTGACCAGGGCGCGGTGGAAGATGCGGCCGTCAACCGTGGCCAGCTCGACGCTCTTGCGCAGCGGCTCGGGCAGAGGGCCGAGTTCGGCCAAGGCGTTTTCGGCCTGACGCGCCGTGCCGACCGCGACGATCTGGACCTTGAAATTGCCGCTGGCCGTCGGTGTTGGGAGCGGCGGTGGAGCGGATCCGGCCGCGACAATGGGTTGCGACGGCGACGGTGCGGCGGCCGGCTCGCCGGGCGGCATGAGCAGGCGTCGGCGGGCGCTCACGGCGGTGGCGATGGTCTCTGAGTCTTCGGCGGCGGCGATCGGTTGCGGCGCAGCCGGCTCCGGCGCTCGGACCGGCGGCGGGGCCGCCTTGGGCGTGGCCGGCGGCGGCGGCCGCTCGGGCGACGCCATCACCGCGCTGGGCGCGTCGCTGCAGATCGAGGCGATCACGTCGGACATGAAGGCGCTGGGCGAGGGCTGGATCCAGCCGCCCGGAACCTGGCGCAGGATCGGTTCGCCCTTGCCGTTCGGCTCCGGATAGATGGTCATCCGCAGGACCATGTCGCGGCGACGCGCGCAGTCCACGTTCACCGTCGAGCGCATGGAGCGGTAACCCAGATTGCGACCGGCCTCGGCGCTCACCGCCTCGCCGCGCAGCTGGACGCCCTCGAACAGGACCCCGCCCTTGGTCGTTCCGCGGTTCTGGATCGCAACCACCAGGTCGCGCTTGATCGAAACCACCTGCGCGCGCGGCAGGCCGCTGGCGGCCACCGCCCGGCGCTCGGCCGCGCTCAGGGACCCATCGAAATCCTGGGCCGCCGAGGCGCCTGACAGAACGACGGCGACCGCCAGGCCGGCGCCCAGACCCTGAATGCTCATCCCTGCCCCCGCGAACCGCCGCGGACCTGCCAACGCGCGATCTTAACCGTGTCACGTCGTCGTCGCACAGATCGCCGCCGCGCTCCAGACCACCGGCTCCAAAACCGGCGACGACGCGCGCCGAACCATCGGCGCAGCAATCCTGTGGATTATTTTAGAGTTTGAAATAACTGATGAATTTCGCCGAAATCCCCGACCTGTCCACAGGCCTTCCACCGATTCCAGCGGCGTCGCCCACACCACGGCAAGGTCGGGCGCTTGCGTCATAGCGGGTGTGGTGGGAACGTCAAGGGGCCGAGAGGGACCGCGGCGCGGGCGGACCGGGAAACCGGACCGCCAGACGAGCGGAAGGTTCTCGGAGGACGGAAACTGGGGCGACCCGGAGACCGGCCCTCCAGGGACAACGGTTGCGACGGAAACCTGCGGGGAAGCCCGTGATCGAAGTCGCCGACCGACCTTGAAGGCGCAGATCCCCCAACGGATCTGGATTAGAGGGCGACGCACCGGGCGACCGTGGCGTCGCCCTCTTGCTATGCGCACATGCGACATACTGACGTTTGGCCGTCATCCTTAAGGCTTTGGTCGCCACACCGCGCGAAAATCGCCGCATGACCCGGGAGAACACCAAGCGCCCGAGCGCCGGCCGATCACGCCACCTGGCGCTGAGCGTGGTCCTGATCATGGGGTTCGCGGCGAGCGTGGTGTTCGGTTTGAGCCTGACCCGCGCCGCGGGCGGCGTGGCGACGATCTGGCTCGGCAGCGGCATCGTGGCCGCCGCCTTGCTGCTCCTGCCGCGTCGCTGGGGATTCGGTGTCGCCGCGATCTGTTTCGCCTTCCAATTCCTGTACAATCTGCGGATCAACCCGCCCCTGATCGGCCTGGCCTTCTCGCTGCTTTGCCTGGGCGAGTCCCTTGCCACCGCCTGGCTGGCCCACAAGACCTGCGGCCAGACCATGCGGCTGACCAGCCTGAAGCGGGTGGCGCGGCTGATCGGCTTCGCCGTGGCGCCGGCCACGGCGGCCAGCGCCGTGCTGGCGGCCGACGCGCTGACCCTGTTCGGGCGCAGCTTCAACGAGGTCCTGGGCCCCTGGTTCTACTCCCACGCCCTGGGTGTGGCGATCGTGCTGCCGGTCATCCTGATGGTTTCCCGGCGCGACCTCAGCGAGGACTTCCGGCGTTCGGTCCTGGAGCAGGTCGGTCTTTACGGCCTGATCGCGGCGGCCAGCGTCCTTTGCTTCCTGCCCATCCGCTTCCCCATGCCGTTGATGGTGTTTCCCATCCTGACCCTGATCGCCGTCCGGCTGGGCCCGCGCGGGGCGGCGGTTTCGGCGCTCGTCCTGGCGGCGATCGGCGCCGGTCTCATGCTGAACGACTTTCGCCCGGCGACTGGGGCGATCTGGACGATGGTGGAGAAGACCCGCAGCCTGCAGTTCCTGATCGCCATTTCCTTCTTCTCCAGCCTGTCCATGGGGCTCGCCATCGCCGACCAGAAGCGCCTCAAGCGCCTGTGGGCCGGCCGCACCCGGGTCGCCCGCGCCGCCCAGGCCCGCGCCGTCGCCGCCGGCCAGGCCAAGGCCGAGTTCCTGGCCACCATGAGCCACGAGATCCGCACGCCGATGAATTCGATCGTTGGCTTCACGGAGGTGCTGCTGCGGCGTGACGATCTGCCCGAGGCCGCCCGCCGCCAGCTGAGCCTGATCGACCGGGCCGGCGCCTCTCTGCTGACCGTCGTCAACGACGTCCTGGACTTCTCCAAGATGGAGGCCGGCGAGGTCGAACTCGCGCGCCGCCCGGTCACCCCGCGTGCTCTCGCTCAGGATTCGCTCGCCATCGTCGCCGAGGCCGCCCGGCGCAAGGGTTTGGATCTGCAGCTCGGCTTCATCGGTCCGGTCGAGCGACCGCTGATGATCGATGACCTGCGGGTGCGTCAGGTCCTGCTGAACCTGTTGTCCAACGCCATCAAGTTCACTGAGACTGGCCGGGTGCGTCTGGACGTCCAGGTCCGCGAGAACGAGAGCGATTTCGCCCTGCGCTTCACGGTCACCGACTCCGGCGTGGGGGTGCCCTCCGACAAGATCGAGCGGCTGTTCAAGCGTTTCAGCCAGGTGGATTCCTCCGTCAGCCGCGCCCATGGCGGCACGGGGCTGGGTCTGGCCATCTGCAAGGGCTTGACTGAGCTGATGAGCGGCCAGATCGGCGTCGACGGCGGATCGGGCGCCGGCTCGATCTTTTGGTTCGAGATTCCCGCCGCCCAGGCCGAGGTCGCCGCGGCCGTGGAGGCCGCTGCGCCGGCCGCCGAGGAACTGCGAGCCCGCATAATGCTGGTCGACGACCATCCGATGAACCGCGAACTGGGCGCCACGGTGCTGGGCCTGCTGGGCTGCGAGGTGGTGTTGGCCGAGAATGGCGAGGAGGCTGTCGAGGCCGCGCGCTCGGGCGGCTGCGACCTGATCCTGATGGACGTACATATGCCGCGCATGGACGGCCTGGAGGCAACTCGCAAGATTCGCGCCCTGGGCGGGCCGAACGCCACGATCCCGATCATCGCCATGAGCGCCGACGTCATGCCGGAGATGGAGACCGCCTGTCTCAAGGCCGGGATGAACGACGCGATCGGCAAGCCCGTCCAGATTCAGGCGCTGCACGCCATCATCGCCAAGTGGTTGGCTGCGTCGGACAATCCCGCCGCCGAGGCCGCGGCCTAGAAATCCCCTTCCTGCGCGGCGCGGGCCTTGGAAGCGTCCGCATCGCCGACTAGGCTCGCGCCCGGTCCAGTTGGGGGATGTCCATGAAACTCTTGCGCCTCGCCGCCGTCGCGCTCGCCGCCCTGGTCTGCGCCTGTTCTCCGGCCAAGCAGGAACCCCCCATCCAGGCCGGCCGGACCACCATCCGTTTCGCCACCGACTGGCGGGCCCAGGCTGAGCACGGTGGCTTCTACCAGGCCCTGGCCTCGGGCGAGTACGCCAAGCGCGGGCTCGACGTGCAGATCGTCCAGGGCGGTCCGGGGGTGAACGTGCCCCAGCTCCTGGCCTCCGGCGCGGTCGAAGCGGGGATGGGCTCCAACAGCTTCATCGTCATGAACCTCGCCCAGGAGGGCGTGCCGGTGAAGGCGGTGGCGGCGATGATGCAGAAGGACCCGCAGGTGCTGATCGCCCACCCCGGCCAGGGGATCGAGAAGATCGCCGACCTGAGGGGCCATCCCATCCTGCTGTCGGACGCCTCGGTCTCGGCCTTCTGGGTGTGGCTGAAGGCCAAGTACGACTTCACCGACGACCAGGTGCGCAAGTACACCTTCAACGCCGCCCCGTTCCTGGCCGACAAGCGCGTGGCCCAGCAAGGCTATGTCACCAGCGAGCCCTACACCATCGAGAAGACCGTCGGGATCAAACCGAAGGTCTTCCTGCTCGCCGATGAGGGCTATCCCGGCTACGCCACCATGATCCTGGTCCCCGACAGCCTGATCGCCAAGGACCCGGCGGCGGTGAAAGCCTTCGTCGAGGCCACGGCCCAGGGCTGGAAGGACTACCTCCACGGCGACCCCAAGGCCGCCGACGCCCTGATCCGCGAGGACAATCCGGAAATGACCCAGGACATCCTCGACCAGGCGCGCGAGAAGCTGAAATCCTACGGCATCGTCGAGTCCGGCGACGCCCAGGCGGGCGGGATCGGCGTCATGACCGACGCCCGCTGGGCTGAGTTCTTCGAGGTCGCGTCGTCGCAGGGGGTCTATCCGAAGGATATGGACTTCAAGCGCGCTTACACCCTGCAGTTCGTGGCCCCGGCGGCGAAGTGACCGCAGTCGCCGTCCTGGAAGATGTCGAGGTCGAGTACGGTCCGCGTGGGCCGGTGCTCGGACCCGTCGACCTCCGCGTCGAGGCCGGCGAGATCCTGGCCCTCGTGGGTCCGTCGGGCTGCGGCAAGTCCACGGCCTTGCGGCTGCTGGCCGGCCTCGAGGCGCCGAGCCGCGGTCGCGTCCGACGGGCGCCTGGACGCGGCGAGACGGCGGTGGTGTTCCAGGCGCCGACCCTGGCGCCCTGGCTGACCGCGCGGGCCAATGTGGCCCTGCCGCTGGAGCTCTCCGGCGCGCCCCGCGCCCAGGCCTACGAGCGCGCGGTGGCGGCCCTGGCGCGGGTGGGCCTGGCTGGGGCGGAGCTAGCTCGGCCGGCGACCCTCTCCGGCGGCATGGCCATGCGGGCCTCGCTGGCCCGCGCCCTGGTCACCGAACCGCGCCTGCTGCTGCTGGACGAGCCCTTCGCGGCCCTGGACGAGATCACCCGCCGGGCGTTGGCCGACGACGTCCTGGCCCTCTGGGCGGCTTCGCGGCCGGCCATCGTCTTCGTCACCCACAATGTGGAGGAGGCCGTCTACATGGCCGACCGGGTGATGGTGCTGACGCGCGGGCCCGGCCGGATCGCCGGGATCGCCCAGGTGGAAGGGCCCCTGCCCCGTCCCCCGGGGTTCCGGATCTGTGAAAGCTTCCGGACGGCTGTCGAGGAGGTCACCGGCCTGCTCACCCGCGGCGCGGGGCTGGCGGCATGATCCGCGCCCTGGCGCCCTTCGTCCTGATCGCCGTCCTGCTGGGCGCGTGGGAGGCCGCGGTCCGGGCCCTGGGAGTTCCGGCCTATTTCCTGCCCGCCCCATCGGCGGTCGCGCTGGCGCTGGTCGAGCACCTGCCGGTGCTCATGGCCGCGGCCTGGATCACCCTGTCGACGGCGATCATCGCCCTGGTCATCGCCAGCCTGGCGGCCATGGCTGTGGCGGTTGTGGTCGGCCTCAGCCCCCTGCTGGAAGCCGCTGTCAGGCCCCTGGCCTCGGTGCTGCAGGTGACCCCGGTGGTGGCCATCGCGCCCCTGGTGCTGATCTGGGCCGGCATCGACCACCCAGAGAGGGCCATCATCGCGCTCGCGGTGCTGGTGGCCTTCTTCCCGATCTTCTCCGGGGCGATCACCGGACTGCACGCCGCCGACCGCGACCTGGAGCGGCTGTTCGACCTCTATGGCGCCGGGCGTTGGAGCCGGGTGATGCGGTTGCGGCTGCCGTCGGCCGTGCCGTTCCTGCTGGAGGGCCACAAGGTGGGCGCGGGCCTGGCGATCATCGGCGCCGTTGTGGCCGAGTTCAGCGCGGGCTCCGGCGGGGTGCGCGGCCTCGCCTGGCAGATCCTCGACGCCGGCAACAAGCTGCAGACCGCCCGCATGATCGCCGCCCTGGTGGTGCTGGGCCTGATGGGGGTCGCGCTGCACGCCCTCCTCGACCGAGCTGAGCACGCGGGCCTGACATGGTGGCGAGGCCGTTAGGCTTAGCTGTTAGTCGGGGGTTAAGCGGCTTGGGGTTAACCCTGGCGGACCATGCGCCTGGGTCTCCTCATCGTCGCGCTCGCAAGCGCCTCCCCGGCCGCCGCCCAGATGGCGGGTGATCGCTATGGCGACCGCTCGCCCACCGCCGCGGCCGCCGCCATCGGCGCCTCCTATGACGGGCCCACCCTCTCCTGGTCGCGCAAGACGCAGCCCGCCCCGCCGGTCGCTGCCGGTCCCCACGCGCCATCGCGGCCCGAGCCCCTGGCGCTCGCCAGCCAGTTCCGCGCCGGCGGCCTACCGCCCGCGCCGCGAATCCAGAGCGGCCCCGAGCCGCGCGCCTACCAGCCGTTCCAGCCGCAAACCCCGATCCCGCTGCAGTGGAGCGCCCCCAAGGCGAACCTGCCCGGCACGCTCTACGACACGCCGCCCGCGGTCGCCCAACAGATCGCCGCCGCCGCGCCGCCGCCCGCGCCTGTCGCGCAGCCGCAGCCGATGCGGCTCGCCGCGGTCGCCCCGGCCCCCGCCCTGCTGGGCGGTCCGCCAGCCACCGTCGCCACGACCCCGCGCGGCGCCGGCGGCGCGACCCGGCTCTACTCGGTCCACCGCGGCTACGGGCTGACCCCCGACGCGATCCCACAACAGCCGGGGGGCGACCGCTACGTCCTGATCGGCCCGCCGGACGCAGGCGTCCAAGCCTCCCCGAAACCCGACGACGACGATCCGGACGACAGTCCGGGCGTCTTCTGAAGAAGACCCGTTCATGCAGCGCACCAAACTCCACGACCTGATCGAGATGGCCCAGGAGCCGTCCAGCGAACGGCGGCGCGAGCTGCTGCGCGGGGTGACGGACCTGTTCTTCGCCAGCGAGGACCTCAAGGGCGGCCCTGAGATGGAGCTGTTCGACGACGTCATGAGCCAGCTCGCCGGCGAGATGGAAGAGGCCGTGCGCGCCGAACTCGCCCACAGGATGGCGCAGGCCGAGGTCGCGCCGCAGGGCCTGATCCGCGACCTGGCGCGCGACGCCTCCATCGAGGTCGCCCGTCCGGTGCTGGAGGGCTCCCACGCCCTGACCGAGGACGACCTGCTGTCGGTGGCCCGCACCCGCGGCCAAGACCACCTGCGCGCCATCTCCCAGCGCCCCCTGGTGTCGGAGGCCCTGTCGGAAGCCATCGTCGAACGCGGCGACGACGAGACCGTCGGCGTGCTCCTGGCCAACGAAGGCGCTCTGCTGTCGCGCGAGGTCCACGAGATCGTCGTCGACCGCGCCGCGGAGAACCCGGCCCTGCATGAGGCCGTGGTCACCCGCAAGAGCCTGCCGGTCGATCTGCTGAACGAGATGTATTTCGTGGTCGAGGCCAAGCTACGCGGCGAGATCCTGGCGCGTAACGCCGAGGTCGATCCCGCCGAGCTGGACGCGGCCCTCGCCGTCGGCCGCAAGCAGCTGGCCGAACGCGACGGCGCCCTGCCGCAGGACTATTCCGAGGCCGAGAAGCAGGTCCGCATCCTGCGCCTGCGCGGCGCCATCACCCCTCAGGTGTTGGCCGGCTTCCTGCGCCAGCGCGAGACCAGCAAGTTCCTGGTGGCCCTGTCGGAACTGGCCGAGATCGACTTCCACACCGCCCGGCGGATTCTCGAGCGCCGCGAGCTGGATGCGCTCTCCATCGTCTGCAAGGCGGCCGGCTTCGACCGTTCGCTGTACCTGACCTTCGCCGTGCTGATCCTCGACCGCGACTCCAACGCCATGGGCCGGGCCCGAGAATATGGCGAACTCTACGAGAACCTGCCGCGCGAGGCCGCCCAGCGGACCATCCGCTTCTGGCGCCTGCGCCGCCAGACCCGAGACGTCGCCGCCGCCTAGGGCTTGGCGGGCGGGGCGTTCGGCATCTCATAGCGCAGCGGCACCCGGATCGAGCCTCCGACCGTCGGCAATCCCTCGGTGCTCCAGGTCTGCACCCGAAAGGCCTTCGACAATGCGACAGCGGAGTCGCCGAATCCGAGGCCTGCGGGCTCTTCGCGCTCCGTGGCGCAGGCGCTCAGACGTCCTTCCGCGACAACCTGGCAATTCATGACCACCCGCCCGGTCCTAACGCCGGCCTCCACGGCGGCGGCGGGATAGCCCGCCACCATATCCTGGCCGTCCGGCAGCGACGTCCATTGGGGCTTGCCGATCGTACGGCTCGCCGGGTTCAGCATGTCGACGGCGAAGACGAAGGGGATCTGCACGTCGACGCCCTTCGTGGGCCGCCCATCCTTCAAGGTCTCGGGTCCGACGAAGCGGCTGGACAGGGTGCGGGCCGCAGCGGCGAATCCCATCCCCTTCGGCTCCTCCGTGATCGTGTCGCAAGATCCCACGAGTCCCCCCGCCTTGAAGGTGCAGTTCAGGGTGGCTCGGCCGCCCGCCTCGCGAGCCTTGGCCTTCTCCGGGTAGACGGCCACGACCTCCGCATAGGTCGGCGCCTGACGCCAGGTGACGTTGCTCAACACCATGCGCATCAAGGGGCCCGATCCCGCGCCCGTTAGGCGGCTGCCGAGCGCGGGTCCCGCGCCTTCGAAGTTGATCGGAATCCTGACCGTGCTCACCACCGGCTTTCCGCCTCGCATGCCGGGCTTCATCAGCAATTGCGGCGTGAGCGCTATGGCGGCCACGCCGAAGCCAGATCCAGCCGGCGACTCGCTCACGACCGAACAGTCGCGAAGCGCGCCTTGCAGGGACACGGAACACGAAATGACCGCCTTGCCGCCGAGTCCCCGCTGCAGGGCCTCTCTCGGCCAGACCGACATCAGGCTCTCGGGCGTTGGCCGCTTTAGCCAGTCCGGCTTGACGTCAAGCTCCTCGTCGGCGCGCGCGGGAACGCCAAGCAAGAGCGCGCATGCCAGCGCCGCCGCCAAATGTCTCATGAACGTCCCCCAGACTTCGCGTCATGCTGGCACGGCGACCTGGGGTTGAGAAGCGACTTTACCTCGCCGCGGCGGCCGATCCGCCGGTCAGTCGCGCCAGGCCGTCGGCCGCCACGATGCTGAGCGAGCGCAGACCCATCTCGCCGAACACGTCCAGGGCGCCGTTGAGCGCCATCGCCGCGGCCGCGCGTTCGCCGCGATCGACGCCGGTGATGTCCAGCCGCGCCTCGTAGATGCGGGCCAGGTTGACCTGGATCAGCGCCCAGGCGGCCGGGTCGCGCTTGGCGGCCAGATTGGCAAGTTCGATCTTGAAGGCCGACTCCGCGGCGTCCAGCACGGTCAGGTCGCCCGAGAGCTCGGCCGAGCGGGCCAGGCAGAGGGCCCGGTTCGACGCGCCGAAGGCCCGCAGCGACAGGCCCGGCGCCTTCTTCAGCACATGGGCGGCCCGGTCGTAGCAGGTGACCGCCTGCTCATAGGCGCGTTCCGAGGCCCCAGCCTCGCCCAACGCCTGCAGGCCCTGGGCGAGCGCGGTCTGGACACGGGCCCAGTCCAGCGGACTGTGGTCGCGGGTGAGTTCGTTCAGCACATCGGCCAGGGCGCCGACCGCCTCGGCCAGGGTCTCGACCTCGCCGGTGATCTCGCCCAGCAGGGCCAGGGCTTGGCCGCGCAGGGCCGCGGCGCGGACCCAGCTCAGCGGCTCATAGGCCGGATCCAGGCCATCGGTGGCCCGCTCGGCGATGTCCCGGGCCGCGGCCAGCAATTCCTCGTCGCGCAGGCGCGCGCCCCAGCCCATTAGCATGTCGGCTTGAACGAGCCGGGCTTCCACGGCCAGCAGGCGCGCGGCGCGACAGCGGCGGGTGAGGGCCTCGAGTCCCGTGATGGGGACGGTGAAACGGGCGGC
This sequence comes from Phenylobacterium sp., assembly GCF_030697925.1. Taxonomy (GTDB): domain Bacteria; phylum Pseudomonadota; class Alphaproteobacteria; order Caulobacterales; family Caulobacteraceae; genus Phenylobacterium. Next base: position 20,521 of record NZ_JAUYOJ010000229.1, on the reverse strand, counting down.
GGCGATGCGGGCGGCCTGGGCGTCGCCCGTGGCCATGCGCTCGCGCGCCTCGATGGCGGCGATGCCGATGTCGGCCAGCGGCAGGGCCAGGCCTCCGCGCGCGGCAGCGCGGGCCTCGCGGAAGGCGACGTCGGCGGCGGCGTTCAAGCCCTCATCGCCAAACAGCTCGGCCCCCAGCATGGCGCAGAAGGCCTGTTCACAGCGGGCGCGGGCCCAGCCGTCGGGACGGCGGTCGCGGCCGAAGGCCTCGGCGGCGGCTTCGGCGGTGGCCGCGGCCTTGCGCAGGGCGGCCGCGTCGCCCGATCGGCGGGCCACCTCGCGCCAGACAATGGCGCTCTCCAGCCGGCGCTGGGCCTTGTCCTTGGCGCCGACCCGGCCGGCGGCGATGTCAGCGGCCTTGCCCTCCTGGGTGATCAGCCGGAGATCGAGCAGTTCCAGGAGCGAGGAGTCGCCGCCCGTGAGACCGTCATGGGGAGGTCGAAGACCATCCTGGCCGAACAGGCGCTTCAGCTCACGACCGAACTCGAACATGGCCAGGCTCCGACAAACCCCCGACGTCTCAACACGGGACGCCCACGCGGGGTTCAGGCCTGACGGAGCAAAGCCGGAGCCGAGTTCGTAAACAAGTGGTTAATGTGCTTGTTATGGTTAATGAAATCTAAATTTGTTGTGTAGTCGCATTAACCAATTCTGGCCCGGAACTTGCGTGTGGGATGCCGGCGCCCGGCTCCTCCTCCCCGAAAACGGGTGGAGAGGAGAAGATATCGGGATGTGTTTGGCCGGCTGCTAAGCCCGTTCCCGCGCCCGCTCGAAGGTGACCTTCGGGAAGCGCTCGGCCACATAGCCCATCTCCCAGGACGACTTGGCCAGGAACACCGGCTGGTCGTCGATGTCGACGGCCATGGCCATCTTGTGCTTGCCGGCGAAGTCCTCCAGGTCAGCCTTCTCGCCCACCAGCCAGCGGGCCTCGGCATAGGGCGCGGCCTCGAACAGCACCTCCAGCTGGTACTCGTTGGCCAGACGGTCGGCCATCACCTCAAGCTGCAGCTGGCCAACCGCGCCGACGATGAAGTCCGCTCCGATATTGGGCCGGAAGAGCTGGGTCACGCCCTCCTCCGCCAGGCCCTGCAGGGCCTTGGTCAGGTGCTTGGCCTTCAGCGGATCCTTGACCCGCACGCGCTGCAGGATTTCGGGCGCGAAGTTGGGCAGGCCGGCGAACCGCAGGGTCCCGGACTCCGACAGGCTGTCGCCCACCCGCAGGATCCCGTGGTTGGGGATGCCGATGACGTCGCCGGCGAAGGCCTCCTCGGCCAGTTCGCGGTCCGATGCGAAGAACATGATCGGCGCATTGACCGAGAGCTGGCGGCCGGTGTTCTGCACCTTCAGCTTCATGCCGCGCTGGAACTTGCCCGAGCACAGCCGCAGGAAGGCGATGCGGTCGCGATGGTTGGGGTCCATGTTCGCCTGGACCTTGAAGACGAAGCCGGTCACCTCCGGGTCGCCCGGGACCACATGGGTCGGCTCGCCGGCCTTCGCCGCCGACACGGCCTTCGGCGGCGGGGCGTAGGCGCCCAGGCCCTGCAGCAGTTGGTCGATACCGAAATGACGCAGGGCCGAGCCGAAGAACACCGGGGTCATGTGGCCTTCCAGGAAGGCCTGGGGATCGAAGGGCTTTGACGCCTCGCGGATCAGCATGGCGTTCTCTTCGAGCTCCGCCTGCTCGTCTGGTTCGAGGTAGCTGCCCATGGCGTTGCCGTGAAAGGCGATCGCCGCGGGGTGGCCCTCGTCCTTGTCCGATCCCTTCTTGGCGAAGGGCAGGAACTTGTCGTGGCGCAGGTCCAGCATGCCCTTGAACCGCCCGCCCGAGCCCGCCGGCCAGTAGAGCGGCGCGGGATCGAGGGCCAGTTTCGAGGCGATCTCGTCCAGCAGCTCGATGGGGTCTTGGGCCTCGCGGTCCATCTTGTTGATGAAGGTGACGATGGGGATGTCGCGCAGCCGGCAGACCTCGAACAGCTTGAGCGTCTGCGGCTCGATGCCCTTGGCGGCGTCCAGCACCATGACCGCGGCGTCGGCGGCCGTGAGCGTGCGATAGGTGTCTTCGGAGAAGTCCTCGTGCCCCGGGGTGTCCAGCAGGTTGAACATCAGGCCGTCGTGGTCGAAGGTCATCACCGAGGCCGAGACCGAGATGCCCCGCTCTCGTTCGATCTTCATCCAGTCGGACCGGGTGCGGCGGTTCTCGCCGCGGGCGCGCACCTGGCCGGCCGCACGGATCGCGCCCCCAGCCAGCAGCAGGTTCTCGGTCAGGGTCGTCTTGCCGGCGTCCGGGTGGGAGATGATGGCGAAGGTGCGCCGGCGGGCGGCCTCGGCGGCGGGAGAATGGCTCATGGGCGGGCGATAGCGCGTGCCGGGCCCAGGCGCAAACTGAAGGCTCAGGCGGCGAGCCGCCGCCAGACCTCACGGTCGGTCGAGACGGTGTCCAGCAGGCCCTCGGCCTGGCGGCTCGACAACCCGGCCATGACGTCGAGGCCGATGGTGGCGACGCGGAACATCACCTCGTCGGGCTCGCAGCCGTAGCGCGGCGACACGAACAGGGCGGCGTTGACCCGGGGCGCCCGGGCGATGATCAGGGTGGCCAGCCGACAGGCCCGCTCGGGCCGGTTGACGTGCAGCAGCGGGTTCTCGGCGAACAGCTCGCAACCCAGCTTGCCCACGGCTTCGAACGACAGGGACTGGAAGCGGCGGGCGGCCATCTGCGGCGATAGCCTGACGCCGCTGAGATTGAGGACCACGTCGTTCATCAAAAACAGCATGCAGGCGCCGCGTCTCGTCTTGGGGGACGCGACAATTGGCACGCCGAGGCTTTCAGCGCGGTTGAAGAAGGCGGTGAATGGGCCGCTAACCCTGCTCGACAGGCTCGGTCAGGAAGTGGCGACCGTCGCGATCGTCGATCTCCACCACCCAGATATCGGGGTCGATGCGCGCTGCGCGCTCGATATAGCGGTCGAGTTCCGGCTCCTGGTCGGAAAGCGAAGGCTGCATCCAAACCCGCTCGCCGTCGCCGCGGGTGGCTTCGGCAAAGAGGCGGGTCGTGCCTTGGGCCCGGTTCAACACCTTGACCAGCACGCTGCCGGCCCGCGCGTCGCCCTTGCGCGCCACCACCGCGAAACCGCCGCCCAACTCGGTCCTGCGGATCAGGGCCGCGACCCAGATGTCAGTGGAGAGCAGCATTTTTGGTCTCGATAACGGAACGGAAAGGGCGAACCTGTAGGCTTCGCCCAAGTTCTCGAACCTATACGAGAAAAGCAGGAGCCATGACGAGACCGCGCAGAACAGCGCAGCTCGCCGGGTGTGGATGGGTGGGGCTGACGCTGGCCGCGACGATCGTCGCGGCGCCGGGCGTCGCGACGGCGGGGGCTGTCGACCTCTTCTACGAGCGCACGGTGATGACCGCCGCCGACAGCCGCTGCAGCCTGTTCGACGCCCCGACAGGCGCCGCCCTGGCCGCCGGTCAGGCCCAGGCGCGTGGCGCCGTGCTGCGGGCCGGGACCGACCAGGCGACACTCAAGGCCCTGGAAAGCCGCGCCCGTCAGAAGGCGGCCCTGACTCCCTGCGATTCCGATGATCTCAACCTGGCCGCCGCCCGGGTGCGCCAAGCCTTCGAGGGCTACGCCCAGCTCAGCCGGATGAGCTACCCCGGCGACCACGCCCCCTGGCTGGCCGACCGCGCCAGCGGCGAGGCCGCCCGCTGGCGGCTGCAGCAGCCGGTGAGCTTCGGCTGGAACCGCATGGTGTTCGGCCTCGCCGGCCGTGACGGCGCCAACGCCCTGATGGCGGTGGCGAGCTTCCCCGACGGCCAGCAGCCCTATGCCGCGCGGCTGCTGATGCGCGACGCCGGCCTGACGCTCGGCCCCTATCTGGATCATCGCGGCGAGGCCATCGGCCGCCTGCCCCTGGCGCGGCGCTTGCCGCCCGCGACCGCCCAGGCCGCCTACGCCGCCGAAGCCCGCAGCAGCGCCGGGCGCGACCTGCTGCCCAAGGACGTCAAGTCGGGCTGGGCCTTCCGCTTCCCGGCCAAGGCGGCCGCGGCCCTGGCGGCGCTCGACCCCCGCGAGGCCGTGGCCGTGGAGTTCCTGTTCGCCGACGGCCAGGGCGAAAGCGTGCGGCGGGCCTATGTGGAGGTCGGCGACTTCGCCGCCGGCCGCGCCTTCCTGCAGGTCGCCGCCCGCTAGGCCACCGGCTCCGGCGTCCGGGCCGGGAGTTCCGCGCCGTGCAGCACCGGCATGCGGACGGTGACCGTAGTCCCCTCGCCCAGCCGGCTCTCGATGAGCATCCGGCCGCCGTGCAGTTCGGCGAAGGCGCGCACCAGGGAGAGGCCCAGGCCGGTGCCCGCCGAGCGTTGGCTGGCGTCCCCCGCCTGTTCGTAGGGCCGCCCCAACCGCACCAGGTCTTCACGGCTGATCCCCACCCCGGTGTCGGCGACGATCAGCTCCAGATGGTGGTCTTCTTCGCGAACCGTCACCGTCACGGCCCCGCCGCGGGGCGTGAACTTCAGGGCGTTGGAGATCAGGTTCAGCACGATCTGCTTCAGGGCCCGGCGGTCGGCGACCACCTCAAGGTCCTCCTTGGGCAGCAGGCCGCGCAGCTGGACCCCGGCGCGATCGGCCTGGCCGCGCATCAGCCGCAGGACGCCGGAGACCGCATCGCGGGCGTCGAATTCCTCGCGCGACAGCTCGAACCGCTCAGCCTCGATCTTCGACATGTCCAGCACATCGTTGATCAGCTCCAGCAGGTGGGTGCCGGAATCGTGGATCAGCTCGGCATACTCGCCGTAGCGGTCCGACAGCGGACCGAACAGCCGCTGCTTCATGATGTCGGAGAAGCCCATGATGGCGTTGAGCGGCGTGCGCAACTCGTGGCTCATATTGGCCAGGAAGCGCGATTTGCCGGCGTTTTGGGCCTCGGCGTCGGCCTTGGCCTGCTCCAGTCCAGCCATGCGCTCGCGTTCAGGCCGCCCGTCGCGCAGCGCGCCCACCGCCCGGCCGTCCCAGGTGCGGCGCAGGCTCAGCGTCAGCCAGCCGTCTGGGGTCCCGTCGGGGACGAAGGCGACCTCCGCGGCCCCCTCGGCCAGGGTGCGTTTCAGGGCCTCGATCAGGCGCGGCCGGTCGGCGGGCGCGGCCAGGTCGCCAAGCAGACCTCCGGACCCGGCCGGCGTCGCCAGGCCGGGCGGCGAGGCGCCCCAGACCGCCGTGAGGCGGCCCTCTGGATGGACGCCCAGCAATTGGTGCGGCTGCTCGTCCAGGGTCTGGCGCAGCCGCGCCTCGCGCCGATCGCGGCGCAGGGCTTCGAGCTCGCCCTGCCGCTGCAACGCCACCAGGCCCGCGCCGAAGGCGAGCGCGCTTGAGACGAGTCCGATCAGGGACAGGCCGAACGCCAGGTCAGCGCGCGGCGGGGGAATCTGCAGGCTGAGAGCCGCCATGGCCGCGAGACCGACCGCACCCAGGGCCGTGGCCGCCCCGAAGGCGAGGCCCTGTCTCCGGCCCACGGCCAGGGCCACGGCCATCGGCGACAGCAGCCAGACGGCCAGGGGGCCCGCGACGCCGCCGGTCATCACGGCCGCCAGGGCGGCGCAGAGGGCCCAGCCCAGTATCAGGGCGCGCCGCGCGCCGTCCCGGTGGGCGCGATTGAGGAAGAGCCCAACCATGGCCGGAAGCGCGCCGACGGCAAGCGCGGTGAGCGCCCGCTCGGTAGGCGCCAAGCCGGCCAGGCCCAGGCCCGCGGCCCCGGCGGCGACCACGGCCAGCCAGCCCGCGCACCACCAGACGGCGTCGCGGTCCGGCGTCGATCGGCGCCTCGGCTTCGGCGTCCTGCTGGCGGGAAAGCCCTCGACCACGATGTTGCGCTACGCCTCTCGAAACGAACCAGGGCCCTCTCGAAAGGAAGACCGGCCGGGACATTACCCTCGCGCTTGAGTCCCCGCGAGGGCGCTCGCGCGAGGCGCGACCAGTCAAATGTATGATCTTCCACAGAAACGAAATCGTAAGCGCGTGAGCATAGCCTTGGCCTCCCCTGCCCTCGAGGCGTTCGGTTTCCCATGGCCCAGGCGGCTTTCCTTCCCAGCGACCCGGCGGAACCGCAAGAGCTCGCGCCCGAATCGCCACGCCTTAGCCCGCGCGCGCGGCGCGAGGCGGCCCTGGACGAGACCAAGCGATCCTTCCTGCGCATGGTCAGCCACGAATTGCGCACCCCGCTGAACTCGATTCTGGGCTTCTCCGAGATCATCGCCTCGGAGCTGTACGGCCCGCTGGGCGCCCCGCAGTACAAGGAATACGCCGGGATCATCCGCACCAGCGGCAACCGGCTGCTCAAGCTGGTCAACCAGATCCTGGAGATCGCGCGGCTGGAAGGCCGGGCGATGGACATGGACCCGCGGTCCGAGACCCTCGACCATGCCCTGGACGATGTGCTGGATGGCCTGCGCGACGAGATCGCCGCCCGCCGGACCCGGATCGTGATCGACGACCAGGGCGCCCTGCCCTCGGTCACCGCCGACGCGCGCGGCCTGCGCACCGTGCTGACCAACCTGATCCAGAACGCCGTGGCCTTCGGGCCCGAGGACGCCACGGTGCGGATCAGCGCCGTCCCGCATGACGGCGATATCGAGATTCATGTCTCCGACAACGGCCCTGGTGTCGATCCCGCCGACCTTCCCCGCCTGCTGCGCCCCTTCGAGCAGGGCGAGAACGCGCTTACCCGCCGCAGCGAGGGCGCAGGGCTGGGCCTGCCGATCGTCGACCTGCTTTGCCTGGCCATGAACGGCCGGCTGAAGCTGCAATCGACCCCCGGAGAAGGCCTGACCGCCACCGTCCGGCTGCCCGTCGGCTGAACACTGGTTGCGTCGCGGGTCGGCGATCCCTAAGTCGCCAGTGATATGTCCGACATCGACCAAGACCTAGACGAGCTGGCCCAGGAGTTCGACCTGCTGGGAGACTGGGAAGAGCGCTATCGCTATGTGATCGACCTGGGCCGCGAACTGGCCCCGCTCAGCGACGCCGAGCGCAACGACGCCAACAAGGTGCGCGGCTGCGCCAGCCAGGTCTGGCTGGTCACCGAGCCTCAAGCCGACGGCACGGTCGACTTCCGCGGCGATTCCGACGCCCACATCGTGCGCGGCCTGATCGCGGTGCTGCTGCGGCTCTATTCGGGCCAGCCGCCCAAGACGATCCTCGCCTTCGACGCCAAGGCGGCGTTCGACAAGCTGGGCCTGAGCGGCCACCTGTCGGCGCAGCGGTCGAACGGACTGGCGTCGATGGTGGGGCGGGTGCGCCGCGACGCCGAGGCGTTGGCGGCGACCGCCTAAAGCGCGACGGCCGAAAGTGGCTGCCGATTTCGGCGCCCGGCGCGCTCCAGAGTCAAGCGGCGCGGATTCCGCTGATGGTGTCGCCCTGGACCCCGACCACGGCGTCGTAGCCCATGATCATGTCGACGTCCTTGCCGTTGGTGGCGAGCGGCAGGCGCAACCACAGGATCGATAGGTGCGCCGCGCCGCGCCAGGCGAGGTTGTGCACGCCGACGGCGGGGCGGCGGTCATGGACCAGCTTGGTCAGTTCCGTGCGCCAGTATTCGGCGGCCGTCGAGTTATAGACCTCGGTCAGGCTGCGGCCGGTGATCTCACGGCCATAGACGCTGTAGAGGCCGGTGCCCGCCAGGCGCAGGCGGAAGTCCAGGGGATCGCGCCGCACGTCGATCAGGCTGACGGTGGGCAGCAGGCGCTTGAAGTCCTCGGGGCGGATATCGCCGCGGCCTGGCAGTTGCGGCCCATGTCGCAGCCCCGACCAATAGGCATAGAGTTCTTCATGGGCGCGGGCGGCCGCCGCGGAAGCTCCTATCTGTGCGGCCATATTCAGATTCCTTAACAACCCCTTGGAATCGCGACGAATCACTTATCGCCCACCCGGTGATTCACCGGCAAGTGGAAAACAGGGGGTGCGACGAGAAATCAGGCCAAAAGGTGGCGAAGCTGTCCTCGGGAACCTCCCCCGCAGCGCCCAGGAGGCCGGGACGCGCAAAAGAAAACGCCCGCCGGTGGGCGGGCGTTTCCGGGAGCTCGAATTTATTTCGAAGCCTACTTGCCGGCCCGCTTGCGCGGAGCCTGACGGCCGCCTTGACCCAGGCCCATCTGCTTGGCCAGGTCCGAACGCGCCTTGGCGTAGTTCGGGGCGACCATCGGATAATCCTTCGGCAGACCCCACTTCGCCCGGTATTCCTCCGGGCTCATATTGTATTTCGTGCGCAGGTGCCGCTTCAGCGACTTGAACTTGCGGCCGTCTTCCAGGCAAACAAGGTGATCCGGCGTAATCGACCGGCGCACAGGAACCGCAGGTTCCTTCGGCGCGGCTTCCTGAACGTCCGAACCCGAGGAGATCCCCGCCAGAGCGCGGTGGACGCTTTGGATGAGATTGGGAAGATCCGCCGCCGCGACCGAATTGTTTCCGACGTAAGCGGATACAATATCCGCCGTCATCTCAATGACTTCCGATTTCTCGTCCATTTTTCTCGGTTCCGTGAGTGCGTTGCACAATTTGGGGGATGACTGATTCACGACATCAGTCATGGCGTCAATATATCGGTCTTGTCCCAAGCACAAGGCTGGAACTCAGTTGAGCGATTGAACGAACACGTTCTTCGTCATTAGAGAACTGACGCGCCGCACCAATCGGTTGCAGACACAACCGCGAAGACGTCACTCGCTCATTGCGCGAACGCCAAGATTAGCGCCCAAATTCCTTTGACAGCGCCAGCATGGCGGCCCTTTGGGGTGCTGAGTATTCGTCGACGCCGTCTTCGTCGCCGTCACGAATAGCCCTGAGCAGGGCCGGTGTCAGGGCCGAGGTCAGCGACCAGTTCCAGTAACGCAGAACAGTTTGCGCCCGGTCGACTGCGATCATGTCGTAGGTCGTCATCACCCGCTCAAGCGCCTGCGACAATGCGCCGCTGTCCTCGGTCTCCGGACGCTTCAAGCCGCGCCAGAGGGCGCGCAGGGCCTGGCGCGGCAGCCCGGTGGCCTTGCACAGGATCGCCAGGGGCTCGCCGCCAGGATCGGTGAATATCTTGGCGCCGGTCATGGGCTTGAGCCCGGAGAGGTAGGAGATTTCCTCGGCGATTTCCCGGGTGAGGCCGTCCTGCGCCGCGGCCACCGCGGCCTCCAGGCTGTCGAACGGGCTCTTGTCGATGGCCGCGCGGTTGCGCTGGCGCCGCTCTATGAACTGCAGCGCCTTGCGCGACAGGGGATCCTGCCAGCCCTCGGCGGCCGCGAGCGCGAAGATGTCCCCGGTCGCCTCCTGCAACACCTCGCGACTGACCGCGAACCGCTGGAGGATGGTGCGGCGGGTCTCGGCGTCGGCCCACCAGAACAGCACATAGGCGTGGGCCGGCCGCAATTCCGAGCGCCGCAGCAGCGCCGCGGTCAGCCGGGTATCCCCGCGGGTCAGGGCGACGATCGCCTCGATCGCGGCGTTGGAGAGCCGGGCCAGATCGTTCTTCAGCAGACATTCGATGACAATGATCTCGCCGAACTCGATCAGGACGTCGCAGACCACCTCGTTCACGCCGCGCCGCAGGGCGACGAGCCGTCGATGCTCCAGATCGGTGAGCCGAATGCAGTCCAGCAGGTCGGCGTCCGACAGCGAGGGGCACTCGATCAGTAGCTCCTCGGCCACGTCCACATGGTCGCGTAGCAGCAGGCGCACCAGGCTGGCCGGGATCTCGGTGAGCGTGGACAGGCGGCGCGCCACCTTCTTACGCTCTTCCGGCTCGGCCTCGCGCAGCATGTCGACCAGCAGGTCGGCGGTCATGGAGCGTTCGAAGGCGTTCACCCGCGAACTGGGCAGACAGACGACGTCGGCCATCCGCTTCAGCAGGGCGCCGCGCGCGCGGAAGGCCTGCGCGGCGCCGGAGGCAGGATCGTGCTCGGAAGAGGGGACGGCCTGGTTCATGGATCGAGCCGATGACGAATCGAACGCGATCAGACCATAGCCTGCTTAACCGGCGGTGATCAGCGGAACTGCGGCGGCTCCCAGTCAGGCCAGATATCCGGCAGGTCCGACGAGACCTTGTTCGGGAAGGCGGGAGGCCGTTTCTCGAGGAACGACATCACGCCCTCACGGGCGTCGGCCATGGCGCCGCGGATCTGGATGCCGCGGCTGTCGGCGCGGTGGGCCTCCATCGGATGCGAGGCGCCGGCCATGCGCCAGATGAGCTGGCGGGTGATGGCGATCGAGACGGGGGCGGTATTGTCGGCGATCTCGCGCGCCAGGGCCATGGCGGCCGGCAGCAGATCCTCAGGCGCGTGCAGAGAGCGGACGAGGCCGCGGTCTAGGGCTTCCTGGGCCGGGAAGACCCGGCCCGTATAGCACCACTCCAGGGCGGTCTGGACGCCCACCAGCTTGGGCAGGAACCAGGACGAGGCCGCCTCCGGATTGAGCCCGCGGCGGGCGAACACCAGGCCGAACCGCGCCTCGGTCGAAGCCATGCGGATGTCCATGGCCAGCTGCATGGTCACCCCGATGCCCACCGCCGGTCCGTTCACCGCGGCGATCACCGGCTTCAGACTCTCATAGATCCGCAGGGTCACCAGACCGCCGCCGTCGCGCTGCACGCCCTCGCGGGTGCGAGCGGCCTTGTCTTCGCCGCCCCGCGCCTCGTAGTCGAAGGTCTTGGCGCCGGCCGACAGGTCGGCCCCGGCGCAGAAACCGCGTCCAGCCCCGGTGACGATCACCGCCTTGACCGCGTCGTCGGCGTCGGTGACGTCGAAGGCGGCGATCAAGTCCTTCATCATCTGGGTGTTGAAGGCGTTCAGCTTCTCGGGCCGGTTGAGGGTCAGGACCGCGACGCCGTCCTCGACCTCGAGTTTCAGGGTTTCGAAAGTCTGGGCCGCCATCTGGTTCTCCCTCGCGATTTTCCGCATCTCGCCCCGCTTGACGGACGGTCCGTCAAGCGCCGCATATGTGCCTGAACAACGATAAGTTTGGGAGGACGGCCGAGGCGCGGCGACACGCGTCCGGGCGCCGCGAGGAAGAACAGAATGCACCCGGCCACACACGCCAAGACCTACCCCGACCGCGCCGCCTACATCATGGCCGGGTCCGGCGAGACGGTGACCTACAAGGAGCTGGACGAGCGATCCAACCAGGGGGCGCACCTGTTCCGGTCCATGGGCCTGAAGGCCGGGGACGTCATCGCCATCCTGATGGAGAACCATCCACGGTTCTTCGAGATCACCTGGGCGGCCCAGCGCTGCGGCCTCTACTACGCCTGCGTCTCGTCCAAGCTCACCGCGGGCGAGATCGAGTACATCATGAAGGACTGCGAGGCGCAGGTGCTGATCACCTCCGCCGGGGTCGGCGCCGTGGTCGACGAATTGCCCGCCCTGCTGCCCGGCGTGAAGCTGTTCATGGTGGGCGAGGCGCGACCGCCCTATGCGAGCTTCGAGGCCGCCCGCGCGCCGATGCCGACCACGCCGGTCGCCGACGAGACCGCCGGCGCCGACATGCTCTATTCGTCGGGCACCACGGGCCGGCCCAAGGGCATAAAGCCGCCGCTGACCGGGGGCCCCATCGACGCCCCCAGTCCCCTGGCGATGATGGCCATGGGCCTGTTCGGCTTCCGGGAGGACAGCATCTACCTGTCCCCCGCCCCGCTCTATCACGCCGCCCCGCTGCGCTGGTGCATGAGCGTCCAGCGCCTGGGGGGCACGGTGGTGCAGATGGAGAAGTTCGATCCCGAGCAGGCCCTACGGCTGATCGAGAAACACAGGATCGACGTCGGCCAGTTCGTGCCCACCCATTTCGTGCGGATGCTGAAGCTGCCGCCGGAAGTCCGGGCCAGGTACGACGTCTCGTCCCTCCGCTCGGCGGTGCACGCCGCGGCCCCCTGCCCCATCCCGGTGAAGGAGCAGATGCTCGCCTGGTGGGGGCCGGTGATCCACGAGTACTACGCCGGCAGCGAGGGCAACGGCTTCTGCTACATCGGCCCGCACGACTGGCTGACCCACAAGGGTTCGGTGGGCAAGGCCACGACGGCCGAACTGCACATTGTCGGCGAGGACGGCGAGGAGGTTCCGCCGCGCACCGAAGGCACGGTCTATTTCGGGGGCGGCACGCCGCTCACCTATCACAACGCCCCCGAGAAGATCGCCGAGAACACCAACAAGTACGGCTGGACGACGCTGGGCGACGTGGGTTGGGTGGACGAAGATGGCTTCCTCTACCTCACCGACCGAAAGAGCTTCATGATCATCTCCGGCGGGGTGAACATCTATCCGCAGGAACTCGAGAACCTGCTGATCACCCACCCCAAGGTCGCCGACGCCGCCGTGGTCGGCGCGCCGCACGAGGAGATGGGCGAGCAGGTCGTGGCGGTGATCCAGCCGATGGACTGGGCCGCGGCCGGGGAAGAGCTCAAGGCCGAACTCGCCGCCTTCTGCCGCGCCAATCTCAGCCATGTGAAGTCGCCGCGGGTGATCGACTTCATGCAGGAGCTGCCGCGCCATCCCACCGGCAAGCTCTACAAGCGGCTGATCCGCGACGCCTATTGGGGCAAGGAAGGCTCGAAGATCGTCTAGCCGCGCCTTGACCGGGACGGCGCGCCGTCGTCGGCTGCGCGCCGCGCATCCCGGAGCCTGGCCCCATGACCCTGTCGACCGACGTTCAAGCCGGAGGCCGCCATCGCGTGGTGATCGTCGGCGGCGGCTTCGGCGGCCTGCAGGCGGTCCATCAGCTCGCTGGGGCGCCGGTCGACATCACCCTGGTGGACCGGCGCAACCACCACCTCTTCCAGCCGCTGCTCTACCAGGTCGCCACGGCCTCGCTGGCGACCTCGGAGATCGCCTGGCCGATCCGCCACTTGCTGCGCGGGCGGCCGGAGGTCACCACCCTGCTGGCTACGGTGGTGGGGATCGGCGCCGACGCCCGCCGCGTCCATCTCGAGGATGGCCAGGCCCTGGCCTACGACACCCTGGTTCTGGCCACCGGATGCCGCCACGCCTATTTCGGCCATGACGAGTGGGAGCCGTTCGCCCCCGGCCTGAAGACCCTCGAGGACGCCACCACCGTCCGCCGCCGCATCCTGCTCGCCTTCGAGCGCGCGGAATGCGAGACCGACCCGGCGCGCCGCGCGGCCCTGCTGACCTTCGTCATCGTCGGCGCGGGCCCGACCGGGGTGGAGCTGGCGGGCACCATCGCCGAACTGGCCCGCGACACCCTGCCCCCCGACTTCCGCAACATCGACACCCGCCAGGCCCGCGTGGTCCTGATCGAGGCCGGGCCGCGGGTGCTGGCGGGCTATGACGAGGACCTCTCGGCCTACGCCCTGCGCGCGCTGCAAGGTCTCGGGGTGGAGGTCGAACTCGACCAGCCGGTCTCCGCATGCACGGCCGGGGGCGTGGTCTACGGATATCGAAGCCTGGAGGCGAAGACCATCATCTGGGCCGCCGGGGTGCGGGCCTCGCCAGCGGCCGAATGGCTGGGCGCACCCGCCGACCGCGCCGGGCGGCTGATGGTGGGGCTGGACCTCACGGTTCCGGGCCGGCCGGAGATCTTCGCCGTCGGCGACACCGTGACGATCGCCGGCCCCGACGGCCGGCCGGTCCCCGGCATAGCGCCGGCCGCCAAGCAGCAGGGCCAGCACGTGGCCCAGGCCATCAAGGCGCGCCTGCGCGGCGACACCGCGCCCATCCCCTTCCGCTACAAGCATGCCGGCAGCCTGGCGACGATCGGCAAGCGGCTGGCGGTGATCGATTTCGGGCGCATCAAGCTGCGCGGCGCCCTGGCCTGGTGGATCTGGGGCCTTGCCCATATCTACTTCCTGATCGGCGTGCGCAACCGGCTCAGCGTGGCGATCAGCTGGCTATGGATCCACACCCGCGACCAGCGCAGCGCGCGTCTGATCACCCAGGGCCGCGGCATGGGCGAATCCCGGCCAGCCGGCTTTACAAGCACCTGATCCGCGCCGCCTATTGGTCGAGGATCGAGCAAGGGCGAGGCAGATGACCATAAGCGTACTGGGTTTCGCCGGCAGCCTCCGCCAGGGCTCCTACAACCGGGCCCTGCTGCGCGCCGCCCAGGGCCTGGTCCCTGACGGGATGGTCCTCGAGACCTTCGACCTGGCGGCGATCCCGCTCTACAACGGCGACGTCGAAGCCGCCGGCGATCCCGAGGGCGTGGCCGCCTTCAAGCAGGCCCTGCGCCGCGCCGACGCCGTCCTGATGGTCACCCCGGAGTACAATCACGGCGTCCCGGGCGTGATGAAGAACGCCGTCGACTGGGCCTCCCGCCCGCCCCAGGACTCGCCCCTGAACGGCAAGCCGGTGGGGATCATCGGCGCCTCGCCCGGCATGACCGGCAGCGCGCGGGGCCAGAGCCAGCTTCGCCAGGCCTTCGAGTTCACCAACTCCTTCGCCATGCCCCAGCCGGAGATCCTGGTGTTCCGGGCCCACGAGAAGTTCGACGCGGAGGGCGCGCTCACCGACGAGGCGACGACGCAGCACCTGCGGCGCTATCTCGCCGCCCTGCTGGCCTGGACGCTGAGATTCAAGACCGACTGACAGCCCGCGTTGGAGATCGACCCATGACGGCCTGGCCCGCCCTGCCTTATGCGGCGTGGAAGGACACCTACGCCACCCTGCACCTCTGGACCCAGATCGTCGGCAAGGTGCGCCTGGCTCGGACCCCCTGGCTGAACCACTCCTGGCAGACGCCGCTCTATGTGACGCCGCGGGGCCTTACGACGGGGATCATCCACCATGGCGCCCGGACGCTGGACCTGGAGTTCGACTTCGTCGACCAGGTGCTCAGGATTCGCACCGACGGACCCACGACCGCCCTGCCCCTGGCGCCGATGTCGGTCGCTGAGTTCCACATCCAGGTGCTGGAAGCTCTGCAGGCCCTGGGGACCCCGGTGACCATTCACGGCGCCCCCAACGAGCTGCCGCAGGCGGTGCCGTTCGAGCAAGACCGGGCGCCGCGGACCTATGATCCCGACCAGGCGCAGCGGTTCTGGCGCGCGCTGCTGCAGGCCGATCGCGTGTTTAAGACCTTCCGTACCGGCTTCCTCGGCAAGGCCAGCCCGGTGCATTTCTTCTGGGGCAGCTTCGACCTGGCGGTGACGCGGTTTTCGGGCCGGCCCGCGCCTCCCCATCCCGGAGGCGTGCCGAACTTGCCCGACGTCGTGGCCCGCGAAGCCTATTCGCACGAGGTCAGCAGCGCCGGCTTCTGGCCCGGCGGGCCAGGCTGCGAGGAGGCGGTCTTCTACTCCTACGCCTATCCGGAGCCGGCGGGGTTCCGGACGGCAGCCGTGGCCCCGGCCGGGGCGAGGTTCGATCCTGGTCTGGGCGAGTTCGTTCTGCCCTACGAGGCTGTGCGCACGTCGAGGGACCCCGACGCGATCCTGCTGGCCTTTCTCGCCTCTACCTACGCTGCGGCGGCCGATGCGGCGAACTGGGACCGAGACGCCCTGGAGTGCCCGTTCGGCGTCCCGGGCCGCCCGCGCCCGAGCTAGCGGCCAACCGGGGCTTGACGGCGGCCCAGGCGTTGTACATAACCATATAGTTCTAGAACTAATGAGTTATGTAATGACGCATTCCGACCAGCTCGACGCCACCTTTGCGGCCCTGGCCGACCCGACCCGGCGGGCGATCCTCGCCCGACTGGTGGCCGGCGAGGCCTCGGTGACGGAGCTGGCCGAGCCGTTCGCCATGAGCCAGCCGGCGATCTCCAAGCACCTGAAGGTGCTGGAACGGGCCGGGCTGATCTCGCGGGGCCGCGACGCCCAGCGGCGGCCCTGCCGTATCGAGGCGCAGGCCCTGGCCGGGGTGAACGACTGGCTGGAGCGCTACCGGCAGGTCTGGGACGCCAACTTCCAGCGGCTGGACAACCTGCTGGACGAACTGAAGGCGAAGGAGGGCCTGCCCGTGACCCGCCGCCGCCACGATAGTTGAGGCCCCTGTCGGATAGCCCCGCCCCCGTTCGTCCTTCGGACGAAAAGCAGACGTGAGGACGAACACCGTGACTATGGAAAAGACACTGGAGATCACGGCGCCGAGCGACCGGGAGATCGTCGTGGTCCGCGACTTCGACGCGCCGCGCCGCCTGGTGTTCGACTGCATGACCAAGCCGGACCTGCTGCGGCGCTGGATGCTTGGCCCGCCCGGCTGGACCATGCCGGTCTGCGAGATCGACCTACGGGTGGGCGGCGCCTATCGCTACGTCTGGCATGGCGAGAACGGCGAGGAGATGGGCATGGGCGGCGTCTATCAGGAGGTCGCCCCGCCGGATCGGCTGGTCGCCACGGAGCTGTTTGACGGGGCCGAGGACCCCAGCCTGGTCACGTCCGAACTTGTCGAGCACGGCGGTCGCACGACCCTGACCACCTCCATCCTCTACCCCTCCAAGGCGGTGCGCGACGCCATGCTGGCCACCGACATGGCCGCGGGCATGGAGGCGGGTTACGCCCGGCTCGACGCCCTGTTGGCCGCCTGAACCATGGCCGCGCTGGAGGATGAGGTCGCCGCCGCGCTCGAAGCGCTGCGGGCCAGGGCCACCAACCACGACCGCGAGAACATGGTCCGCTTCGGCATCGATGCGCCGAAAGCCATGGGCGTCTCCATGGCCAATATGCAGAAGATCGCCAAGCCCATCGGCCGGCGGCACGACCTGGCCCAGGCCCTGTGGGAAACCGGCTGGTACGAGGCGCGGATGCTGGCCTCGCTGATCGACGACCCGGCCCAGGTGACGCCGGAACAGATGGACCTCTGGTGCGCCGACTTCGACAACTGGGGCATCGTCGACACCGTCTGCTTCAAGCTGTTCGACCAGGCCGCCGACGCCTTCGGCATGGTCGCGCCGTGGGCGCAGCGGACCGACGAATTCCAGAAGCGCGCGGCCTTCGCCCTGCTGGCCAGCCTGGCCCTGCACGCCAAGGGCGAGGGCGACGAGCCCTTCCTTCGGGGCCTGGCGCTGATCGAGGCCGCCGCGCACGACGACCGCAACTTCGTCAAGAAGGGGGTCAGCTGGGCCCTGCGCGCCATCGGCGGCAAGCGCAGTCCCGTGCTTAAGGCCGCCGCCCTGGAAACCGCCCGCCGCCTGGCGGCTTCCGCCGACCCGACGGCCCGCTGGATCGGCAAGGACGCCCTACGGGACCTCACACGCACCCCCAAGCCCCGGCGGACCCCGCCGGCCAAGACCGAGGAACTCCAATGACCATGGATGTCGCATCCCCTCCCCGCCGCATCGGGCGAAGCGTGCTCGCGGTGATCGCGGGCCTTGTCACGGTGGTGGCGCTGTCCACCGCCACGGACGCCGTGCTCCACGCGCTGAAGGTCCTCCCGCCCCCTGAGCAGGGCATGCACGATCCCGCCCTGAACGCCCTGGCCCTGGCCTATCGCTGCGTCATCACCGTGCTCGGCGGCTATGTCTGCGCTCGGCTCGCCCCCAGCCGGCCCCTGCGCCACGCCTTCATCCTGGGCGTCATCGGCACGGCCATCGGCACGGCGGCCGTGGTCGCCACCTGGAACATGGGACTGGGGCCGCGCTGGTACCCCATCGCGCTCGCCGTCACCGGCCTGCCGCTCACCTGGCTCGGCGGCTATCTCTATCGGGGCTCCAAATGATCAAGGTCTACAACTTCGCCCGCGGCGCCCGGGGCCTGCGCATCTTCTGGCAATGCGAGGAGATGGGCCTGCCATACGAGGTGAAGATCCTCCCCTTCCCGTTCCCCGACGACTACCGGGCCCGCAATCCGGCCGGCGGCGTGCCGTTCCTGGAGGACGACGGCGGCGTGGCGATCAACGAGTCGGTGGCCATCATGCTCTACCTGGCTGAGCGCTACGGCCCGACGCCGCTGCTCCCGGTCGGGGACGATCCGGCGGCGCTCGCCCGAGTTCTGCAGATGACCGTGCTGACCGAGGCGACGCTCGGTGGAAGCATGAACACCCTGATGGCCGCGCACTTCGTCGCCCCCGAGGTCGACAAGCGCAACTGGTCGGTGCTCGGCCTGGAGGAGCGCATGGCCCACGCCCTGGGCTATGTCTCCGACACCCTGGGCGACCAACCCTACCTGGCGGGCGAGGCGTTCAGCCTGGCCGACATCGCCGTCAGCACCGCGCTCGGGATCTGGCGCGGCGCGCTGAACGGCGCGATCCCCGACCGCCTGGTGGCCTACCGCGAACGCCTGGCGGAAAGACCAGCCTACCAGCGGGCCCAAGCGCGCTCGACCGGCGGCTAGGGACCCTCGCGCGCGGCGCCGGATCGGTCTAAGCTTCGCCGTGTGAGCTGTTCCCACGCCATTCTCCGCCGCCAAGTAGCCCCCTCCCCGGGGGTCAACGGACGCGTGCGGCCTTGAACTAGGTCGTGAACGGCCGGTCCCCCGCCCCTGGCGGATGGAGACCGGCCAAATTCTCCATCCGCGCCCCTCGATGGAGAGACACATGCAAGACTGGTTCTACGATGACCTTCGCCAGGTCGGCCTCGATTTCGAGGACGAAGGCGAGGTCGAAACCTACGACGTCCGGCAAGGCGGTTCCGCCGCGAAGGACGCCATGCTGCTGGAACGCCTCGGCGTCGGCCCGGGAACAGCCATGGCCGACATCGGCTGCGGCACCGGGATCATGGCCTGCCAGGCCGCCGCCATGGGCGCCCAGGTCCAGGCCGTCGATGTCTCGAAGACCATGCTGCGGGCGGTCGAGCGGAGGACTCGTGATTCAGGCGTGGCGCTCGGTCTACAGCACGCCGGATTCCTGACGTTCGAGGCCTCCGGTCTCGACCTGGTGACCAGCAAGTTCGCCCTGCACCACCTTCCCGATTTCTGGAAGGCGGCGGCCCTCGTGCGGATCCATGACGCCTTGAAGCCAGGCGGTCGGCTCTACATCGAGGATGTGGTCTTCAACTGCGCGCCGACGGCGATCGCCGAGACCGTCGAGGCCTGGATCGACTACATGACGGCCCAAACCGGCTACACGCGCGAGGACGTGGCCTGTCACGTCCGCGACGAGCATTCCACCTTCGGCTGGGTCCTGGAGCGGTTGATCACGGAGGCCGGTTTCACCTTGCTCCGAGCGAGCTATGAGGAACCGGTCTACGCAACCTATCTGGCCGAACGGCCCGCCTAGTAGGCCCGCCCGATCAGGATCTCCTCGACGCCCGGGGCGCCGGTGAAGATGCAGGGACCGAAGGTTGCCGGCTGATCCATCGGCGCGTTGCGCAGGGTGAGCTTGAAGGCCTTCAGCTTCTGCACCACCGCCTCCAGTTCGTCGCCGCTCGGCCGCGACCAGGACGCGCGGATCCAGCCGCGGAAGGGGCTGGCCTCCTCGTCCTCGTCGGCCACCTGGCCGAAGTGCTCGGCCACCTGGTCGAAGGTGGTCAGGTCGGTGACGATATTGGCGTCCAGGCGCGCCTTGGCCTCGCCGAACAGGGTCTGCTGGATGGACGCCAGCAGGCCGGGCGCGGCGGTGACGAAGTCTTCGCGGCCCATGACCTGGTTCTTCACCCGGTCGCCGTCGCGCAGGTCGTCGCGGCGCATGAAGGTCACCTGGCCGCCGGCGGCGTCGCGGGGACCCAGCTCGACGATGATCGGCGCGCCCCGGCGCACCCAGTTCCAGCGCTTGTCGGCCGACTTCTGGTCCTTGACGTCCAGCAGGGCGCGGATCGGCTCGCCCAGGGCGAACTGCTGCTCCAGGTCCTTCACCAGGGCCTGGCCATAGGCCAGGACCTCGGCGTCCTCGGGCTTGCCGCGCAGCATGGGCACCACCACCACCTGGCGGGGCGCGACGGCCGGCGGCAGGCGCAGGCCGTCGTCGTCGCCGTGGGTCATGATCAGCCCGCCGATCAGCCGGGTGGACGTCCCCCAGCTGGAGGTGTGGCAGAACTCCAGCTCTCCGGCGTCGCCCTGGTAGCGGATGTTCTGGGCGCGGGCGAAGCTGGTGCCCAGATAGTGCGAGGTCCCGGCCTGCAGGGCCTTGCCGTCCTGCATCATGGCCTCGATGGAGAAGGTGTTGTCGGCCCCGGGAAAGCGCTCGTTCTCCGGCTTCTCGCCGGCGATCACCGGCACAGCCAGCACGGTCTCGGAGAACTCGCGGTACATCTCCAGGGCTTCCAGCGTCGACTTCAGCGCGTCCTCGCGGCTGGCATGGGCCGTGTGGCCCTCCTGCCAGAGGAATTCCGAGGTCCGCAGGAACAGCCGCGTGCGCATCTCCCAGCGGACCACATTGGCCCACTGGTTGATCTTCATGGGCAGGTCGCGGTGGCTCTTGATCCAGCGCGAGAAGGCATCGCCGATGATGGTCTCGGAGGTCGGCCGCACGATCAGCGGCTCGTCGAGCTTGGCGTCCGGATCGGGCTGCAGCTTGCCGTCGATCAGCTTCAGCCGGTGGTGGGTGACCACCGCCATCTCCTTGGCGAAGCCCTCCACGTGCTCGGCCTCCTTGGCGAAGAAGCCCAGGGGGATGAACAGCGGGAAGTAGCAGTTGTCGACG
>NZ_JAUYOJ010000226.1 GCF_030697925.1 Phenylobacterium sp. | reverse complement strand
GTCGAGGCGGAAATCGTAGAACAGCTGCGGCGGAGCGTCTTGCGTCCCCATCATCGCCATGGCCTCCAAAGCCAACAACGACAAGGGAATCACGACACCAGCAGCCGATCAACAGCCGACTAAATCAACAGTATCCGCCAGTAGCTGACGTTGAGATCTGGGCGGAGAGCGGACGTTGGAATGCCCTCCCGACTATCGCCGCCTTCGACTCGCGAGGACAGCGAAAGGGTACATTGCCTGGCTCGTCGCGTCGGTCGGGCCGCTGGCATGAACAGCCTTGGGTGGAGCTCGGAGCGGTAGCGGCAGCCGGGGCAATCTCGCCTTTTACGTGTTCGTTTTGCCGAAAGTGGTTCCGGCTCTAGCTTATGATCCGGAGGAATCCCCCTTGCCGCGCAAACTTTTCATTTCTTACAGCCATCATGACGCGGACTTGCTCGGAGAGCTGCGCGTTCATTTGCGCCCTTACGAACGCAACGGCGTCGTCGAGCCATGGTTCGATGGCTTCTTGATTCCGGGCGACGACTTCGATCGGGAAGTGCGCAAGGCGCTCGCCGCGTGCGACTTCATCGGCCTGCTCGTGACGCCACGCTTCCTCGCGTCTGATTATTGCGTGGATGTCGAGATGGAGGACGCGATCCACCGCCACCTCGAGGGAAAGGCGCGCGTCGTTCCAATCATCGCCAAGCCCTGCGCCTGGAAGACGACCTCTCTACCCAAGCTTCTCGCGACACCAACAGATGGGCTTCCGATCACGAAGTGGTCCGACGCTGACGAGGCTTGGGACATCGTCGGACGGGACTTGGCGAAGGCCGCCGGAGCGGACGTCGCCAGGCCACCGGCTGTGCCGGCATCGTCCGCAAGTCGTGCGAAGATCGTTCGCGAACATGCGCCACCGCCTTCGCAGACGGGGTTCTCGATCCCGCGTTCCTCGAAACCTACAGATCAAGAGATCGATGACTTTCGTCACGATGCGTTCGAGCGGATCGCTCAGATCTTCGAGCTGACACTATCCCAAAAGGGCAATGGCGTTACTGGACGCTTCCGCCGTCTCGACGCGAACCGCTTCACGGTCACGCTCTACCGCAACGGATCAAAGGCGGCCTCGTGCACGATTTTCACAGGCGGAGATTTCTTCGGGTCTCGGGGCATTGCGTACAACGGCAAGGACGACGGCGCGACGAACACCATGAGCGAGGAGTTGGCCGTCGAAGTTAGCGAGCAAGGTGTGGGTCTGGTCCCGCACATGGGAAGAGCGTTTGGCCGCAGCGAGGACAAGCCCATGACTCCGGACGATGGTGCGGCTCTTTTCTGGAAGCTGCTCACAGAGCGCCTCTAGTCCAAACGTCCGCACGATTAGCGGTGGCACTCGTGGCGGCACGGCTGCCGCAGGTCTGGCTGGCGCCAAATCGGATATTGCGCCCTACGCCACACAGCGGATCTCTAATCGAGAATTGGTCGGCCAAGCCTGATCTGAACAGCCAACGGCGGCCGAACCCCTGAGCGGCAGGAGACTGGAGGGCGATCATCGAGAGCAAGGTTGCAATCGGCTGCGCATCACTTGTGGGATGTGTCTAATTGCGCTAGGCCGTATCCAGCAAGGTGCTCGCAATCGCCGGGGGCGGATATGGCGGTGCCAGAGATCTCCGAGTTCTCGTACGGATTCGCCCTGACGAACGAGCTCGTACGCTGGGCGGAGCTTTCTGCGGCGCCGATCTTCCCCTCACTTATCGAAGAGGGTGGGCCGACCGGCGGGTTTGATGTGAAGCTCGATCGCCCTGGAGCGCCGCTCTACCTGCAGTTCAAGCGTTCGGAGTGCATGTTCCGCCGCTCAGCCCGAGAGTGGAAGGCGGTGACAGCGGCAGGCGGCGACCTCGCGTTGCCTTACTACCGATTCGCGATCACAGAGGCGCTGAAGTCCGACCAACACGAATTGCTCCTCGAATTGGACAACGCTCCGAACCTCGTCTTCTACGCGGCACCCCGGTTCCACGAGATCAGCGAAATCAACGCAGCATGGCAAGCCGAAGCCGTGAGCGCGCGGTCCGTCTTCGTCGCACCGTCGCAGGTTGGTTCGCTGGATGAGGAACGCCACAGCGTCGCGTTCGACGGTATGCAAACGTGGGTCTGCACTGAGCCCCGGCAAATGCAGGCGCTTACTAGCCGTGACTTACTCGAGAAAATTCAAGGTGCGCTAACGCAGGACGACCGGCCACTTGGGGAACGCCTTCAGGAGATCGCAGAGGACCTGCGTGCGGCAGAGGTGCGCGGCCGGAATCGGGCCGAAGCGAAGCGGCAGGATGCGGAGCGTCGCCGGGAGGATGCGCGGGCGGCGCTTCCGGGCCAATCAGACGGCATCGGCGATGACTTCTACCCAGGCGCAGTGATCCGGGGCGAGCGCGCCTTAACGCGTACTGCGATCGACTTCAGGGCGTTAGAGGCACCCGAACCGCGACCACCGATCATTCGGGAGCGGGACGGCGTCAGCCCCGAGCGCCGCTTGATGAGCATCATGGCGGACGAGGCGGCCCGCGTCTTTGACGCCCAACTGGTCTTTGTCCAGCCCCGAGAGAGCTGAGGCGAGATTTGCCTGTTTGCGCCACCAGCGGACATTGCCGCGTGAGCCGCAAGCTGACTCTCCGATCCCCTAGACAGCAACTAGGTAGAGGCGGCGGGCACTGCAGATGTAGGGAAGTAGCCGAGCATTTTCGCCAAATTGCAATCGGCCGCCTCTAGCGCGCAAACCGCCGTTGCGCGGCTGGGACATAGGTCGGATGGTCTGATTCCAAGCCGACGAGGTCAAGATCCGGACGTGCTGTCGAAATCTGATCTGCTTTCATTCCGGCAATGCCCGCGGAAGCTGTGGCTAGAGCATCGGGAGCCGAATTCGGCCGCGGAGCCGGACAGTGCCACTCGCCGTCGCCTAATCGACGGGATCGAGGTTGGCAAGCAGGCGCGCGCTAAACTCGAGGACCCGCTCTGGCCGTTACAGGAAAAGGACAAGGCGACGGCGGCAGCCCACGCCTTGGAAAGTCTTAGCAGTGCACCCACCGATCAGCGGTCGAGTTTCCTCTGCAGCATGCCGGCCTCTACGCCCGCATAGACACTCTACGATGGGAGGTAAGCGGGTATGTGATTGCCGAGGCTAAGGCGTCCACGTTTCCGCTCAGGGCCGACAAGGAAACACCAGGCCAGCCGGAAGAACACCACCTTGCCGACGTCGCAATTCAATCTTGGTTAGCGGTCGAGAGCGAACTCCCCGTCCGGGGCGCCGAGCTAGACCTGCTCAACAATCGATGGCGTTACCCAGGCGGCGGCGACTACCGCGGCCTGTTTCGTGCCTATGACGTCACCGGAAAGATTCAGACGCTCATTGCTATGGTCCCGACATGGCTCCTGGAAGCTCAGGCGGTCCTCGCCGGTGAGCTCCCGAACGTGACGCGCGGCAAACAGTGCAGCTCCCCCTACGCTTGCCTCTTCTATGAACGTTGCGGGAATTTGGAGCCGCCAGCCGAAGCACACCCGATCGAGCTTCTGCCGGACGCCGGCGGAAAAGCGCTGGCGCGGCGCTTGCGCGCCACCAAAGGTTACGTGTCCATCCTGGACCCCGACCCCGAGGAGCTCGAAGGCCCAAACTCCACGCTCTATCGACGCGTTCGGGCCGCTCATCGCAGCGGCGAGGCAATCTTGGAATCCGGCGCGGCCGACCGCCTGCAGTCGCTGCCCTACCCTCGCTACTACTTCGACTTCGAAGGGATCGACCTGGCGGTGCCGCACTGGTCTGGAGTTCGACCTTTCGAGCAAATCCCTTTCCAATGGTCCTGCCACATCGAGCGCGCGCCCGGGGTCTTTGAACACGCGGAATTTCTGGATTTGAGCGGTGATGATCCGTCGACCGGCTGCATCTCCCAGATGCTCGCCAACATCGGCCCTGACGATCAGGGGCCGATCCTGGTGTATTCCGAAACCTACGAGCGGGGCGTATTGCGCGGGCTCGCGGAGCGCCACCCACAGCACGCAGCAGCGCTGCACCGCTATATCGACCGCTTGGTCGACCTGCTCCCCATCGTGAGGGACAACTTCTATCACCCGAGGATGCGTGGATCGTTCTCGATCAAGCGCGTCCTGCCGGTGATTGCACCGGACCTGGGCTATAGCCAGCTAGAGGACGTCGCAGACGGCACTGCCGCTCAACTTGCCTACTTGGCCGCGGCGCTGAAACTTCCCTCACAGCCGTCGGACCCTGCGTAGCTGGCCGCAAGGCTTCGCGCCTACTGCTGCCAGGACACCTGGGCCATGGTCGAGCTCGCCTACTTCTTGTCTCGAGCCCCACGACCAGCGCAGCCGAGCCGAAGTCGCGAGTCTTAGCGAGATGGCGTTATGCGATTGGGGCATTTGGACGGGGACGCCATATTCGGGCATCCCCCTCTAAAATTTGGTCCGGCCCGCCCAAGCCTTCCCATATCCGCCCCCCCAATGAATATAGAAGGCCGAAGTAGCGCTTGTGTGTGGACTGCCAACAGTCATTTGGGTGAGCGGTGCGCTGACCTCAGTATACGTTGCGGCTACGCTTCGCGTCCAACTCCATTTGCAGGTCGAACTCCGACCAGGTCGTGAACCATTGGGGGCTGGCCGCCGCGATGGAATCCACACCGGCCTGATCCAAGTCGTACAGCTGGCCCGCCTGCAGCTTGGTCGCCGGATCAACGAAGGGACAGCTAATCAGGTCAAAGGTGAGCAACAACGATTCCGCGTCATGCCCACAGTAGCCGCGCCGCGCATTGAGGCGGTCAAGCGCGTAGACCTCCATGGCTTGGCGAAGGCGTTCATACCTCCGCTTCGGACCCATGTAATGGAGGCCGACGGTGATCGAGAAAAAGGTGATCGCGCACCCCTCCTGCGCAACGTAGCCGGGACCGTCTCGTGTGAAGCCAAAATATTCCGCGAGGGCCGCTTCACTGAGCCGGTAGTCCCTGCCGAGCTCCGCCAAAGATACGAGAAGGTATAGACATTCGATCTCCCGAAACTCCGTCACCTTATGCTTCCGAAGGTGATGCGCGATGTTTTCGTGCACGACTTTGTAAACGAGGTGCTTGAGCTCTGAGCCGATATCGTTCCCCTCAAGAAACGTCGTGATCGTCCCAACAATCCGACAGGTCCGGATCGTATGATTCACGCGCGGGCTTGCCGCATATAGGAAGAAGACAAATTGTATGATTGCAACGAGCGCGTAAGCAAGCCCCTTGGCAGAACGTTCCTCCGAAGCCGCTAGGCAGTAATCTCGTAAAATTCCCTCAACCTTATTCTCGATGATCGAAAAACTATAATTAAGTATGTCCTTATAGGAGGCGCCGGTCTCCTTCAGGATGGTCTTATATTTTACGATCATCCGCGATTCATTGAGGCTGATTTGGTATTTATAGATGACGGCGTCGGTCTCAGCGTGCTCCTCGCTGCCAGCCGCAGGCCCGGCCACTTGCGTCAGCTCGCCAGTCAGCAGGTCGTTGAACAAGGTTGAGATGCGGTCTTTCGCGACCGTGATCTCGGTGATGATCGGCTTCCGGTACACGACCGTCTTGCTCGAATTCACAGCGAGCTTCACCTCGGCAAGGCATTCGCCCAATACCTGCGTGATGAGGTGGCCGTCCTCCTCGCGGTTATAGAAGATGAAGTAGTCATCCACGTAGCGGAAGATCTTGTAGTCACGCCGGTGCGTGAGAGGCATCGCGCGATTGAGCAGCCTTTGCTCGACCGCAACATCGACGGACTGCATGACTAGTTCGGCGAAAATCCGAGAAAATTCCGGCCCGATGATGATGCCATTGGTCTCAGCATCATTGGTTTGCTGCATTAGTTCGTCGAAGGCACCGCCAAACGTCTTCCGCGAGGCAGGGATATCGTCCTTCGTCGCCTGCTTGCCGATCAACGACCACGAGAGCGAGTGCGTATAGATGCTGTCGAAGCACTTCGACACATCCATCTGCAACATGGCGTCGAATTCCATCTCCGCGCGATGATATATTGGCGATTCAAAGAATTTATGAATATTATTGAATCTTCGATACCTAAAATACGAACCTAGCTGGTCGTATTCCTCGTTATATTGCTCGACCGCCTTCGGTGGAAGAATCTCCAAATTCTCGAAATGTAGCCGATCCTTGAAATAGCTGATCTTTGCGATCTCACTCGGCTTGCGCAGCGAGAAAGGGCTTAGTCCCGCATAGTAGATGATGAGCGGATGATAGCGCCTGTAGAATTCGGCCACACGAACTTGATTGCGCGGATGGCATATCGAAAGGGTTCGGGCCTCACTCTCCTTATGTGAGATTTTAAAGGAGAACGGTTTCGTCTTGATGCGGCATTCATCGGTTGGGACCTCACGAACCGACTTCGATTTTCCCCATTGTTGAGCCTGTCGAACGTCAATCGGTGTCGTGGACCCGAACCCGAAGAGCAGCCGCATGGTCTGATCGAGGCTGTCGTCGGCGCAGGTCCAGCTCAGCTTGTTCTCCCCGAACTCGACCTCATGCTTGCTGAGGAACACGAAGAAATGTCGATTGGAGAAGGTCGGCGGGACCTCGTATGGTAGCGTGTCCGATAAGACGGATCGTTGCCGTGGCGATTGCAGCCTGACCTTACGCCGCTTCATGCTGCCATACCTTCACGATGCGATTCAGCGCCTTGGGAGAAAAGGTCTGAAATCTCCGCTCCTCGAAGCCGCGCACAAAGCTGAAGTCCGCCAAGCGTGCCTGGAGGCTGGGAATTCCCGTCTGCGCGGCCAAATGGCTTTTGTACGCGTCAAGCCCCTGAAGGCTCGAAGTGTCTGAAATCGCCGAGTTGTTATAGAAGATGCCCGTCAGCGCGTGGCGCTTGCTGTTGTGCAACCTCAAATTCCCCGTCAGGAACTTCACCCTCGCAACCAGCAAGTTTCGCGCTGCCTTGGGTTCGAGCGGCTTGCGCCGAGCAAATTCAGCGAAGCAAAGCTCAAGCCGCTTTCGATATCGCGTGAGCCGGGTCGAGCCTACATGCACGGCGCAGCGCTTGCCTGCGACGTCGAACCGGTAGCCCAGATATTCGAAGCTCAGCGCACCGCTGTGGTCGATATTGTAAGCATGAGTCTTAAGGGGGTTGGGCGTCAGGCCGTATTCCTCGATCGCGGCTCGGACTAGGCCTTCATAGGCCGCGTGCTCGTCCGTCAACGTGCGCGAAAACAACACGACGATGTCGTCGACATAGCGAGCGTAGAGCACGCCCCCCTTCAGCCCGCGCAGCTTTGCATCGAGCTCGCGCATGAATAGCTCGGAGAGGTAAGCGCTCACGCCGACCCCTCGGGGCAGGCCGACGGCCGCACCAGAGAGGCGGTGATACTCCTGGAGAATCCGCTGGATTTGCCGCTTGGACGGCACGCTCAGAAGCTGGTCGGAGGTGATCTTCGACAGCAGGCGCTGGCGGTCGATGCTCTCGTAGAAGGAGGAGATGTCGGTCCGCACCAAGGTCCACTTGAAGCCATTGTCGATGGAGTCTCGGACCTGGCAGACGATGTGGTGCCGGTTGGCCTGTTTCACGCCGTAGAGACGCTTTAGATTTTCCTGCAATTGCTTGAGCACGAAAAAATTTCCCGGAACATCTTCCGCGGGATAGATCGCCTTAGCCCCAGGCCCGATGGCTTGGCGCAAAGTGACGTCGAAGCTGTCTGACCTGACGGTCGCGGCCAGCAGTTCTAACTCAGCATCGATCGCTTCGTTCTTCTGCGCCTTCAGAGCATCGCGGTTCGCGAGGAGCGCGGCAATCTGACCTCGGACGCCAGGATCGTCGCGCCTATGATTTTCGCGGCGGAGTTCACGAACCTGCCCTGTGAGCGTCCGAATGTCGTCCGTTAGACCGGCAAGGGCGGGAAAGAAGCGCGCTTCTAGGTTCAGGCCGCGCCGGTTTGCTCGATCGTAGATCTTTCGGAAATTTTCGGTCGTGAACGTTTGGTCAAGCACTGGCGCCCCCCGGCATGAGAGGAGATGTTAGTCCGCCAAGCGAGCAATAGGGAAGAGCACCACGAAGGGTTACCATGAGCGACAGTGTCGCCCTTAGGCTGGGCCAGGTGCCGCCTTGCAGCGGGCGTTCTGAATTTCCGCCATGGGTCAGGTCCGGCCATCGAGCGGCATCCGCCTCTCAGGTCTGGGATGGCAGCGCCAAGATGCCGCGAAGCAGACGGTCCCAAGCACCGCAAAGAGCCCAACCCGGTCATCGCCGCCGGCCGCAGGCTTTATGCCCGCAAGCAGACGTTGGGAATGACGGCTAGGAGCCCAACTCAGACTTCCTGCCGCTGCGGATTGCGCGGTCGCGGCTCCCGCGATCCTCAGCCCGTCCGGTCGGGCTTCCGAAGGAGGTCCGCGGCCTCCACGTCCAACACCACCGCAAGCTTGGCGATGACATCAACGCTCGCACCATAGACGCTCCGCTCCAGGGAGCTGATGTACGTGCGGTCAAGGCCCGCCAAGTGAGCCAACTCCTCCTGAGAGAGGCCTTTTGCCTGTCGCAGGGTGCGGAGGTTCAACGCGAGAATCTCTCGTATCTCCATGACCGAGAGCACAAGCGCTTGTCGAGTATTTAACTACGGAGTATTCTCTACAATCGATGATCACAGGTTGACTGCGGGTGGTTCCGAAGTTGGAGGTTGGACATGGCGTCCGGACGATCGAGGCGTCGGGGCGGTCGCGCCATCGACGCAGACCTTGCAAGGCGCCTGCGCGCCAAACGCCGCGAAGCGCGATTGAGCATGGAGGCGCTCGCCGCGGCCCTAGGTGTCAGCTACCAGCAGGTCCAGAAGTACGAGACCGGGGCGAACCGCATCAGCGCCTCGACCCTCTACGAGATCGCAGCGACCCTGCGGGTCCCGATCTCCGATTTCTATGACGACCTCCCGGGAGCCCCGGCCTGTTCCGGCGCGCGCAGCACCGACCGTGTGCGCTTCGAAACCCTGATGGCGACGCCTGGCGGTCCGGAGATGCTCGAAGCCTTCCTCGCCCTGCCCCGCCGCCTTCGTCGCCCGCTAATCGAACTCACCCGCGGCGTCACGGATCGCGAACCCCTGGACAACACCGCCAAGGTGGTCGCCCTCCCCACCTGGCGCTAGCCGGCGCGCCGGGCGCACCGCCCGCCGCCCGCCGCAGGCGCGCTTCATCACAGGCTCAGTCGCGCTCGTAGCTCCCCAGGGCCTCGCGAATTCCGTAGTGCTCGCCAGCGAGATAGAGATCGAAAAGATCGAGGAGTTCAGCTTCTAGCGCCGGGTCGTCCTCCGCGGCTCGGTAGAGGGCCATCAGTATCGGTCCGATCTCAAGTAGTCCGCTACGGCGCTGGCGCACCGGGGGCTCTGCGTCCGAGCGCGCGAGAAGGCGCTTCAGGGCGACGCGCGCAATGTCAGGGTAGTCGTCGACGCGCTTGGCGAGCGCATGCAGGAACATGCCCGCCCCATCGTCAAAGGAGGGGGTGCTGGGATAGGCGACGAGGAGCTCCGGCCAAGCGCTGGAGTCGAACAGGCTCTCCCATCGGATCTTGCCCGCCTCCTCCCGCACACGAGGCGATCTGTCTGCAAAAAACTCCGGCAGCCAGCTCACCGCGCGGTCCGCCACGCGACTGGCTTCGACGTTCCGCGCCGCGACGAGGGCCGCTGCCCGGCGGGCGAGTTCGTTAGATCGCCACACCGCCCTGAGGTTCGGCTCACGGTCCGGATCCAGCAGCGCCAGGACAGCGAGCTGGAGGAATCCTAGAGCGCGCAGGGCGTCGTCGTCGGTCGCCTGGAGGGCGCTCACAACGCCCTCGATCTCCTGCGAGCGATTGACGACCGACCAGTTCAGGGCCATTCGGCCATGCCGGCCCAGCAGACTGCGCAGGTCCTTCAGCGCAGCGCGGCGAAACAAGTCCAGGCCCCGCGCCTCGTCACGGCCCATCACAGCGTAGATGGCCGCCATCATGCACATACGCACCGAGGCCAGAGGTTCGGCCTCGATCCGACGTTCCAGCAGTGCACAGACGGGCTCCAGAGCCCCGGCATCATCCCACAGGGCCGCGGCAAGGGCCTCCCAGGCCGATCCGCGCTCTGCATTGATCCCGCTCGACTCCAGATCACCGCCCTTGATCAGCTTCTCCAAGTCCGTTGGGACGGTCGGATTCGTCGTCTGGACGTGGGTGTCCGATGCAGCGCCGCGCTCGGCGACGTTCACCAGACCCGCGAGGACTTTAGCGTCGCGCGCCGCCCCGGGAATCCTCTGCACAAGCCAGGACGCGCTTCGGTCGCAGTCGGCCTGCGGCCATCGCCCGATTTCGCACAGCGCCTTCAGCGCCAGGGCGGGCGACGCCTCCGCCTCGCGCACTCCGTCCAGCACCGCCAGCGGATAGGCCGGATTGGCGCTTGCCGGCATGAGTGCCATGAGATGCACGAAACGGGCGGGCTCAGTCTTCACCTGCTCGCGCAGCAAGTGCGCCAGTTGTTCGGCGCCGCCGATCACCTCGTCAACCAGGAACTGCCGGGTCGAGGAGTCGGCATGCTTCGCCATCGCCTTGAGCCACTGGGCGTCCGACATTCGCGCGGCCTGCTCGGGCCCGATCGGCGAACGCACCCATCCACCGCCGCTCGACGTCTCGCGCGCGGGCCTCCCGACGAATTTCCGGTCGAGCTCGGCCAGACGTCGCCGCGCGGACGGGCTCAGGTTCTCGGTGCCGATCCGGGCCAGGATTGCGCGCTCCGCCTCTCCGCTCCGCCGGAGCTGCCCGACGATATAGGGGTCCGACCTGACGTGCGCCTCCATGTCGTCGCGTGGCGGAATGGGGTTGCCGCGGTCGCGGGCGCAGCGCGAGGCCCAGTCAGTTTCGGGACGGTGGGACATGATCGCCCCCTCGACGGCGGCGCGGCCGGGCGCGTCGAGATGGGGTAAGGCACTGCGGGCCGCGTCGGCGAATGGAGCCCACCCGGCGTCGTAGCCGAGCTCGAACACACGGGGCCGCCCGAGCAGCTTCGGCAGCCCGCGTCCTAGGACGCGGCCGTTAGCGGCGATGGCCCTTAGGCGCAGCCAAAGCGCCAGCTCGCCGCGCGTCGGCAACCGGCCGAGTAAACCTGCCGCGCGGCGGCCGCTCTCACGGGCCACACGCTCGATCGCTATGGCGAGGGAACCGAGGACATGATGGTCATCGCTCAGCGGCACACGCAGCGTCGGATAGCTCACTGAGCCATCGGCCATTCCTCGCGTCTCGCGCCGGACCGATTCCGCGAGCGCTGGCAGAACGGCGTTGAGAAAGGCGACCGGCGCATGTTGCGCTAGCTCGTTGACGCCGTGCTCGTCAAAGCTGTCGAACCCCCCGAAGGGCTGTTCAGCCGGGTAGGCTGCAAGCCAGCGGGCAAGCCAGACGCCGAGCGCCCGGCTCGCGCGTTCGCGTCCTTTGTGAGCCCAAGTGTCGAGGTCGAGATTATCACGGAAGCGGTGCTTGACCTCGGCGTTCGGAACCGCAGCGACGACTTCGGCGTAGAATCCCTCCAGCACACCGATCTCGCCATCAGGATAGAGGGTGTTGAACCAACCCAATACGTCGCTCAGGCGGTCGGATTTGCCGCCCCACCAAGCACGCAGGATGTTGTTTACCGCCTGGGGGTGCCCCACGGCGTTCCGTTGGAGGATCCATAGGGCAGTCTCCTTCGGGCGTCCGTTGACGGCGATCCAGCGGCTCAGCGCGCCACACTCCAGAAGTAGGTGCCCCCACCCCCGGCCCACCAGAACGATGTGGGCGAAACGATGAAGCGGCCCGTCGCCGAGCAGCCAGGGTTCCAGCAAGGCGAGCTCGGCCAAGGTAGGGTCTTCCAGGTTCGCCAGCCACGCCGCCACCGCGTCCTTGACGAGGTAGCGCACATCGTCCGCCTCCAGCACCGTGCGCAGCTCCCCGAGATAGATGCGGGAGGGTGTCGTGGCCCGCAGCCGCGCCAAAATCTGGCGGACTTGGGTGCGGCGAAACAGCCGTTGCTGGTCGCTGCGCAAGAGATCGAGGAGCCGCTCTGGCCGGGCCACGAAGCCTGCGGAGAAGACGTGGTCGAAGAAGGACTCGTGCGCGAACTGGACCTGTCGGCCCACGGCAGTCACCAGGCCGGCGGAGCTCAGAGCGCCAGCGGCGTTTGGGAAGCCGGACAGTACGGACTTGGGCGCTGCAAGCGCTTGTCGGTCACTCATCCAACTGGCCATGGCCGCCAGCGCGGCGTGCGGGTCCCAGGTCACACCCGCCTCGCGCAACTGCCGGCACCGAAGGTCCAGGAGAGCGTCGAACAACTCCGCACCCGACAGGTCGCCTTGGGGCGTCGCCCCCGCCTCGGCCAGCGTCACGAAGAGCTTCAGGTTGATGGGCGACGACAGGATACGCCGGCGGCGCTCGGAGAAGGCAGCCGGATCGAGCCCCAACCCCTCGAGCACGGGTTGAACCGCGCGCTCCCAGTCCAAGGGCCCTAGTCGGATGGTCGCTACGCCGTCTTGAAGACCCAACTGTTTCAGGCGCGTATCGTTGTCGAGGTCGTAGACACGACAGGCCACGATCACGCGCAGCTCGGGATAGATGGCGGTATCCCGCAGCATCCTGAACACAAGGTCGCGGATCCGGCCCGAGCGGCCCGACGCCTCGCTGACCGCATCGACCTGGTCCAGTACTAGGAGGCAGGGTTCGGCGCCGAAGCGATTGCCGAGCACACCAACCGGGTTTTCCCGTCGTCCCAAGAGGTCCTCGCCAAGATCCTCGAGCGAACGAGCGTCGAGGTGCCGGTCGATGCGCAAGGCGAGCACCGGCCAGGACCGCGCTCGCGCCTCGCGCACGGCGCCGGCGAGCGCCAGGCTCTTGCCACCGCCCGCTCCTCCGCTGACCAGCACAAACCGCGAGGGACCGTCGAGGGCCGCCTTCCGCACGGCCGCGAGCTCAGGCGTCGCTTCCTCGGCGACGGCAACCGGCGGAGACAGGGACTCAAGGTAGTCGTCCGTAGCGGCACGTAGGCGCTCGGCGGCAGTGGGGTCGAAGCGCGCGCGCCAGCCAAGCCCCAAGCTGTCCACGGCAGCTCTGAGACCCTCAGTGGTGACCGTGCGGGTGAGCTGCGTATCCAGATAGCCGAGCAAACGGGAGGCCGCCGCCTCGGGAGCGGCCGTGAAGAAGAGGTTGCAGAACTGCTCGATGTGATCGTCGAGCTGCCGGTCCGAGACCGTCTCGATCCGCACCCGACGGACCCCGTCGTAGGCGACCTGCGGCTTCACCGCCCAGGCGACGCACAAGGCGTCTAGCGCGGCTGTCTCTTGTTGGTTGAGCTTGACCGCATCGAGGAAGTCCGCGGCGGAACCCACCAGACGCGCCTTGTCCCCGAGAGCCTTGAGATCGGGTGCAGGATCGCCGGAGACGAAGACGCAGTCGACCAGAGGATCGGCAAGCTTGCGGGCGAAGGACTCTAGGACGCCCTCCGTCGCGAGCGCCCGGATCGACCAAGACCCCAGCGCCCGGCGTCGTTTGCATTGGTGCCAGGCTTGGCGACCGCGCGAATTGGCTCGGAACTCCAAACCCCCGGCGTCCTCGTTGAACGGTTCGATCCGGATTTCGTCAGAGAGGCCCTGGAGCACGCGCAACGCCTCGAGCAGCGTCCAGCGCGCCTCATAGCCGTTGCCCCACTTGTCTGCGATTCCGCCCCTCAGCATGCCGCTCGAGACACCCCTGTTTTCCGCTACCTGAGCTGGAACCACCGGACCAAATCGGCCAGTGCCGCGGGCGAATTGCCCTGCATCGGATAACAAGCACACCCGGAACGACACGAATGTCGCCGGTTAAACCTCAAGCTCGTCCGGCAGGCGGTCGACCACCAGGGCGAAGAGTTCTTTCGGATCACGCGCCATTGCCCGCGCCAGAGCGCAAAACTCCAAGACGTCGACCCGGCGTTGAGAGCGCTCAATGATCGAAATGTACGTCTGATCCTTCCGGACTTTCGCGGCTAGCTCAGCCTGCGTCAGACCAGACTCCTTACGGGCGGCGACAAGCACCTCCACTAGAAGTCCATGGGCGCCGGTGAAGACCGACTTCGGCATTTTTGGCCCGCCAGGTGACGCGAGCCCTTGCCTTATATGGAATTTTGCCATAGGCAGTTTTTCCATATTGATTGCAGGAGCCATGTCCCGATATTCGGGATTCGTACGCAACTCATGCCGACGCCACTGCCGGCGGCACTCTCAAATCAAGCGGAGCTGCTGCTGCCGGCGGTTCCGAAGTTGGAGGTTAGACGTGGTGTCAGAGCGATCGAGGCGTCGAGGCGGTCGCGCCATCGACGCAGACCTTGCAAGGCGCCTGCGCGCCAAACGCCGTGAAGCCCGATTGAGCATGGAGGCGCTCGCTGCGGCTCTCGGCGTCAGCTACCAGCAGGTCCAGAAGTACGAGACCGGCGCCAACCGCATCAGCGCCTCGACCCTCTACGAGATCGCCGCGGCCCTGCGGGTCCCGATCTCCGATTTCTACGAAGACCTCCCGGGAGCCTCCGCCTGCTGCCCACGCAGCACCGACCGGGTGCGGTTCGAGACCCTGATGGCGACGCCTGGCGGTCCGGAGATGCTCGAGGCCTTCCTTGCTTTGCCCCGCCGCCTTCGTCGCCCGCTGATCGAACTCACCCGTGGCGTCACGGATCGCGAACCCCTGGACAACACCGCCAAGGTCGTCGCCCTCCCAACCTGGCGCTAGTCGGCGCAGCTTGGCCGAAATTACTGCAGTAATTCTACGATATTGCCAGACCCCCGCAGCGGTGCGAATCTCGATGCAACCTTGGCATGAATCGACCGCCGCCCGCGCCCTCGCGTAGCGCCCACTCGGCCGCGACGCTACCCAGCGCGCGACGTCCGAAGATCACCAAGGTCTCGCCCCTCGGGAGGTGCCCGTGAAGCTACTAGGCAGGACCTTCAGCGCCCTCGTCCCCCGTCGCGACGTCTCGCGTGGCGTCAGCGCACCGGCCCCCGTTCCCGGTGCTGTCCCAACCGCGGCCGAGCCACCGCCACCGCCACCGCCACCGCCACCGCCACCGCCGAAGCGCGACAGCTCCAAGACGGGCGGCAAGAGCCGCTACGACCACCGGGTCGAGGCGGGCCACCGGCTCCTGCACATCGACCTGCCGGAGTGGCAGGTCGACATGATCGACCGGGAGGCCGCCAAGCTCGGCATTCCGAGGGTCCGCTGGATTCGTGGGCTGATCGCCAATCGATTGCGTGGCGATCTATTGTTCACGCGCGCGGACGAGCTCTCCCTGCTTGGCCTCCATGCCGAGGCCCGGGCCATGCGAACCGAGCTCGCCGCTCTGCGCCGCGACCTGACGGCCGCAGCGACGCCCGGCGACGGCAAGCTCATCGCGCGCATCGAGGAACTCCATGCCGCGCTCGGGCGCCACAGGGCCGCGATCCGCGCGGGTCTCGAAGGCAATCTCAACTACTGGCGCGGTGAACCATGAACGACTTTCGGCAGGCCAAGGGCTTCGAGGACCAGTGGCGGAGCGCACGCACCCGCTGGCGGACCGACCCGCCGTTGATGGGCGGCGCGGTCACGCGCGAATGGCTGGCCAGGATCGTCGAGCATGCGCCCGAGGTGGTCGTCCGTGTGACGGCGGGCTTCAAGGGCCGCACCGCCCTGGTTCGCAATCTCGACTATATCAGCCGGGGCGGTGAGCTGGCTCTTGAGGGCCCAGGCGGAGAGAAGGTGAAGGGCCGCGAGGAGATCCGCGAGCTCGCCGATGACTGGGCCTGGCAGGCCAAGGTCGATAGTCGCGCGCCACCCTTGGCCCCTATCGCCAGGGGCATTGTCTTATCGATCCCCTCGGGCCCCGACCCCGAACGGGTGGAGGACGCGGCCCGGGCGTTCGCCCAGACCACCTTCAACGATCGCTTCGATTACTTTTTCGTCCGCCACGACGACGGCGCCCACCCTCACATCCACATGACGGTCCGCACCTTGGGCTGGAAGGACGAGCGTCTCACGCCACGCCGTCGGGAGCTGGGCCGTTGGCGCGATGGGTTCGCCGCGGCGCTGCGCGAGGAGGGGATCGAGGCCTCGGCCACGAGACGCAAGGCCCGCGGCGTCGTGGTGTCGGCCGATCGCGCCGAGGTCTTCCGTATCAAGCAACGGCACGAGCGAGGCGAAGGGCCCAGGTCCCGGGTTGAGGAGGGCCTCGAACGCGAGGCGTGGGAGATCATGGGGATTCGTCAAGCCCCCGGGTCCCTGGAGGAAAAGCTGGCCAAGCAAAGCACGACCGTCAAGGCGGCCTATGTGCAGATCGTCAACGAACTGGCGGCGTCGGGCCACCCGGAGGACCGGGAGCTCGCCAGGAAGGTCGTGGCCTTCGTGAAGGCGATGCCGGCGGCGCATTCACGACGCAAGCTCCTCGCCGAACAGATGCTCGACAAGATGCGCAGCGAGCGTCAGCAGCGCGAGCGTGAGCAGGAGATGGACTACGACCGGTGATGGAGCCGCAAAGGGGCTAGATCGTCCGCATGCCGATCCTTGGCCGCAATGTGCGGGCTCGCCACAAGCGTGCGATCGCCACTCGAACCCCGCGGCTATGGCCGGGAGGCTCCGGACTCGGCGCTCACCATGCTTCATGACCGACACCAACGCGCCACTCCCACGGTCGAGGCGCCGGGGATGGGGACGCCCGAACCATCCCCACCGCGCGGATGGTCTCGGAGGTGGCGGTTGTCGAAGCCGGGCCCCGGCTGATCTCAAAGCGTGCAACTGGCGCCCTACCCGAGTTGGCCTGGTACTCGATGGGTGATGAGACCAGCCTCGCGAGCCAGACTCAGGATGGTCGCTAGGCGGTCTGGCGTTGGATTGGGACGGCTGGCGCGCGCATTCGGGGCCAAGGCCCATCCCCCCTCCTCCAGGACCACCCGAAGGCGCAGGAGCGTGCGCCCAGCGGCGCGGGCGTCGGACAATCCCCGACCAACCGACCAGAACGTATGTTGTCCGAACAACCAGACCTCAAAGACGTGGCGCAGGAACTCCGACGGCGGGCGACTGCGTAGTCCTTCCGCCTGCCGCGCCGCCACGGCCAACGGGAGCCGCTCCAACCGCTCAAAGCCTTCTGGCGCCTGAGGCGCTTCCGACAAGCATAGCGCCAGGGCGCGGCGGACGGCGCTGGGAACATCAGACCAGTCACTGCTAGTGAGAGCCGTTTCGATCTCCGCGATCAGGTCGGTGGCAGCCTGCCCGGCGCCCGCGGCTCCGGCGAGCCAGGTCGTGGTGGTCTCGGCGTCTTCCCCACCCGAAGTATCCAGCATTCGCGCCACCAGGCGTCCTGTCGGCAACGGACGGTCTTCGAGGCGCCTCAAGGCCCAAGCGAAGAGCACTTCCAGCGCCAGCCGGAACAGCTGCCGCACCTGAGTGCGGCGCCAAGCTGCTGAGACCCCTTCCAGCGCCTCCGGGGGCTGGAAATCCGACGGTGGCCCGCACATTGATCGCCGCACCAACGTCACATCGTCCCCGGCGCCCTCCGACATGGCCGCGAGCGCGAGGGAGACCCCTGCAGCGCGCTTGGGATCGGCGACCGATCCCGCCAGCAAGGTGGCCATCGTCTGGCGCTCAACAGCCGTGAGCGTGGTCAACCCCCAAGCGTCGGCCCACGCCAGGGCGTCCTCCCGTCGCACCTCCATCTCGCCCAGGATGGAGAAGGCGGGGTGGTCGAGGAATGGAGCCAGTCGCGCCTCCAAGGCGTCGATAGCCGCCGTCGACGCTTGGGTCACCCGCATCGCACCGCTGGCGTCTGGGACTTCCTCCAACCAGCCCAGGGAACGGAGCGCCGGCCCATAATTGATAGGGGCGCTCAGCCCGGTCGAAAGCCTTCGCGTCTCCTTTTGCCGCGCCCACACAGGTCCGCTGAACGGAAACAGCTGTGAGGTCAGGTAGGGAGCCAACACGTCGCTACCGGGCAGGGCCACGGTCCGGTCGACTAGGAACTGGGACCACACGAAAAGGACTTCGATCCGGTCCACGAAGTCCCGTAGCTCTTCGACACGGATTTCCACCACGCCGCCCCGCGCTGCGATCTGGGCGGCGCGACGCCACGCCCAGGCCACGACCACGAAAGGCCGGATATGGCGGGCGATATTGTTCACTCCGGGGAACACCTGGTCCATCAGGTCGAAGTTGATCTGTCGAAGGCCCAGGGGATCGACCCCACCAGGCCTTGGCAGGGACGCGCTGGTCACGGCGGGCTCCGCCCGCATTGCGGCCTGCCCGATTAGGACATCAAGGCCGGGCGCAGCCATGTCAGGCCTCCTCACAAAGCAGCACGTGGCCGCAAGGGGCCTTGGCCACCCAGGAGTGCTTCAGTTCGTAGAGGACGCTGGATGGCAGGAGGTTGGACTGACACGGGCAGGTTCGCCCGTTCCTGGGTAGGAATCGTATCTTCCGACGCGCGGGGTCGGTTCCGATCGCCCCCACCAGATCGTCCCAAACCTCGGAGGCTTCAAGGAGCGGCACGTTCGCAGGAAGCCTGCCCGCTTCGAGAGCTGTGCGATAGGCCTTCACCTCTTCCTGAGGAGTCGTCACGGAGGTGACTTTCCGCCACAGGCCGATGGCGTCCGGCGGGGACCGGAGCCGACGCCGGAAGCCAGCCGCCAGATCAATGTCCGGGGCCAGCCCAGACATAGGCCAGCCCAGAGCGAGGAGCCTTCGACGGGCCCGGCGCGCCGCTGGGACCTCCGCTGGCTCGACCAGGGCGGCCAACATCACGGCGGCGGAGGCGACTTGGAGGTCACTTGGATCTGGATCTTGGACGAACGCCTCCACCAGTGCTTCGAGGCAGGCGCGTGTCCGCCCCTCGTCCAAGCCCACCCGATCGCAGACGTACTGCGTCAACGCGAACACGCCGGCGACATGCAGGTCTGGGCCCGGTCGCGCCATCATCTTGTTGAAGACCGCGTCGAAGAGCGAAAGCGTCCGGGCGATGGCTGCGGACCTGCGCGCCGCCTCGGCGCGAGCCCTGGCGTCGAGCCGCGCTATCCCCTCGTCGCCCATGTCGTCGTCGAAGTCCGACCCGTCACGCGGTTCGAACGGCGCCCGGGGCGTAGACAGAGCCGCGAAGATCGCGTCCATGAACCGCTTCCAACCCGCGCCCACTGGGACGGAGGGGCCAGGCGCATATGTCGAGGCGTTCCGCGCCGGCGCCAGGAGGGCCACCACATTGGTGACGCCATCAGTCCGGCCTTCGCCGCCCCAACCGCCTCCGGCCCGGCCAGACTGGGTCAGGTGCTCGGGATGCTCGTGGAACCACGCCATCATCGCGGCGGCGTCTGCAGGGGTATCGGTGCGCCCAAGCACGGCCAGGAGCTTGGCGGCCAAGGGGCCAGCGCGGCGTCGAACCTCCTGGAGGTCCGAGAACGCGATGAAGCCCTCGGCTGAGCAGTCGCCGCATTCCAGGCGCAAGATCAGCCGTCCCGCGGTCCAAGCCTCCATCTCCAGCGTCTCACTACCGAAGGCGAACCGGCCATCAGGCGCCACGACGGTCTCGGCGAGTTCACGGCGTCCTTCTCCGCCGACCAGCCAAGCGGTCGCCCCGCCGACGGGAAAATCCGTGAGCACGCGTCCGGCCACCTGGTCGCCGGCCAGTTCGGCGCGCAGCACCCCTTGGATCGACTCCGATTCCTCGACGTCCAACGGCATGGCGATAGCAGGGGGAAGCGGGGCAGACGGCTGGAGAGCCCATCCGATGTGGGGTTCGCGCGACACCCGGACAACGCAGGCCTCGACATTCCGTCCAGAGCCGAGACCAGCTGTCGTGGCGTTTGCGCTACCGGAGACCAGCACGCGCCCGCGCGCGCAGATGATCTCAAAGAGCTTCGCATGTAACCGTCGCTTGCTGGCCGCTTCGCACAACCAGACGATTGTCACGGGCCGAACTCCGATCGATGGATTGCGCGGCCAGTTCGCCCCGAAGCGGCCCTCAACCACGCCGTCGGGATGAGCGTGGACATAGGCGTGATCGAGGCCCACCTCCTCGCACAGGCCCGCCAGCCCCGCGCCGCCGTCCCAAAACGGCGACGCAGCAGTGATGCGTTGGGCGCCGCCGAGTTCCCGCGCCAGGGCGGCGATCTGGTTGGCCACTCCACCCGCCAAGCTGTTGACCAGCCGAATTTTCCCGTCGCGCCGGCCCGCCGCGCCGGCCCTTTCAAGGCCGCTCGCGCTGGCGTCCAGGCGGCCGGCCGCCTCGTGGGTCAGTCGAGGGTCTGTTGCGATGGCGCGGAAGAAGTCGGCGGCGTCCACAAAGGCGTCGCCGGCGAAGCTGGGATGCAGGTGATCCATGCACTCCAGGTTTGCTCCCCAGCCGCCGAAGGTGAGGTTCCCGGAACCCACGATGAGATGGGCGTCATCCAGGGCCTCCAGGGCGCAGACCTTCGGGTGGAAGACGCCGCCCGCGACCTGGACCGGTTCGAGGTCGTAGTCCCGACCAACCCGACGGGCCCCATGTTCCGCCAGGGTGGACCGCACACCGTCCAAATCGGCCAGGATCAGCGGCGAGGTCGACTTTTGACGTGTAAGCGCCTCGAGGACCACCGCCTCGAAGAAACCCAGGCTTAGCGCATAGGTCGTGAAGACCGTGCGGC
Source organism: Phenylobacterium sp. (assembly GCF_030697925.1). Classification (GTDB taxonomy): domain Bacteria; phylum Pseudomonadota; class Alphaproteobacteria; order Caulobacterales; family Caulobacteraceae; genus Phenylobacterium. The sequence continues at coordinate 18,771 of NZ_JAUYOJ010000226.1, read as the reverse complement.
TCCAAGCGCCGGCTCGCACCACCTCCAGCGGTGAGAATTCCCCCAACTCGCCCTCCCCCGCGTCGGCGTGAACGTCCTCGAGCGCAACTTCCGCATCCATCCCAGCCGGAGTCCCACCGATATTGCGGGCGGCACGCCAACTCCCCGAAGGATTGCAGGTCGCCGCGCTCAGGGCATCTGCGCTGGGCGCTAGTTGCCTTGAGCGTAGTCTCGTGCCCAGCACAGCGTGTTGACCAGCTGCATCTGCTCGATGGTCCTGCAAGAGATTTCCATAGGCCGCGGAGTGGCGAAGATCACCGCGATGCGCTTAGCCAGACTGATCGCCACACTCACACCGTCCGGGAGGAGTGGATGAGGTGGGAGGACGGCAGGTCGCCAATCGCCGGCTTTCGTCGCGGGACATGGCGGGGCGCCTGGAGGCCGACAGCTGGCCCGGGTCCCGCGCGAACTACCTGTCCTTCTGAGAGGCGCCTCTTCCTCGCGCGCGCCTACGGCAGAAGCACTCCGCGCGTGGCCCTAGACCGTTCGGATCTCTGGGGGGGACTTAAACGGGTCGAGCACGCGAACGCCGCGGCCTTCGAAGTCCTTCACGTTCCGCGTGACGATCACCAGACCATGTACCCGCGCTGTCGCCGCGATGGCCATGTCGCGCTGGTTCTTGTCCTTGGCGCCGAGAAGGCGCGCCCATTCCGCCGCCACTGGTCCATCGATAGGGATGATCCGGCCATCATAACTCTTCTCGAAGGCGTCGAGTTTGGCGAGTTGCTGTTGAGCGTGCTCGGCCGTCTCGTGGGTTTGAGCTTGCGGGCCCAACCGCGGCGCTTCTCAAACAGGGTCATGGCGCTCAAGCGCAGGTCATGGTCGTCCACCGTGGCGAGCCAGGCCTTCACCTTCACGTGGCCCTTGGCCCCGAATTCCTTGAGGACGTTCTCCTCGACCAGATAGAGGGTCATCTGAAGTCGTCAGGCGTGACCGGTTCCTCAGGCTCGACGTCGAACACTCCTGCATCGGCGAGATCACCCGCCATCCGTTTCAGGCTGCGGGTCGGATAGGGCCGCCCGGGCTTTGGATAGGCCGTGGCGTAGTCGATCGCGATGGCCACCTGGTGGCGGGTGACTCCGGGATAGTCCAGAAGGACCTCTTCGATGGACTCGCCCTTCGAGAGCGCGGCGACGCGGTAGACCGAAATATTCGGCCCTCGAAGAACGGGGTCGCCGTTGGACGAGATGTCCACCGCCGCCTTGAGCTCTTCAAGTCGTTTGAGCCGCGCCTGCAGCGCCTCATCGATGGGGTCAAGTTGGAGATAGGTGGCTTTCCATCGAACCGTGCGTTCTGCGCCGGCGCCTTTGATCGCCCGATAGATGGTCCTGCGACCGCCAGGGGTGAGGTCCTCCGCGTGGCCAAGGCCCAGCAACATGAGATATCGCATCTCGGCCGCGCCGACGACACGGGCCAGCCTTGCTGTCGGCCGGCCTTTCGCCCTCAGCTTCCGCCCCACCTTCGCGAGGACCTTCTTCTCGCCTGTAAGGGCGACTTTGACCTGGGCGACCTCAGCCAGCCTGCCTTGGATTTCGCCGCGATCGATGGCCCTGTTGACGCTGGTGGCGGACTTGTTGAGCACAAAGCCAGCCTCGCTGGTGGTGAGCTTCAAGGATGACTGTGTCATGGCGGCGTCCTAATTCATCCCTAATCTGGGGGTGAATTGCATTCAATGCAAGACAAGCGGACGGATAGCTCCGCGGCCCGGCGCCGGCCAAGCGAGCGGCATATGGGGAGGATCGACCCTTTCGGGTCGGAGCCCGAAGATGTTCGTGCCGGCTTCAAGGGGCCAAGCCCAAGCCCCGCCATCCCCGGCCATGGTTGCGAGAACAGCTTCCAGCCACAGGCTCGCGGGACATCGATCCCTCATCTAGGCCGAACAAGGTTGTGCTTGTAATCGCCCTATTGGGGTGTCAAGCCGAGACGCAACCCGTCATCGCACACGCGCTGCGGATGGGAGTGGCTGTCTTGGGGAGCAGTGGAAATGATCCGGGAAGCGCTGGTTGGTTGGGCCCTCCTCTTTGCGGGTTTCCTAGGCTGGCTGTTGGTCGGGGCCATGGGATGGACGGCCACGCCGGCGTCTTCCCTCCTCGCCGACCAAACCGTGCACGCGATGGCCCTCCCCATCCCCGGCCTTCTGGTGGGGCTGGCCCTGGTGGTGCTCCGCTCCGAAGGCGATGCTCCGGAATCGCCGGCCTTGGACTTGGCGAGCGGCCGGATCATCCTCGTGGCGGCGACCGCCGGCCTGGTGCTGTCGCTGGCGGCCGCCGTCGTCGGTGACGCGCTGTCGCCCGTCCGCGCGACCTTGATCGGAGTATGCGGTCTCGCGACCCTGTTGATCCTGTTCTTCACCCTGGAGACGCTGAGGCGTGCCGAAGGCCTCTTCCTTGAAAGCCACTGGGGCGGGCTGGGCGGCGGCCTTGGGGGCTGGCGGATCTCGCCGGCCGCCGTTCTGGTCTTCCTGCTTCTGGTGTTCGCCAGCGCGACGGTCGCTGTGGGCCTCTACGACCCGCACGCCAAATCACCGGACGAGACAGCGGCCGGTGACGCCGCGAGCGGAAGCCCTGCGACCGAAGGCCTGGATGACGCCGATGGTGCGCAGGCCGCCGAATGAGTTTTCGCCTTGAGACGCTCGCCCAGGAGCCGGACATCGCCGACGACTGGCCGCTGCCGCCGCGCGCGCCCTTCATGGCTTCGCCCAGCCTTGCACGGCTCCAGCGCGACCTTGCCCGCTATACGAACGGCGAGATCGCCGGTCGCTCCTATCTGATCTCGGGGCACCGCGGCGCCGGGAAGACCGCGCTGGTCCTGCGGGCCGTGGAAAACCTGCGCTACGAGAGCCTGCAGGCGGCGCTGCGGACTGACTTCGCGCCCGGAGCGCACCGCCTGGGACTGCAGCGCCCGATGCTCGTCAAGCTCCACGGACCAAGTCTGCTCGAACCCATCGTCGAGAAGGACGAAACGCGGGAGGAGGAGCAGACGGACTTGCTTGACGGCGACGCCGGCTCCGAAAGCGCGAAGCCGCCGCCCGCCACCAAGGCGGAGAAGTCCAAGGCGGTCGCCCACTCCGCCCTGGTCCAGATCACCATCGCCCTTTACCGGCAGCTCGCCTCCGAAGCTGCGGGCGGCTACCAGATCAAGGCGCGGCGATTTGGTCGGGGGCGCGCCATTCCAGGCGAGGAGGTCGCCGCCCAGTTGATCCTGGACCTCGACGCGGGCGCCGATCCGGCCGCCCTGCGGAGCTACTGGGACCGCATCGGGCGCCTGGCGAACGGCGTCTTCTGGCCGGGGCGCTCGGACACTGTCCTGGACAAGCTCGGCGTGACCAACCAAGGCCTCAAGGAGGTGCTGGCGCTCGCCACGGCCGGCCAAGCTTTTCGAATCTGCACAGGCCGCATCACCCAGACCCTGGACGACATCAAGAGCCTCAAGCTCGAGGCGATCACGACGGCCAAGGCGAGTAGCAATCTCAAGGAGCTGATTGGACGTCTTGGCGCCCTCGGCGTCGGCGGGCTGACGGGCGCTGCGCTTTGGTCAACCAGCCCCTTGGCCGGCGTCGGCGCGGGCGCGTTGGTGTGGCTGCTCGGTACGGCGAGCCTGGGCTGGGACTTCACCCAGACCCGCAAGCGGGACAAGACCGACACCTACAAGTTCCTGCCGAACAAGAACGTCGAGACCCTGGACCGCGACCTCCCGGTGGTCATTCAGCGGGTTCGGGACGCGGGCCTCGCACCGATCTTCGTCATCGATGAACTCGACAAGCTGGCCGCGCCGGCAGAGAGCGTCTCGGCGATCATCGCCCGCCTGAAGCACATCATCGCCGACTTCGGCTTCTTCTGCTTCCTCACCGACCGCGCCTATTACGACTATGTCGACCACCGCATCCAGGAGACCGCCTATCCGACAGAGCACACCTTCTTCAGCGAGCGGCGGCTGCTGATCTATGGACCGCCTGCCTTCAAGGCGCACCTGAACGAGGTGCTCGTCCTCGAGGGCCCGCAGACGCCGGCCGATGACCTGGCCCGCGCCCTCCTGGCGCTGCATGTGACCCAAGCCTCGCGCCTCAACTTCGTCGACCTCAATCGCGAACTCGCGCGTCTAGTCGACATCGGCGTGCTCGCCCTGTCGTCCGAGGAGCTCTTGCGCCGTGAGGACTTGAGGCTCTCGGCGATCCTCCAACTGGCGATCGACGAAGTGCTGCGCAAACCCGAGCTGCAGGATCGGATACAGAGCGACCACGGCTTCGCCCACCTCGCCTATGACGGGCTCTACGCGATCTCGCGGGGCTGGGCCAAGGGCGACTTGACCTATGACGCCTCCCGCGAAGCCGTGACCGCCTATCTGAAGAAGCGCCAGTCTGCGGCTGCCGGGGAGGGCCAGGCGGGCGCTGGCGGCGCCGACCCGTCGCCTGACGACTTCCAGGCCATCATCGACGCGCACGCCGCGCTGGTGGAACGCCTGAAGGACTTCGCGGGGATGGCCCGGGACATCGCCGCGTCCGATCCGGAGATTGCGAAGCACGCCGCCCTGATCAGCGTGAGAGCCGAGGCGCCGGGCCTGTTGATCGAGAAGGCCGAGAGCCCGGGCTGCTACGACTTCGCCTTTGACCCCCAGGGGTATTCCCGCCTGGGCGCGTCGGAGGCCATCGACCTGGAGGACGCCAAGCGCCTGGTCGAGATGCTGGAGGCGCTGGCCGTGATGCTGCGGCAGTTCGTGATCAGCGTCGAAGACCTCGCCTTGGCGCAGCTCATCCCGACAGGGCTCGAGACCCGCGACCTCGTCAAGGCGCGACTGGACCTCACCAACTACACCCTGGGCGTCGCCAGCCAGGAGACGGTCCGGCCCTCGTGGCGCCTGGCGCGCACCTTCAGGACGGTGCTCTCGGAGTTTGGCCCGCGCCTGAGCGCCGGGCTCGCACTCGCACGCAAGGTGGTCGCATCCGGCGGGTTCCACGCCACCATGAAGTCGGCCCTGCAGGCCCTTGGCCGATATCCGGTGCTCGGACCTCCGGCGCCAGATCCCGAGTGGTCTGTGGAGCGCTGGGCCGGAGGCCATGAACTCTTCACCGGTCTCCGCGCCAACGCGCTCATCGCAGGCGAAGGCCCAGCGATAGAGCGCTTCACCACCGAGATCGCGCATCTCGTCCTCTCCAGCGATGGAACCCTGGAGCAGTCTCACCCGCAGTTGGACGACCTATGGTTTTCGCGGTTCGAACGGCACTTCGGCGGCGCCACGCTTCAAGCCGATGAGTTCGGTTTTGCCGACATTGTTTCGGCGGCGACGGGCGTGGGCATGAGCGCCGCGCTCGGGCCCGACCTCAACGCGCTGACGGTCGGTGAATGGAGCCGTTTCGCCATCAACGCATTGAGGGGGCTGCGCCGGGAGAACGCGCCTCGTTGGCCTTTGGTCGGCGCCCTGCGCATGCTGCGGTTTGATCGGGGAATCCTCGGCGCGATCGCGCGCGCTCCGAGGCCATGGCTCACGGACTACCCCTCACTTGATCAAGACCGTGCCGAAGCGCTGGCGCGCACCGCGCCCGAAGGGCGCTTAGGGCTGGCGGTGTTGTTCGAAGGGTTGGATCCCACGGAGCCGATCCCATCTAACGGACCTGCCCTGCTCTATGTCCGCCGTTCCGATGTGCTGGAAATTGAGGTAGGGTTGGACTGGTTGACAGATTTGGGCGCCTTTGAAGGGAAAGCTGATGAGCGCGCAAGCCCCGAAAGCTAAGTCGAGCGGAAGCTGGGCCTTACTGCCGACCTTGAGGTTCACCCGCGAGGCTGCGCCCAGCCAAGCCGTCAAGGAAGGGCGAAAGGACATGGCCTACAATGTCCGGTCCGCCAAGACGTTGGGCGCCGAGTTTGACAACCGCAAGCACGACCTCAAGGATCACTGAGGGCGATTTCTGGAGCCATTCTCGCGCGCCGCGTCGGCACTGGTACTAGTCATGCGCAACGAAGCGTTGGAGCTCCTTCGCTGCACGTCGAGCGTGCCCGCCCCGAAGCACGTTCTGACATAAGAACGGCCATATGATCTGCGACTTCCCCGATCTCTACGACTATGGCTTGGGGGCCTACTGCTTGATGTGCGCCGCCGCCGACCCGAAGGACCCCGCCCACGTCGGGGCTATCTGAAGCACGCGGCGGGACGGTGCGCCTTCAGGGCTCCACCTGCAGAACATCGGACCCAAGGGCGCCAAGATGGCGTTCTCGACCTAGGGCGCCACGGGAACCAGACGCCGATGTGATCGGCGCGGGCAGCCGTAAGCGATCGCGCCGTTCGAATCCGCCCACGCCGCCTATCGATCCAGGAACGCGCCCGGGCGCACTAGCGCCAGATCGAGCCCGCGCCGTATCCGGGCCACCTTTCCCGCCGGCGGGTCCGAAGCCTGACCGACCGGATTGGATTTCGATGTGATCCTGCGTAGCGTAGCCTGCAAGGTCTCCTGGTCGTTGTCGAAGTCCCCATGGTGGCGCGCGTCGGATGCGGCGGCGACCGGCGCCACGATCCAGCGGCGGTCAGGTCCCCAGAAGGCCTTGGGGATATGGTCGGCCACGTCGCGGGCCAGTCCGAGCAAGGGGGTGCCCTTGTGCGGCGTGAAGGGAATCCGCGGCGACGCCTCCAAGGCCGCGCTCACGAGGTAGAGCAGGGACTTGTGGTAGATTTGGCGGCAATCGTCATCTCGCTCCGTGGCGTCGTCGAGGGTGTAGAGATCGAACGCCTGGATTCCGCCGGCCTCGATGAGGGGCCTGTAGGCGGAGTCGAAGAGGTCCAGGGTGCAGGCCGGCGCCCAGAGCGACGCCGACGTGACGGGCACCCCCTGGTCGGAGAGGTATTTGGACAGCGGCGCGAGCAGGACCGCGCCGGCGCTATGGCCGGCCAGATGCACCTCGTCGATAGTCTTGGCCTTGTGGAGCGCCACAAGGTGCTCGGCCACCTGGCGCGCGGCGCCCTGCGCCTTCACCGCTGCGAGGCGAGCGTTTTCCTTCATCTCGTCCCACAGCGCCTTCCCACCAAGGAGACGCGCCAAGGGCTCGAGCGTATCGTCGAGTCGGTCCAGCATGAAGTCCTTCGCCGCATCGAGGATTCCCTCGCTGCGGCGTTTGCCCACGGCGTCCTGCAGGATATTGCCGATGGTCGACCAAGCGTCGGAGCGCCAGATGACCGAGATCGGGTAGACTTCGGCGTTCAAGCAGGCCTCCCGATGATTGGCGGCGTATTGGAGCGCATAGTCCTGCGGCACGAGCCCGCCATGGGCATAAATCAGCACGCGCTTTCTCCGCCAGTCGGCGAGCCGCTGAGGAAGCTGGTCCTGCAGGATGGACTCAAGGCCCTTGGCAGTGAGGCCGTAGGCTCCCTTCTCCATCAGGCGACCGTCATTCTCGGCCATGACGACATGGGGCCGTAGCGATGCGTAAACGTAGGTTTCATAGGCCCTGGGGGCCGAAGCCGTCATGTTGGCGACGGCTGATCGCCGGAGTTCAACCGCTGCGCCGAGGCGGGCCACCCAGACATCCGTGCTATTCTCCAACCAGTCGTCGTAGGCCACGCGGACGAGCCCGCGGTCGCCCCACGCTTCGCCCCAGGAGTTCTGGATCCAGAAGCCCTTCTGGTCATAGCCGACGATGGCGAAGGCATGTGCGCCCACCGACACTGGCGAATAGGCCACGTCCGTGTCGCCTGTACGCACCGCCATCCAGCCTTCGTGCACCCGGGAGGTGGCGTAGAGCACGCCCACCTCGCTGATGGCCGCGTGCATGGCCACCAGATCACGGTGATTCACCCGGAAATAGGCCCCAAGCGGGCGTTTCAGGGCGTCAGCCGCCTGCTCAAGGTCCAACTCCAGCGAAGGAGGATCATCTCGCCATATGGCGCGGGCGCATGCGCCGTGCTTATGCCAGGCCTTCATGGCGCCGCGGGCGCTGGAGCCCTCGTAGGCCTCGCCAGGCCATTCGTCATAGCGCTTGGCCATGACATAGAGCATCCGCGCGCTGACCTCGTCGGCGCTCGGCAAAATGCGGCGGACGCGGAGCAGGTAGTTGGCGACGGTGGCCAGGCCAAAGCCCGTGCAGGCCCCCTCCCGCCCCTGGTCAAGCACCGGCACGTTCAGGCGGCGATAGGCGGCGAGATCAGACGCTGGCGCCACCTCCACCAGGGTTGGGATATACATCCGGTCCCGGAAGTCGAGGGTGTCCGGCATAGCGTCAAGCACGCGAGCGGGCGATGTCGTCGTGCTGCCCGCGGACATGGAGGCGGCGGCCGGCGCCACCGCGGCTCCACGCTTGGCTCGAACCCTGGTCTGCACCATCTCCGCCCTCCCGCCTGTCATTGACGAACCATGGTTCTTCAGCGCGGCGTTCGTCAATCATGAGATGCATCATTTCCACGCACATCCAAGACGGTAAGGGCATGGCGACGGGAGATGAATGGCGCGCCTGATCGCGCCGCAGGTCCGCGCAAGGTCAGGGCTGCGGAGGTTGCGGGAGGACGCTGCGAGCCCAGCTCCACGGTCGAGGCGCAGCACGGCGGTCAATCCCTGAGCCCGCCAGGGTTGACTCCGGATCGGCGTCGGTGCGGTCCAGGAGGTCCTCCGAACTGCGTGTCCTATTTCTGCAGGATGATCGTCGCCTCGAACACCATGCGCTTCTTGGCGTCCGGCCCGGACATCGCCTCGGCGCCGAGCTGCGGTCGTGATGGCGCCTCAGCCGCCCTGGCCACCGGCCAACCGTCTTCCTCGATCCGACGGATCATCGCCTCTCGACCCAACGGCGTCAGGCGAGCATTCCTGTCGATGTTCATCCGGGGAGCTCCGGTGGAAGTGGAGTGTCGCAACCTCAGCTTCGTTCAAGACACTCCCCGGGTGAACAACCTTCGTAGCAACGACACCTAGCGCCAGGGGCGGTCAGGACTTGGCTTTCCGTCCAAACGTCGCCTTGGCGGGGTTGCGGCGGCGGGCGATGCGGCTGAGGGCGATCTTGAGGACCAGTTCGTCGATGACGTTGGGATCGTAGCCGTCGAACCACTCGACGGTCTCGGCATGCTCGGGGTGCTTGGGGTCGGCCAGGGCGTCGACGACATCGTAGAAGCCGGGGATGCCGCCGCAGTCCTCGGGTGGGGCGGCGCGCTCACCGGCGATGTAGCGCGGATAGTCGACATCCGGGTCGCCGGGGCGGACGTCAGTGAAGGTGAGCTGGTGCTCCCAGCTGTCGCCGAAGTCGTAGGTGTAGTCGAGGACGGTCTTGCTGGGCTTCAGGACCTCGCGCAGGCGGACCTTGTCGGGCAGCAGGGTGGGTGGGCCTCCCCAGGTGTCGCCGGGGACCGGCTGGCCGTAGCGTTGCTTGCCGAGGCGCAGCTCCCAAAGGTGCTGGTCGTACCAGCCCATGGCGGCCTGGACGACGTCGTGCAGGACCTTGAGGGTGATCGAGGTCGGGACCTCGACCTGGCGCCAGATCGCAGGGTCGGTGTCCAGGAGCTCGATGCGCAGGGTGGCGATCTCGTGGAGGCGCTCGGCGGCAGGGGTCATGGCGCCAGCGTGCCAAACCTTGGGCCATGATTCCAGGGCATAAGCTGATCGATCTGGATCTTCGGGTGGCCCGCGACGATACGGGCCCCGTGGGCCTGCGGATCGACATCGTGGAGCTTGGAGGTCTTGATGGGTGGGGCCAGGATCGGCAAGGGCCAGTCCCCTATCGGGGGGCATTTGCCGAAGACCGGCACCCTGACCTGGCTGACGCGGAATGCGAACAGGCGTGTACCGCCGACAATGACCACCACCGAGCCTAGGAGGGTCCATGCCGTTTGATATCGTGGCAGGCGGCACGGGCCGCCAGGACGACGTCGGCGCCGTCGCGGCAGAACTCTCGCGACTGCCTGGCGCCATCGCCCTGGAATTCACGCGCCGGCGGATCAAGGTCGTCGCCTGCCGCGGCAATGTCACAGACTTCGCGCCGGAGCTGGCTGACCCTGGGGAAGTCCCCGAGGGGTGGCCTGAAGGCGCAAGCTGGACGACGATCCCTGGCGCCTACGTCCCGGCCCGCCGCGCCGTCGTGATCGCCACCCTCGGGCCTGAGGACGGGCCACGGCGGGTCCCGATCTGTGGCGAGGGCCACGGCGCGCGCAGCCTCGCCGTCCACGAGGCGATCCACGGCTACGACTATGCTTCAGGCGACCTGAAGTCCCGAGACCCTGCATTCCGGCGCGCATGGACAACCGACAAGCCCCTTCTTGGCAGCGCGTACTTCAGCGGCGACGAATGGGGGCCACGCGAGAGCTATGCCGAAAGCGCCGCGCAACAGTTCGGGGCTGATCAGAGCCAGGCCGGCCGCTGGCCGAACCTTGCGGCCTACTGGAGGGCGTTTGAACCCTTCGCCCCCAGCCGCTGGGCGCGGGTATCCAACGCGTTCGCGCGGTTCATCGCACCGGTTTACCTGTCCGGGCAACCGATCGGGCACGGTGTCATACAAGCCGATGGCACGATCCAGCTGGACCTCACCGCACACAGCAAGAGCGGCGCAATCGGTCACGGCCGCCTGACCGTCAGCCCAGGCGACAGGGGCTATGAGGACCTGCTGGCGCGCGTCACGCCGAAACTGCATCCAGTTGATCCCGCCGTGGGGCCGGCGACGCAAGTCCTAGTCTGGCCGCAACGCTAGCGGCCCAGGACCCCAATCCCCTCCGACATTGAGCAACCAGAGACCCCGAGGGGTTCGGGCCATTCCCTGGGAGCAACACTGGGCGACGTTGGCCGAGCGGTCCTTCAACTGGCGCCTGAGCAGGCTGAAAGCCCCTATTGATCGACGACCCAACAAGACCGACGGGGACGCCAGCTTGGATGTGTTTGCGCCATAGGGCCGCAATAACCTTGAACGGCGCGCAATTCGGCCCTAACTTTGGGTCGAATTGAGGCGCCCGTGACCGATACGTTCACAACCGCTCAGGCCGCATACGTGATGGGTGAGCGCCTGCGCGCATTCAAAAAGGTCGTTGAGCGAGCGCCGGTGAAGCCGAAGATGGTGAACCGCGGTGGCCGCCGAATTCGGCAGTTCCACTTCTTTGATCTCGTGTTCCTCCATGCCTACAACGAACTGAAAGCTGACTATACGGCGAAGTCGCAAGCGGAGCTCTACGAGGCCCTGGGCGCCGTGGTGGTCCGCGGCTCGAGGGTTCGAGAGGTCGCCTTCGGGGACCACAAGTACGACTTCCACCGACATCTGATGGTCGTTCAGGCGAAGGTCAGGGAGCTCGACGACCTCACAACCATGATCGACGCCACTGGGCGGATCAGGGGCACGGACATCGAGGCGCATCGGATTGCAGCGCTCCTCGACGCCATGTCGGAGGAGGAGATTCTCGGCGACTATCCCTCACTGGATGATCGGCAGCTATTGGCCTCCAAGGCGTACGCGGAGGCCAACCCCAAGCCGGGTCGGCCTTACCCAAGGATCACGGCCAAGAAGGCAATGCGGGAAGCTGATCTCGGCGAGATCGACGACTATTTCGCCGAACTCCGTTGATTCGATACCTCCTCGACACGAACGTCGTAAGCCAAAGGTCGAAACCTAAGCCGAGCGCGAACACGTTGGCTTGGCTCGATGGCCAAAACGATTCCGAGTTCGCGATAAGCGCACTGACCGCGCGCGAGCTTGCCTATGGCGTGGCGCGGGCCTGCGCGGACAAGAAACCCGCCGTGGAGGCTATCGCCACATCCGTGGAGGCGATCCTTTCAGCCTATTCAGATCGAATCCTTCCGATCGACGAACCCGTAGCTCGGCGCTGGGGCGAGATGCTGGCGGCGAACAAGGACAACCCCACCGACAAGGCGCTGGTCGCGACAGCCATCGTTCATGGCCTTACCCTGGTTTCCTTGAATGCGTCGGACGTTAAGGGGCTTGGGGCGCCAGTTCTGGATCCAGGTCGAAAGCCGGCCAAGCTCCACGCCCCCTGAGCCTAGGTGGCAACGCCGCCCTCGATCGCAGCCTCCTACCAGGAACCCGACAAGAGTTGGAGGCACATGGACTACCGGGTCAATCTCACGATCGACGAAGTCGAAGCGTTCAAACCCAAGGACGGCGACACCCAATGACCAAACACCTCATCCGATCGGCCGACCTCGACTGGAACCGCGCCTTCCGCGGCCGCCACCCGTTCAACCCAGCCTCGGAGATGAGCATGATCCGGTTGGGCGACCTGAGCGGCCTCACCCGGCTGGGCGCCAACCTCATCCGCATCCCGCCGGGCAAGGAAAGCTTCATCCCCCACGCGCACTCGATGGAGGAGGAGCTGGTGCTGGTGATCTCCGGAACTGGCCAGGTGGTGCTGGACGGCGTCGCCCAGGATATCGGGCCTGGCGATTTCGTGGGCTTCCCGACCGACGGCGTGGTCCACCACCTGGTCAATACCGGGCAGGTCGACTTGGTCTATCTGACGGTCGGCGAGCGCTCCCGCGTGGAGGTCGCCAACATGCCGACCATCGGCAGGACCACCGTCTTCCGCAACAACACCATGACCCTCTTTGGCCCGGACAGCATGGAGCAGCTCACGGCTGCGGAGTGGTTCGCGCGGATGAAGATCGAGGACTGAGCTAGAGGAGCCAGGCGGCCAGCAGGAACACCAGGCCCGAGACCGCGGCCCCCACCGCGAACCAGAGGAACGGCGAGCCGCCGCGATCGTCGACGACCGCCACCGCCGTGGCCTGGGGTGGAGCCTCGATCATGCGCGCGAGGTTGCGCAGGGCGCCGAGCGCCTCCTCGGCATAGCGTTTCGCGCGGGCGGCGGGCGACAGCTCACGCAGCATCCAGCGGCGGACCACCGGATCGGCGGCGGACCAGATGTCGTGCTTGGGATCGATGCGGCGGGCCACGCCCTCAACGGTCATCATGGTCTTCTGCAGCAGCACCAGTTGCGGCTGCAGGCGCATGTCGAAGAGGGCGGTGATCTCGAAGAGCTGGGTCAGGACCCGGCTCATGGAGACATCGCTGACATTGCGGCCGAACACCGGCTCGCCCACCGCCCGCAGGGCCTGGGCGAAGGCCGCCACCGAGTGGCCGCGCGGCACGTAGCCAGCGTCGAAATGGGTCTGGGCGACCTTGTCGTAGTCGCGCTGCAGGAAGCCCCAGAGGATTTCGGCCAGGTAGCGCCGCTCAGCGGCGTCGAGGCGCCCGATGATCCCGAAGTCCACCGCCGTCAGCTCAGCTGGCGCGGCGACGAACAGGTTGCCCTCATGCAGGTCGGCGTGGAACACCCCGTGGTCCAGGGCCTGGGCCAGGAAGGCGCGGATCAGCTTGTCGGCCAGGGCCGGACGGTCGAGGCCCTCCAGCTCCAGGGCGGCGGGGTCGGACAGCGGCGTCCCCGGCGCCCATTCCTGGGTCAGGACCCGCTTGCCGACCCCCTCCCAGATCACCTTGGGCGCGGACATATAGCCGTCCTTGGCCATGACCTGGGCCAGCTCGTCGCCGCCGGCCGCCTCCAGCCGCAGGTCCAGCTCCAGCTCGGTGGCGCGGACCACCGTGGCGGCCAGGGCCTTGGGCTCCAGGCGCCGCGCGGGAACCGACCAGCGCTCCACCAGCCGGGCGGCCAGGCGCAGCACCTCGGCGTCCTGCGCCACCCGCCGGCCGATGCCCGGGCGCAGGACCTTCACCGCCACGCGCCGCCCGTCGAGGAGGAAGGCCTCGTGCGCCTGGGCCAACGACGCCGCCGCCACCGGCTCACCGAAGCTCGCGAACAGGCTCGCCACTGGCCGACCAAGGGTCAGCTCCACCTCGCGGCGGGCGGCCTCCGTCGGAAAGGGCTTGAGCGCATCCTTCAGCCGCGCCAGGTCCTGGGCGAATTCGATCCCGAAGATGTCGGCGCGGGTGGAGAGCAGCTGGCCGAGCTTGATCGCCACCGGCCCCAGGTGCTCGAGCGTGCGCGCCAGCCGCTCGCCAGCCCGCCCCTCGCGGGCCTGGCGACCGGCCAGCAGCCGGAGCGCCGTGCCCAGGGTCCGCACGGCGGGGGGATAGAGGCCGTCCAGTTCGCGCGGCAGCAGGGCGTCGTTGCGCGCCAGCATCCAGCCCGCGGCCGTGAGCCGCCCGAACGCCGCCAGCCCGCCCACCGGCTAGATCGCCCAGCCGTGGTGGAGAGCGGCGACCCCGCCGGTGAAGTTGGTGTAGCCGGCGCGGCTGAACCCGGCCTTCTCGATCAGGCCGACGAAGGTCTTCTGGTCGGGGAACCTGCGGATGCTCTCCACCAGGTACTGGTAGCTCTCGCGGTCCTTGGCCACCCACTGGCCGATCTGCGGGATCACCTTGAAGGAATAGGCGTCATAGGCGCGGCGCAGGGCCTGCGTGGCCGGCTGCGAGAACTCCAGGCACAGGAACCGCCCGCCGGGTTTGAGCACCCGCCTGGCCTCGGCCAGGGCGGTGGCGATGTCGGTGACGTTGCGGATGCCGAAGGAGATCACATAGGCGTTGGCGCTGGCGTCGGGCAGGGGCAGGCGTTGGGCGTCGCCCACGGCCCAGACGATCTCGGGCTCCCCGCCCCGCTCGCGGCCGGCGGCGATCATCTCGGCGTTATAGTCGACCACGATGACCGAGGCGTCCGGCCCGCCGCGTCGCGCCTGGGCCCGCCGGGCCATCTTCGCGAAGCGCCGGGCCATGTCGCCCGTGCCGCCGGCGCAGTCGATGATGGTCTCGCCCGGCTGCGGATTGAGCCGGGCGGCGACGGCGTCCTTCCATAGCCGGTGTACGCCCCCGCTCATCAGGTCGTTCATCAGGTCGTAGCGGCTGGCGACGCGGTCGAAGACCCCGCGCACCAGGCGCGGTTTCTCGGCGGGATCGACGTCGCGGAATCCGAAGGTGGCGGCGGGTCCGGTCATGCAGGCGTCTTAGCCTTGTCGCGCGCGCAACGCCATGCCACTCCACGTTCCATGCCCGAACTTCCCGAGGTCGAGACCGTCCGCCGCGGCCTTCAGCCGGTGCTGGAGGGCCGCCGCCTGGCCCGGGTGGAGGCCCGCCGCGCCGACCTGCGCTTCCCCTTCCCCGAAGGCTTCGTCCAGCGGCTGACTGGGGCCACCATCCAGCGCCTGGACCGCCGCGCCAAATACCTGATCGCCGAACTCGACCGGGGCGAGACCCTGGTGATGCACCTTGGCATGAGCGGTCGCTTCGAGATCGCCCGGCCCGAAGGCGCCGTGCGGCCCGGCGAATTCCACTACGCCGCCGACCCCGATCCCAAGCACGCCCATGTGGTGTTCGACACTGAAGGTGGCGACCGGGTCACCTATTACGACCCGAGACGTTTCGGCTACATGGCCCTGCTCGACACCGCCACCCGCGACAGCCATCCCTGGTTCGCGGGGCTTGGTCCCGAGCCCCTGTCGCCCAGCTTCGACGCGGAGCTGCTGGAAAGGGCCTTCGCCGGCCGCAAGCAGGGCCCCAAGACCCTGCTACTGGACCAGCGGATCGTCGCCGGCCTGGGCAATATCTATGTCTGCGAGGCGCTCAACCGGGCCCGCATCTCGCCCTTCAATCCGGCCGGCGGAATCAATCGGGCCAAGCTCGGCTCGCTGGTCGAGATCATTCGCGACGTCCTGAACGAGGCCATCGCCGCTGGCGGCTCCACCCTGCGCGACTACGCCGCCGCCGACGGCGCCCTGGGCTATTTCCAGCATCGCTTCCGCGCCTATGATCGCGAGGGCCAGCCCTGCCTCAACGACGGATGCAAGGGCGTCATCGCCCGCGAGGTCCAGGCCGGCCGCTCCACCTTCTTCTGTCCTGTCTGCCAAGAGTGATCGCCCGCATGCGCTCAAAGGCCCTCCTCGCCGGCTTCTTCGCCCTCGCCCTCGCCGTCTGCGGGCCGGCTGAGGCCAAGCCGCCGTTCTGGATCGTGCGCGACGCCGATTCCGAGGTGCTGCTGTTCGGCTCGGTCCACGTGCTGCGGCCCGACCTCAATTGGCGGCCGGCCGAACTGGACGCCGCGCTCGCCAAGGCCGACGACCTCTGGTTCGAGCTGCCGATCGACGCGGCGTCGGAGGCGCGCACCGCCCAGCTCGCCGCCAGCCACGGCCTGATGCCGAACGGCAAGACCCTCACCAGCCTGCTCTCGCCGGATGGCGCCCAGCGGCTGGCCAAGGCCTCGGAGAGCCTGGGGGTCAGCCTGGCGGTGATGGATCGCCTGGAGCCCTGGTTCGCCGAGGTGCTGCTGGCCGGGGCCCAGTTCCGCAAGGCCGGGGCGGATATCTCCGGCGGGGTGGAGAAGACCCTGTCGGCCAGCGCGCCCGCCTCGGCCCAGCGCAGGGCCTTCGAGACCCCCGACGAGCAGATCGCAATCTTCGATTCCGCTCCGCTCACCGAACAGGCCGCCTCCCTGGAACGCAGCCTGATCGAGCTGGAGACCGATCCCGACGCCTATGAGGCCCTGGTGGCCGACTGGATGGTCGGCGACCTGGGCGCCATCGACGAACAGGCCCTGGCCCCCCTGCGGGAGGCCGCCCCCGGCCTCTATGGGCGGCTGGTCACCGACCGCAACACCCGCTGGCTGGCGGCCCTGCGTACGCGTCTGGCGGGCCAGGGGCGGACGGTGGTGGTGGTGGGGGTCGGGCACCTGGTGGGCGACGATGGCCTGCCCGCGCGGCTGCGGGCGCTTGGCTATTCGGTCGAGGGGCCTTAGAGGCCAGTCTAAGGACAACCGCGCGAGGCCGGCATGAGCTACGAGACCCTGATCGTCGAGGCGCATGACGCCGTCACCCTGATCAAGCTGAACCGGCCGGAGGCGCTGAACGCGCTGAACAGCCAGCTGCTCGCTGAGCTCTGCGCCGCCCTGGACGCCGCCGAGGCCGATGACGGCGTGCGCTGCCTGGTGCTGACCGGCTCGGAGCGGGCCTTCGCGGCCGGCGCCGACATCAAGGAGATGTCCGACAAGTCCTATGCCGAGATGTTCAAACAGGACTTCTTCGGGGCCAGCGCCCGGCGCATCGAGCAGTTCCGCAAGCCGATCATCGCCGCGGTGGCGGGCTATGCGCTCGGCGGCGGCTGCGAGCTGGCCATGCTCTGCGACTTCATCATCGCCGCCGACACCGCCAAGTTCGGCCAGCCTGAGATCAATCTCGGCGTCGCCCCCGGCATCGGCGGCACCCAGCGGCTGACCCGCTTCGTGGGCAAGTCCAAGGCCATGGACATGATCCTCACCGCCCGGATGATGGACGCGGCCGAGGCCGAGCGCGCGGGCCTGGTCTCGCGCGTCGTCGAGGCCGACAAGCTGATCGGCGAGGCCATGGCCGCGGCGACCAAGATCGCCGCCCAGTCGCCACTGGCGGTGATGATGAACAAGGAGCTGGTCGAAGCGGCCTACGAGACCACCCTGTCGGCCGGGGTCTCGCTGGAGCGGCGTCTGTTCCACTCGCTGTTCGCCTTCGACGACCAGAAGGAGGGCATGGCCGCCTTCGTCGAGAAGCGGAAGCCCGCCTTCAAGGGCCAATAGCTTCGTGCGGCTGATCGCCTTCGGCGACTCGATGGTCGCCGGCGCCGGGGATCCCGACCATCTGGGCTGGATCGGCCGGGCCCTGGCCGGCCGCCGCGCGGTGACGCTCTATAACCTGGGCGTCCGCCGCGAGACCTCCGACGACATCGCCGCGCGCTGGCGGGCGGAGGCCCTGCCCCGGATCACGCCCGACGAACCCATGCGGATCGTCTTCTCCTTCGGCGTCAACGACTGTCATCTTCAGGACGGCCGGCCGCGGCTGTCCCAGGCGCAGAGCCTGAAGAACGCCCAGGCCGTCTTGACCGACGCGGC
Source organism: Phenylobacterium sp. (assembly GCF_030697925.1). GTDB lineage: Bacteria > Pseudomonadota > Alphaproteobacteria > Caulobacterales > Caulobacteraceae > Phenylobacterium. Next base: position 969 of record NZ_JAUYOJ010000226.1, on the reverse strand, counting down.
CGAGCTCTGCCCCGTCCTGCTCGTCGGTCCGCCCCCTGTCGTCGACCCGGGCGTTTGCGCCCGGCTGGAGGGCCTGAATGACGCCCTGAAGGCCCTGGCCGCGCGGCTTAGGGTCCCTTTCATCGACGTCCTGCGGCCGCTGATGGCCGACGGCCTGTTCCAGGCCGAAGCCCTGGCCTGGGACGGCGCCCATCCCGGCGCGGGCGGCTATCAGCGTATGGCCGACCTGATCTCGGTCCATCCCGCCTGGATCACCTTCACCCTGGCCGATTAAACCCGCCCGTGCGGATTGACCCAAGGCCCGCCGTCCCGTATATCCGCGCCTCCAATTTCCCCGCCCGGGTTCGACGTTCGGGCGCGATACGTATTGAGAGCTGACACATGGCCAACACGCCCGGGTCCAAGAAAGCGGTCCGCAAGATCGAACGCCGCACGGAAGTGAACAAGGCGCGCCGTTCGCGCGTGCGCACCTATCTGCGCAAGTTCGACGAAGCGGTCACCGCCGGCGACGCCACCCTCGCCAAGGCCGCCTTCGTCGAGGCCGAGTCCGAGCTGATGCGCGCCGTCTCCAAGGGCGTCGTCCACAAGAACACCGGCTCGCGGAAAGTCTCCCGCCTGGCCGCCCAGCTCAAGAAACTGGCCGCCGCCTGAGGTTGCGGCGCCGGCCGACAAGCTTGGCCGGCATCTTCCTGATCTAACTGGTCTTTTTGACGCACCCGCGGGTTGATCGATCCGCGGGCGTTTCTTTGTGCGCCGCACCTAATCGTGCTGCGACTGCGGCGAATCTTCTCAGTTAACGGAGCGTCGAAATTGGGATTCCCTTGCCCTGCGAGGGCTGGATTTGAGTCAACGAAAATATCGATATGAGTCGCGAAGAATCACCGTTGACCCCCTAACCGCCCCGACTAGGGTGGCAAGTCTTAAGACGTCCTTCCATCTGATCTCGGATGAAAAAAGACGGCGGCGAGG
>NZ_JAUYOJ010000223.1 GCF_030697925.1 Phenylobacterium sp. | reverse complement strand
GTTCCCGGTGGCCGACGTGGCCTTCGTGATCGGGGCCAACGACGTCACCAATCCCGCCGCCAAGACCGACAAGACCAGCGCCATCTACGGCATGCCGATCCTCGACGTGGAAAAGGCCCGCACCGTGCTGTTCGTGAAGCGTGGCATGTCCTCCGGCTATGCCGGCGTCGAGAACGAACTGTTCTTCCGCGACAACACCATGATGCTGTTCGGCGACGCCAAGAAGATGGTCGAGGGCATCCTCAAGGGGCTCTGAGGCGAAGGGTCCAATATTTCTCGGTATAGTCGAGCCTGGCGGCCGATCGCGACAATAGGCGCGGCCAGTCACGGTTTATTTCGCCACGTTTTGGTCTAGAAGACCCGTCACATAGCCCCCCGATACGGTGGTGACCTGTCGAAGCTTGGCCGCTTGACCTCTGGCGGACCACTGAGAAGCTCGACTGTACTGGACGAGGTATATTCTTGAATTCAACTGTCTCGGCCATGCTTGGCCGCTTGCGCCATTGTTGGCTCGAAGCCGCCCTGGCCGCCGGCGTGACCCTCACCGCCGTGACCGCCGCCTATGCTGCCAGCGCGGACCTGTCGCCGCCCCGGATCGCGCCGGGACCGCAGGCCGTCGCGCCCGCCGCCGCCCCGGTCGCGCCCCCGGCCCCGCCGCCGGCCATGTTCGAGTGCGGCGAACCGGTGCCGGGCCGCTCGGTCAATTCGCCCTTCGGCCTGCGGCGCATGCCCTGGGAAAAGCACGGCCGGCTGCATGAGGGCGTCGACATCGCCGCGCCCGTCGGCATGCCGGTCCTGGCCGTGGCGGACGGGGTCATCACTCGCGCCGGGAACAGCCCGAGCTACGGCCGCTTCGTCGAGGTCAAGCACGTCGAGGGCCTTGTCAGCTTCTACGCCCATCTGGGCCGCATCGATCCGCGCGCCAAGCCGGGCGTCGCCGTCCTGGGCGGCCGGGCGATCGGCAAGATCGGCTCCAGCGGAACCTCCACCGGCCCGCACGTGCATTTCGAGATCCGCCAGGACGACCGACCCTTGAACCCCGTCGCCTTCATCGGGCGCGAATTCGCCACGGCCGATGACCTGCCCTTGCAGACCGCCGCCCGCTATTCGCGGCGGGTGCGCGTGGCCCACGTCTCGTTCATTCCGGAAGCCAAGCGCGCGCTCATGGAAGGCCCGCGCAAGTCCGGAAAGGCCGACAAGGAGGACCGCCCGCGTGCGACCCTGACCTTCACGGCCAAGTCGGCCGACACTGCCGGTGTCGAGGCCAGCGCGATGGTCCCCGCCGCCGAGCCCGTGATCCCCACCGCGGGCTAGGCGCGCGGTCGGCCGAAGGCCCGCTCGGCGGCGAAGGCGGCGACCAGCGCGAACACGGGCGCCGCGGCCATGAACCAGAGCGGGTGCGGGATCATCCACATGGTCCAGGCCGAGAAGGCGAACAGGGCGAGCGAGACGATCCGCCCAGCCCAGGCGCGGCGGCCCGCGACCAGGTTTCCCGTCGAGGCCCCGGCCAGCACTCCCAGGAACCAGGCCAGCAGGACGGCGCCCTTGGCCTCCAGCGGAATCTTCGACATCACCTTCGCGAGCTGGGCCGGGTCGGTCAGGTCCACCCCCGGCGGCGGCGGGAAGATCGTGTGGCCCATGCCCTCGACTACGCCGGTGACCACCATGCCGACCAGCACGCCCAGCACCACGCCCAGGATCAACCGCAACATTTTCGCCGCCCTCGCCTCGATCTCGCCGGGCAAACTCGGCTATTTGCCTTCCATGCTCAAGATCGACCGATGACCGGCGCCGGCTTCCACCCCACGCGGGGCGAACTCGTGGATATCGGCGGCCGCCGCCTGCGGGCGGTCCGCGCGGGGCCGTCGGGCGACCGGCCGCTGATCGTGCTGGAGTGCGGCGCCTTCGGCTGCGCCGCCGACTGGGCGGTGGTCCAGGACCGCCTGGCCGCCAAGGGGATGGCCAGCCTAGCCTATGATCGCGCTGGTCTCGGCTATTCCGATCCCGGCCCCTCGCCCCGCGACGGGGCGGCCATCGCCGACGACCTGACCCTGCTGCTGGAGCGGCTGGGCGAGCGCGGGCCCTATGTGATGGTCGGCCATTCCATGGCCGGCCTGCTGCTGCGGGTCTTCGTACCGCGTCATCGCGACCGGATCCTGGGCGTGGTGCTGGTCGACGCCGCTACGCCCGAGGTGATGGACGTCAAGAGCGCGGCCGGTGCGGTCAACGCCTACCGTGGGGCGATGAAGCTGGTCGGTATGTGGTCGGCGGCGGGCTTCATGCGCCCCGTCTCCCTGGTGATCGGCGATCTCATCGGGCTGGAGGGCGAAGCCTCGGCCGAGAAACGCCGGATCTACGGTTCGGCGGTCCACACGAAATGGGCGGCCGAGGAGGTCCAGCAGTGGCCCCGTACTTCGCTGATGGGCCGCCCACCTTTCGACCCGGACCTACCGGTGGCCGTGGTCACCGCGGGCGACGAGCGGCTCTCCGCTCCGCTGAAGCAGCTGCAGGTGGCGCCCGCCCTGGCCTCCCAGCGCGGCTATGTGGACCATGTGCGCGGCGCCAACCACGCCAGCCTGCTCGGCAAGCGGTTCGCCGACCCCATCGTCAAGGGCGTGGAGCACGTGCTCTCGGCCTAGATGGGGTAACGGGCCGGCCCCTCGCGGGGTGGGTGGTCGTCCCTCAGGCTGATGGTGTTTGCGGAGTCAGGGATTGGCCTGCTCCAAGCATCACTGGGGACGACCATGGAGCACTATGCCGGGATCGACGTATCGCT
>NZ_JAUYOJ010000076.1 GCF_030697925.1 Phenylobacterium sp. | reverse complement strand
TAGACCATGGCCGTGCCCAGGCCGAGCAGGATGCTGGCGGCCAGCCACCAGCCGAACTGCCGGGTCGCCGCGGTCAGGAAGAGGCCCGCGGCCTGCACCCACATGCCGGCGACGATCAGGCCCTTGCGGCCCCAGCGGTCGCTCAAGGGACCTGTGATGGTCTGCAGCAGGCTCCAGACCACCGGATAGACGGCCTTCAGGATCCCGATGCGCTCCACGCCCAGCCCGAAGGCCGAGTAGAACAGCGGGAAGATCCCCCAGCTCATGCCGTCGTTGAGGTTGTTCACCAGGCCAGCCTGCGAGGCGGCGAACAGGTTCCGTTCGCCATAGGACGTGCGCCGGAACACCTCCCAGAACCGCACCGGCTCGGCGGCCACCGCGTGACCGGCGATCTCGAGCCCCACATGGTGGCGGGTGTCGCGGATCAGGAAGATCGACAGCACGAGGCCCAGAGCCGCATAGGCGATGCCGAGGTAGAAGGGCTCGGGCCGAAGGCTGTAGCGCTGGGCGATGTAGCCGGTGGCGAGCGCCGTCAGGCCGAGCGCCAAGTAGCCGGCGAACTCGTTGAGGCCGACCGCCAGGCCACGCGACTTTGGGCCCACGAGGTCGATCTTCATGATCACCGTCATCGACCAGGTGAGACCCTGGCTGACGCCGAGCAGTGCGTTGGCGGCGACGATCCAGCCCCAATTCGGGCCCCAGCCGATCATGAACGGGACAGGCAAAGCGATCAGCCAGCCCAGGACCAGGAGGCGCTTGCGTCCGTAGACGTCGGCGAAATGGCCCGACAGCAGGTTGGTGAAGGCCTTGATCACGCCGAAGCTGACGATGAACGAGGTCACCAGGGTGGTGGAGGCGAGCCGGAATTCCTCGGCCCCGATGAGCGGGACGACCGTGCGCTCCAGCCCGACCATGCCGCCCACGAAGGCGTTGACCAGGATCAGCAGCGAGAACTGACGCCAGTTCTCGGCGAGTCCCAGCCGCAGGCCGCCGGCCGGGGCGGCCGCGCCGTCTCGGCCGGACGTCGGGCTCGGATCGCTCACGCCGCCGCGGCCGTGAATCCGGAATTGACGGCGCGCAGCTCGGCCGCCTGGGCGGGTGGCTCGGGAATCTCGATCAGCATGGCGGCGACGAACGCCTCCTCGTCGTCAATCCGGAAGGCCTGATTGTATCGCCGCTCGAAGCCAATGGTGGACGTGGGCTTGCCGCTCAGTCGACGGCCGCAGAGCGAGCCGGAGAAGGCGCCGGGCAGCACTTCCACATAGTCCGGCAGCGACTTCAGCCGCGCGATGGTGCGAAACAGGGTCCGCGCGCCCTCCTCCGCCGACGCGGCCAACTCGGTGCGTCCAAGATCCCCGACCATCAGGGTGTGGCCGGTGAGCACGAACCAGGGCTCGGCGGCGCGGGTTCCGTCGGTGACCAGCAGGCTGATGTGTTCGGGCGTGTGGCCGGGCGTATGGAGCACTTCGGCGGCCACGTTGCCGAGTTCCAGAACGTCACCATCCCGGACACCCATGAACGGCCCCGCGGCCGGGGCGTCGGCGAACAGCACATAGGGCGCGCCGGCGGCCTCGGCGAGCCGACGGCCGGCGGAGACGTGGTCGGCATGCAGATGGGTGTCGATCACATAGCGGATCGCCATGCCGCTCTGTTCAGCCGCGGAGAGGTAGTGCGCGGGCTCGCCCACAGGATCGATGACGGCTGCGGCGGACTGGCCGCCGCAGCCGAGCAGGTATGAGATTCCCACTGGGTCGTGGCGCAGGAACTGACGCAGGATCACGGCCGCTTGCTCGCCGCGCCAACGGGCTTCACAGGTTCGCGCGCGCCGCGCGGCGGCAACGGAATGAGCATGGACACGCGCTTGCGGTAGCTGGCGTACTGCTCGCCGAACGCCGCGATCAGGTCGCGCTCCTCAAGCTGGATGCCGATCAGGATGTAGGCGGTGGTCGCCAGCGCGAACAGCAGATGGCCGGCGGTCATCGTCGGGGTCGCCCAGAACGCCAGGATGAAGCCCAGGTAGATCGGGTGGCGCACGGCTTTGTAGAACCAGGGCGTCTTGAACTCGGGCGGCGGCGCCACGCGGCGCGAGCGGTAGTCCCAGACCTGCTTCAGGCCGAACAGGTCGAAATGGTTGATCAGGAAGGTGCTCGTCAGCACCACGACCCAGCCCAGGCCGAACACCGCCCACAGCACTTGGACCCACACACCGGTCACCGACCAGACCGGCTGGGTCAGCGGCCGCCACTGCCAGAACAGCAGGACGAGCGCGAGGCTGGCCAACAGCACGTAGGTCGAACGCTCCACCGGCTGCGGCACGAACCTGGTCCACCAGCGCTTGAAGGCGGGCCTGGCCATCAGGCTATGCTGGACCGCGAACACGCCCAGCAGAGCCAGGTCGATGAGCACGGCCTGGGCCAGGCTGGCCGGCGCGCCGGAATCGATCGACTTCGGAACGACGAGGCCGCCCACGAAGCCGATGGCGTATAGGAACGTCAGGAAGAAGATGGCGTAGGCGATGACGCCGTACAGGACAGCCAATGCACGCATGGAACACCTCCCAGGTCACGGTCCATCCAGGACCGGCCGCGCCAGACGCAAGGCGCGACGCCTTGACATTCTTGCACGATCATTCAATTAATTGATTGAACGATTGATCGAGGAACCGAAACTGTCAAGCGACAATCCAAAGCACCTGGTCTTCGGGGGCCTGGCCGAACTGGCGAAGGCGCTGGCGAGCCCTTACCGCATCGAGATCGTCGAGGTGCTGGGCCAGGGCGAGCGCAGCGTCGAGGGCGTCGCCGCGCGTGTCGGGCTCTCCGTCGCCAACGCCTCTCAGCACTTGCGGCTCATGCGCGGGTCCGGCCTGCTGGCCTCACGGCGCGACGGCAAGCACGTCCTTTATCGGCTGAGCGACCCGGCCGTGGTGGATCTCATGACCGCCCTCGGCCGCCTGGGCGAACGCAACCAGGCCGAAGTCCGGGCGGTCATGGCCGGCTATTTCCATGAGCGCGACACCATGGAACCGATGTCGCGGGCCGACCTCGCCGAGCGGATCAGGACTGGGCTCGTCACCGTGCTGGACGTGCGGCCGGAAGATGAATTCGCCGCTGGGCGACTTCCTTCAGCGGTCAACATTCCCCTGAGGGACCTGACGCGGCGGCTGGGCGACCTGCCGAAGGACCAGGAGATCGTCGCCTATTGCCGGGGCGCCTACTGCGTCCTGGC
>NZ_JAUYOJ010000073.1 GCF_030697925.1 Phenylobacterium sp. | reverse complement strand
TGATGAAAGGCTCATGGCGTGTCTTCCGTCGCCTAATCCTGCACGCGCGCCGCGCAATGGGCCAGGGCCCTGGACATCCGCCATTCAACCGTCTTGATCGAAAGCCCACTGTGCGCGGCGATTTCTTCATAGGTCAAACCGGCGATCCGGCTCAAGACAAACACATCCCTGTACGCTGGCGGCATGGTCAGGACGATCTGCTTGAAGAGCAGCGCCTCGACCTGATCGGCGTCGATGCGTTCAGCGTCTTCCACCGAGTCCTCACCAGAAAACTCGACCTGCACGCCCCTGACGTTGTTTCGCCGCAGATGGTCGCGCGCCAGGTTCGAGGCCACGCGCATCAGCAACGCTTGCGGCCGGCGAATCTGCCCAGCGGCCTCGTAGGGCGCGATGCGGACATAGGTCTCCTGGACGAGATCGTCTGCCGTGTCGCCGATGCTCGCGCCGAAGCGGCGTCGTAGCATCGCCGTCAGCCAGTCGGCATAGCGGCGGTAGAGGACATCGAGCCCGTTGTCTCCACCCTGCGACGGCGGAGCTTGCGCCGCTTCGGGCCGTCGCTGCGATCGTCGCATGCCGCGTGCTCCCACTGGTGTCAGAGCGGGGCGGCGGCGGTTCAGCCGATCTGTTGGAAATCCTACGCGGGACGTTGTGGCCATGGCTCGCGTTCGCGCGACCACGAGCTCGTCTTCCTCCTCAGGAAGGCGAACACCAGGGCGCACACCCGCAAGCCGCGTTCAGAAGGCTCAGGTCATCGCAAAGGGGTTTCCACGCCCCTGCCGACGCTCTCACGTCGACAGGGGGAATCCTGAATCAAATAATTCCGTCACGCAAGGCAGGGCCTGATCTGGTCCTGGGAATGGGGGCGAGCGTGGAAAGCTCTGCGATTGAAGAGGCCGCGATTTTCAGAACCGACCGCCGCCGATTGCCCCCGGCTCCAGGTCGGCCCCTATGTCGCGGCGCCCGCGCGCCCATGAATATGATCGCGGGAAACGCCCGGCAAGATGCGGCGAACGCGACGAGCCTGGTTGGGCGTAGTCATAGGAACGTTCGAGCCCACGCGCTGGCGGGGGCACGTGGTCCCGTGCTCATGATTCTGTTTGAAGCATCCTTCCTTCCGCGATGCTCGCTCTCAAGCACGTGCAGTTGGTCGAGGAGCCTGGGTGGCAGCGGCATGACAATCCTGAAATCGGAGCGCCACGCCCACGGTGAGTCAACACTCCGGATATAGATACAGCCTTCGGACGGTGCGTGGGAGGCGTGCGTCCAGGCGCACCGCTCCGGCCCCGAGGCTCTGTCGTCCTGTGCAAAGAAGGTGGCATCGCTGCCCCCGAACTCGCGTCACGCGCTCGCCTGGACCGCGTCCTGCCCTTCTTGCCCGCCATCGTTGGCCAGCCGCGACAGCTCCGTCAGCAGCGCGGTGGGCGAAATCGGTTTGGCGACGCAGCCGTTCATGCCCGCCTCGCGGTAGGTCTGCAATTGGGAGCTCAGCCCATGGGCCGTGGTGGCGACGATCGGGGTCGCGCAGATCGGGGCGGGCATGGCACGTATCCGCCGCGTGGCCTCGATGCCGTCCATCACCGGCATCTGGATATCCATGAAGATCAGGTCGAACACCTCACGTGACGCGGCCTCGACGCCCTGCGCCCCGTCCTCGGCCGTCACCACCTCCGCCCCGAGCTGACTCAGCATGGCGGTGGCGACGAGGCGGTTGGTCGGATTGTCTTCCACCACCAGCACGCGCAGACCCTGAAGCCAGCCCGCCTCCTTGTCGTCGGTGTCGGGCTTCTCGGCGCAGGCGGGGGCGGCGATCTCGACCCAGAAGGTCGAACCCTCCCCCTCGCGGCTTGTGAAGCCTACTTCGCCGCCCATCAGTTGGGCAAGCCGACGGGCGATGGCGAGACCCAGACCCGTGCCCCCGAAGCGGCGGGTGGTCGATCCGTCAATTTGAGCGAATCCAGAGAACAGCCCGTCCTTGGCGCTTTCGGCAATACCTACCCCGGTGTCCTCGATCTCGACGCGCAGGCGGGTCGCATCGCCCTGGCCGTGGATGGCGACGCGCGCATCGACGCCGCCCCAGTCCGTGAACTTCACGGCGTTGGCGATGAGGCTGAACAGCAGCTGGCGAAGGCGCGCGGCGTCAAGCGCGAGCACGCCGGCGTTGGCCGCGCCTTGCACACGCAGCCAGAGTCCCTTCGCCTGAGCCAGCTCGCGCAACGGGCCCACCGCGGCTTCCAGCACCTGCGCCACCTCCGTCGGCTCGCGCTGGACGACCAAGCCCTCGGCTTCCAGATCGGAGAAGGCGACGATGTCGTTCAAGAGGTCGGACAGCCTGGACCCTGACGCCAGAGCCTCGCTCAGCAGCCGCGCGCGCTCATCGCGGCGCTCGACGGTCTGCAACAGGTGCAGGATGCCTAGCACCCCGTTCATGGGCGTGCGCAGCTCGTGACTGATGTTGGCGAGAAACTGGGATTTCGCCTCGGTCCCGGCGCGCGCGCGGTCGCGCTCGGCCATCAGTTCGGTCAG
>NZ_JAUYOJ010000072.1 GCF_030697925.1 Phenylobacterium sp. | reverse complement strand
CTGACCGAAGCGGCCGCGCAGGTTAAGATCCTCTTTGGGGAAACGAACGCACGGAAAAGGTGCGGGCACGATGGTTGACGCCTCGTACGCCGTCGCGGTTCGTAAGCTACATGGCTGCAAAGCGGCAGGCACATACTCTTGCGGGAGCAAACTAGGACCGCTCGAAGGCGAACGCTCTCGGAAGGACCGGCGGCGGCCGACGCCGCCAGCCGCAGGTCGGTGACGTCCAGGCGCATCAAGGCCTGGCCGCGGCGAACGCGTTGGCCAGGGTCGACGAGGCGCTCGACGATCTTCCCCCCGACGCGGAACCCGAGGTCGCTCTCGATCCGGGCGCGAACCACACCCGTGTAGCGTAGTGGGGCGGCCTCAGCCTAGCCTACGACGAGGGTGCGTACGAGCGGCGACGGTGGGGCATCTGTCGCACCTGAGCTGCACGCGGCGAGCATCAGGAAGATCAGGGAGGCGGCCGAACGCGGTGGAACGAGGCGCATCTAGCGCTCCTGCAGATCAAGTCGATGCCGCAGAAGTAGGTCCGAGGCTGGCGGTTGGAAAGCTAAAAAATGAGCAAAACGCTCATTTAATTTCGCAGACCATCGACGAGGAGCTCGCAGACGCGATCACTCGTGGCTTCCAGATCCTCGTCGGCGAAGACCTCGATCATGTGCGGGTGCCAGACCCTGGTCAGCGCCGCGTTCACCGCATCGGCCAGGACCTCGGGGTCGGCCTTGCTGAACGTCCCGGAGTGCTGACCCTCCATGATCACGTGGCGGAGGGCGCCGCGCAGGCCGTTCATATACGCGTTCACCACGGGCCACCGCTCGCGCGCGGCGACGGTGCAGAGGTGGTGCATCCGCTGCTGGCTGAACGACAGCCGCCGCGTCTCCCGCAGGACCGCAAGGCTCAGCCGCCTGAGCACTTCGCCGGGATCACCGCCGCTGCGGGCCGCATCCCATGCGGCGTCCTCGATGACCGACAACTGACGGCGAGCGATGGCTTCGTCTATCGCGCGCCGGTTCGGGAAGCTGCGATACAGGTTCGCTGGCGACATGCCGAGTTCGCGCGCGACGTCTCCGATCGTCGTCTTCTCGAAGCCGATGGAGTCATAGAGCCGCTCGGCCGCGTCCAGGATCTCCTCGCGGCGATCGACGGCGGGGCGGCCAGGACGCCGCGCGGCGGTCGCTTCAGGTGATGGCTTGCTTTTCATGAAAACTGGTCTATCGCATCAGAATATTGTCGGCCAGGAGATAGGCCGTGGTCTCGCGTTTGGCTCTCTTGCTGGCCAGCTCCTTATCGCTCGTCGCGTGCGCCAGCCCAACCCCCTACACGCCGCCGCTCACCGAGCTGCCCTCCGCCTACCGCAATACCGCCGTCCTGCAGGCTGCGCCGCGCGCGGTCGCGCCGACGGATGACCGCTGGTGGGCGGCGTTCGGCGATCCGATCCTCGACCGCCTCGTCCAGGAGTCCCTGGCCGGGAGCCTGGACGTGGAGGCGGCGAGCGCCCGCCTCCAGCAAGCGGCGGCGGCTTCGAGGGTGGCTCGGTCCGCTCAGCTCCCGTCGGGTGTCGTCGGGGGCTCGGCAGGCGTGCAGCGACAGTCCCTGAACGAGCCGATCGCCCGCATCGCCTCGGCCTTCCCGGGCTACGACCGGACCAGCGAGGCCTACGGCCTCAACGCCGCGGCGTCCTGGGAAATCGACCTCTTCGGCCGCCTGGCCGCGGCGCGGCGCGCCGCGAGCGCCGACAAGGCCTCCGCCGCGGCGGGCGTCGCCGGCGCCCGCCTCACCGTCGCCGCCGAGGTCGCCACGGCCTACATCGGCGCCCGCGAACTGCAGCGCCGGATCGAGATAGCCACGGCGCGGACGCGGACGCTCGCCGAACTGGACCGGCTGGTTCGCCTGCGCGTCCAGGATGGCGCCCCGCGGCGCCGGAAGCGGAGCAGGTCCAGGCGGACCTAGCGGCCGCGCGCGCGCGGATCCCGGCGCTGGAGGCCACGTTCAACCGCATCGACGTGCTCGCCGGGCGTGCGCCCGGCCGCGCCGAGGCCGAGGCCGAGCTCGGGCGGGGCCACTCGCCGGCGGCGGCGGGCGTAGAAGTCGCAGAAGGCCCGGCCGACCTGCTCCGGCGGCGTCCCGACATCGTCGCCGCCGAGCGTCGGGTCGCGGCCGCCGACGCCCGCACCGCGCAGGCGCTCGCCGACTACTACCCACGGGTGAATGTCGGGGGACTGGTCGGCCTGCCTTCCACGGGCGGGGCCGGCCTTTTCACGAGCGAGGCCCTGCAAGCCTCGGGCAGCGCCGGATTTTCCGGACGGCTGTTCGATTTCGGCGCCGTCCGGGGCGGGGTAGAGGCCGCGCGAGGACGCACTCGCGAGGCTGTCGCCGACTACCGGGGGACCGTGCTTCGGGCCGTCGCCGAGGTCGAGGACAGCCTTTCGCTGCTAAGCCGCCGAAGCCGCCAGGCGCAGGACCTAGAGGCGAGCGAGGCCGCCCTAGGTCGGGCCCGCGACCTCTCCATGTTGGCCTACGAGGGCGGCGCGGCAGGCGTCGAGGGCGCCTTCGTCGAACCGATGGCTCTCGGCGACCTCCTTGGTGCCGTTTTTCGGGAAGGCACCCTCGTAGCTCCGGCCGACGCTGACCCTCACATTGAAAGCACGCTTCGCTTCCTGGTCAGGCTCTTCGAGAGCATTGAGAGCTGCCGCCAGCGCGTCGCCCAGGCCGTCGAGTCCACCATCCACGAAAGCACGGTGATGGAGCTGGTGATGGCTGACACCAGCCATCTCGACATCCTTTCCTCGTCGCACTCGGTCGAAAGCGTCGACATCGAGCGCATCAAGGTCACCCAGATCGAGGCCTACTGGGTCCACTTCCATGTTTCAGGGACCGTCGATGTGGAATTCTATTGGGGGCGAGGCGAGGACGCCGGACAAGTCGACAAGAACCTGCCCTTTCAGGCGACCATGATGAGCAGCGTCGACGACTTGGAAGACTTCTCCGATGCCGAAGTCGGAATTGATGCGTCCGACTGGCATGCGCAGTTTGGGCTCGCCAGCGGTTCGAGCCCAATGGTTATCAGCGACCCGGGTGGGACGCCTACGCCACTCCCATCACCTCATGTGGCGGGTTCTGGCGCAACGCGCTCCCTTTTTCCCGGCCACCCATGGTCATCGGCCTCATGCCCAGATCGGCCATCAGGGCGGCGTCGGTGTCCTTGTCCGGGTTGGCGGTGGTGAGCAGCCTGCCGCCGATGAACATGGAATTGGCGCCGGCCAGGAAGCACAGGGCCTGCAGTTCCCGGCTCATGTGTTCGCGCCCGGCCGAGAGGCGGACCACGGTCTTGGGGCAGACGATGCGGGCCACCGCGATCATGCGGACGAACTCGAAACCGTCGACCGGATTGGAGCCGCCCAGCGGGGTGCCGGGGATCGGCATCAGGTCGTTGATTGGCAGCGAGTCCGGGTGGGCGGGCAGGGTGGCCAGCACGTGCAGCAGGCCGGCCCGGTCGCGGCGCGTCTCGCCCATGCCGACAATGCCGCCGCAGCAGGTGGACATGCCCACCGCGCGGACGGCCTCCAGGGTGTCGAGCCGGTCCTGGTAAGTGCGGGTCGTCACCACCTTGTCGTAGTAGTCGGGTCCGGTGTCGAGGTTGTGGTTGTAATAGTCGAGGCCGGCGTCCTTGAGCGCCTGGGCCTGGTCGCGGGTCATCATGCCCAGGGTAGCGCAGGTCTCCAGGCCGAGCGCCTTCACGCCGGAGATCATGGTGGCCATCTTGGGCACGTCGCGGTCCTTCAGGTCGCGCCAGGCCGCGCCCATGCAGAAGCGCTGCGCCCCGCCGGCCTTGGCCTCAGCGGCGGCGGCGATCACGGTGTCGGCGTCCATCAGCTTGGTGGCGGCCACTCCGGTCTTGAAATGCTGGGACTGGCTGCAATAGCCGCAGTTCTCGGCGCAACCGCCCGTCTTGACCGACAGCAGCTGCGAAAGCTGCACCTCGGCGGGGTCGAACCAGGCGCGGTGGATTTCGGCGGCGCGGAACACCAGCTCGGCGAAGGGAAGCTCAAACAGGGCCGCGACCTCCGCCAGGCTCCAATCATGCCGCGGTTCAGGGCCGCGGGACTTGTGAGGGGAGGTCAACGGTAAACCTCAAAGTGGGCTTCCGTCTTGGCCTTGACCTCGTCGAGGGTGACGCCGTCGGCCAGGGCCGTGAGCGTCAGGGGCGACTTGCCGCGGCTGATGTCGAACACGCCCAGATCGGTGATCAGCAGATCGACCACGCCAGCCCCGGTCAGCGGCAGGGTGCAGGCCTTGAGCAGCTTGGGCGCGCCGGACTTCTCCACATGGTCCATGACC
>NZ_JAUYOJ010000205.1 GCF_030697925.1 Phenylobacterium sp. | reverse complement strand
CGTCGCGCCACCGGTCTTGATCATGTTCGCGCCGTTGAACTCGGCGTTGTTCACCGCCTTGGAGATCTGGTCGCGCAGGGCCTTGAAGTCTTCGTTCAGGGCCGTCCGCGACGAGGCGTCCAGGGTCGTATCCGAAGCCGCGAGTGCTTTCTCCTTCATCTGGACGAGCAGGTCCGAAACCGATTCACCCGCCGACATCGCCACGTCGATCGTCGAAGCAGTACGCTGCAGCGAGTCACGGACGGCGTTCAGCGAACTGGAAGTCGCGCGTTGGTTTTGCGCGATCGCCCAGATGGCTCCGTTTTCTTTCGCGGACGAGACTTTCTTGCCCGTATTGATCCGCGTTTGGACTTGCGACAGCTCCGCATTCGTCGCGTTGAGGTTTTGCAGGGCGACCATCGCGCCCACGTTGGTGTTGACGGAATTCATAGCCATTTTAGTACCCTTCCATTCTGGTCGGAGGCGTTGCGGCCATTTTGGCCGTGGAGCGCATTTTCGCTCTCCGTTAACCGTAGCAAGGCGCGGGCCAGACCGGCCAGCTTGGGCTTCAACGAACCTATTGATTTAGCTGATAATTTCGCGCGCTTCGGCGACGCGATCCGCAAGCTTGACCATGAAAACTTGCCGATGGGCAGCGCCTGCCGAACGGTCTCGGCAGTATCTGCCGCCACAAACGAAAACGCCGGATCGAGGCCCGATCCGGCGGTCAGAACGTCTCGATGGGAGGGGGTCTCAGGCGGCTTCGGCGACCGCGCCGCTGAGGCCCTGCATGATCGCGCGATTGACGTCGATCAGGGCCTGGATGTCGTCGTCCTCGCGCCGGATCACCATGCTGGTGTACTTGCCCACCCAGATGCTGATCGAGATGATCTGGGCCTTCAGGGCGGCTGGAAGCGCGTTCTCGGGCTCGGCCACGATGCCGGCCAGGGTCGCCCATAGCCGACGATTCCAGTCCAGGGCGTCGGCGCGGGCCGACACCTCGCTCGGGTCGAGGGCCGCGGCCTCCATCAGGGCGCGCGTCACTTGGCCGAACAGCCGGTACTCCAGCTCGCGGCCGGACTCGCCCCTAGCCGCGGTCTGCTGGTACGCCCGAAGCGACATTCCCCAACCTTTCGTCTTCGTATTCGATCAGCTTCCGGCAAAGCATGAGCGCCTTGTAGTACTCGCGCGCCATGCATTGCTTGGAGATGTTCACGCAGTCGGCCAGCACCGGAGGGTTCTTGATGACCCCCATGAACTCGGTGAGTCGCCGCACGAATTCGTCGTAGTAGCGCTCGGCCCCGGCCTCATCGAGGTACATCATCATCACCGGGAAATAGATCCGGCGGGCCGGCGAGGTGACCTCGTCTTCCTGCATAATGTCCTTCTCGCGAAGGACCGAAGCCTTGTTCTGGAGAATCAGCACGCCGCGCCGGTCGCCGTTCTGGACGACCGCGCCGTTGAGCACGAACTTCTCGCCCGGCTTCAGCGACAGTTTAAGCGGCAAGGCCCGTCCCCCCGAATTGACCCGCGTCGGGCCGACGCGAGTTACCCGTTCCGATCCCGTCCCGGATCGATTCCAACCCCGGACCCGTCACGCTTACCGAGCGCGAGTTAACGACCTCTTGCAGGGGGCGTGACGCAATGCCGCATCATACTCCAGGGCCTCGCCAGAGGTTAGCCCCGCGGCGCGCGGCGGGGGAACGCCGGGCGCGGTGGAACGGTTGTCCCTATCGAGGGGCGTCACCCGGCGCCCGCGGCGAGGAGCGACCCGATGCCCGGACCCGAGATCGGCGACGGCTATGACGAACAGGACGGCGCCGAGACCTATGACGAGAGCAATCTCGACGACCACGAAGGGCACAACGAGATGCGCACCTTCGAGGAACTGCCCGATCTGCTCGATGTCACGAGCGCCCGGGGCGATCGCGACGAGGACGAGGCCCTGGCCCTCGACGCCGACGAGTTCGACGAGGACGCCTTCACGGACTCCGACCTCGAGGATGACGACGAACTCCACTACAGCGCGGCCGCCAGCGATGAGGACGAAGACGAGGACGCCTTCGACGAAGATCAGGTCGATCCCGACTCCATCGATGGCCTGGAGGAGGTCGGCGACGCCGAACTGGTCAGCGGCGGCGAGGATGACTTCACCAACTTCCAGTCCAAGGGCCTGAGCGACGAGGATCTCGACCACATGGGCTATGCCCGCCAGCCTGCCTCGACGCAGGACTCAGCGCGCAAGGACTAGGTGTCGACCGAGCAATTTGCGTACGTCGGGCGGCCCGTGACGCTCAAGTCGCTTGAATGTCGCGCGACTGGCTTTAGTTTGTCCCCAGTTGAAACATTTGTTCGAAAGCGGGCGCATTCTACGCTCGCCTCTGGGGACCCCGCATGAGCCAGCGTTTTGAAGGCACTAAAGATTACGTCGCCACCGAGGATTTGAAGGTCGCCGTCAACGCCGCCGTGGCGCTGGAACGGCCGTTGCTGATCAAGGGCGAACCGGGCACGGGCAAGACCGTGCTGGCCTATGAGATCGCCAAGGCGCTGAACGCCGAGCTGATCACCTGGCACATCAAGTCGACCACCAAGGCCCATCAGGGCCTCTACGAATACGACGCCGTCACCCGCCTGCGCGACAGCCAGCTGGGCGACGAGCGGGTCAAGGACGTCAAGAACTACATCAAGAAAGGCAAGCTCTGGGAGGCCTTCACCTCCGACAAGCGCCCCGTCCTGCTGATCGACGAAATCGACAAGGCCGACATCGAGTTCCCGAACGACCTCCTGCAGGAGCTCGATCGGATGGAGTTCTACGTCTACGAGACCAATGAGACGATCAAGGCCGAGGTGCGGCCGATCGTGATCATCACCTCCAACAATGAGAAGGAGCTTCCGGACGCCTTCCTGCGCCGTTGCTTCTTCCACTACATCCGCTTCCCCGAAGCCGAGACGATGAACGAGATCGTCGAGGTCCACTATCCGGGCATCAAGCAGAAGCTGGTCGCCGAGGCGCTGCGCATCTTCTACGACATGCGCAAGGTGCCGGGCCTGAAGAAAAAGCCCTCCACCTCCGAGCTTCTCGACTGGTTGAAGCTGCTGATGGTCGAGGATATCGACGAGAATGCGCTGAAGGAGCGCGATCCCACCAAGTTGATCCCGCCCCTGCACGGCGCCCTGCTCAAGAACGAGCAGGACGTTCACCTGTTCGAGCGCCTCGCCTTCCTGGCGCGACGCGAGGGCGCGGCCTCGCGACCGGGCCAACAGTAGCCGTTACGGCGAATTCACTCGACCAATCAAGGCGCTCCGGTCAGGTTCCCTGGCGAACGGACCGGAGTGAGACGTCCATGAAGACCACCCTGCTGATCGCGGCTTCCGCCCTGGCTCTGAGCGCCTGCGGCCAGGACGGACCTCGCACGATCGCCAAGCTCACCTGCCCGACAACCGAGGGCGACCTGACTCGCGTGAGCGTCAGCCCCGACGGCAAGACCTGCGCCTATCGCTCGTCGGACGGGGCCGAGGTCACCCTGGAGCTGGTGGCGGTGAAGGGCGACGTCAACGCCACCCTGGACGCCATCGAGAAGGAACTGCGCAGCACGCCTGGCCCACTTTCGCTCGAGGCCAAGCAGACACAGGCCGAAGTCGGAGCCCTCGTGGCCGACGCCCAGGCCGCGAAGGCCCGGCTCGGCAGCGTCGCGGCCGAAGTCGCCCGGGTTCAGGCCGAAGCCGCCGCCGACGCCGGCGTCACCGTCCGCGCGGGCGGCATGGGGGTCGGAACCGTCGACACGGAGGACGGCGAGGTGACCCGGGTCGACCTGCCGGGCATCCATATCAACACCCGCGGCGAAGAGGCCAATGTCCGGGTCGGCCCGATCAACATCGACGCCAATGACGACGACACCACGGTCAGGATGTTCCGCGACGTGCGCCTGCGCGGCCAGGCCCTGTCGCGCGAGAAGCGCGGCGTGCGCGCCACCTTCATCTATACCGGCAAGGATCTGCCCTCGGGCTACCGCTATGTCGGCTACGAGGCCGGCGGCCCGAAGACCGGACCGATCACCGTCGCCAAGGTGAAGTCGAAGGTCGACACCGAGTCTGGCGACAACATCTACCACGACGTCCAGGACCTGGTGCGCCGCAACGGCGGGGTCTAACCCGCGGGCTGGACCTCGACGACCTTGTAGGTCAGGGGCCGCCCCTCCTCGTCGGTCACGGTCACATACTCGCCCACCGCGAAGCGGTGCTCGCCCAGCCGATGGACGGGCTCGTCGTCGGCCTCGTCGTCATCGTCATAGTCGAAGAACCAGCGCGCGCCCTTGCGCGCCAGGCGGCCGTCGATGGCGTCCTCGTCCGGCGCGAACCGCCGCACCACGCAATTGGCTTTCGACTTGGCGTAGGCCGCCGCGTCCAGGAGCCCGTCGGCCGTCAGGGGCGCCGTCAGGGCGTAGCCCCGATGGTCGTCTCCGCCGGCGAACTCGGTGCCGGGATTGCGGGCAAGACGCATCACAATGCGCGACAGGGACATGATCGAACCTCTTACTAGTGAGACAGGAAGAGCGACGGCTGGTCGGACGCCAGCAGAGTGCGCGTCGTGCCGCCGAAAATAAACTCCTGCAGTCGCGGATGACCGAAGGCGCCGGCGACCAGGATCTGGGCCTCGGCCTTGCGCGCGGCGTAGAGCAGCAGCGGGGCGGCGTCTCCGCTGTCTGGCAGGATGTCGATATCGGCCTTCACCCCGCGCGCGGCGTAGTAGGCCTGCAGGCGGGCAGGCTCGAAGCTGCGCGAGGTCGCCTTGGGCGCGGCCAGGATCACGACGCGCGGCGCCTTTTCCAGCATCGGAAGCGCCAGGCGCGCGGCGCGGGAGGCTTCCTTGCCGCCGTCCCAGGCCACCGCCACGGGGCCGCCGACCGCGAAACCCTCGCGGGCGATCAGAACCGGCCGCTGCTCGTCGGCCACCATCTGCTGGAAGGCCTCGGCCAGGGGACCGCGCCCGCGGGCCGGGTCGTTGTTGAACACCACCACGTCCGACAGCCGGCTCTCGGCCGACAGCCCGGCCCAGACCGGGGTCTGCAGGGCGATGAAGCGGCGCTTCTCGTAGGTGATCGTGTCCATGGCCGCACGCGCGTTGCGTTCGCCCGCCGCGGCGGCCTCCTTCAGGGACTCCAGCGCGG
Organism: Phenylobacterium sp.; assembly: GCF_030697925.1. Classification (GTDB taxonomy): domain Bacteria; phylum Pseudomonadota; class Alphaproteobacteria; order Caulobacterales; family Caulobacteraceae; genus Phenylobacterium. The sequence goes on along the minus strand of NZ_JAUYOJ010000205.1, from coordinate 40,778 downwards.
TGGTCTGGACCCCGCCCAGGAACCCTTCGCCCATCCAGGGCATGACGTCGGCCACGTCGGCCGGGGTGTAGACGCAGGCCAGTTCGGCGCCGAACGGCTCGGCCAGCTTGGCGCCCGCCGCGATAGCCGCCTTGTCACCTTCCCCGCCCGAAAGCGGAACCATGATCCTCGCCCAGCTCATGCTCGGTCCCCTATTGACGCCTATCTGGACCTTAACCCCGTTCCGCGCCTTGATATGGCGCAACTCCTGGGTCAGTTCAGACCTTCACTGTGAAAGGAACGCGTCGGTGAGGAAAGGGCTGCGTAGATCCGTGCAACAACCGCGCGCCTGGCAGAGAATGCTGTCGGGACGGCGGCTGGACCTGCTGGATCCCTCGCCGATGGATATCGAGATCGAGGACATCGCCCACGGCCTGGCTCGGGTCGCGCGCTGGAACGGCCAGACGGTGGGGGAACACGCGTTTTCCGTCGCCCAGCATTCCGTGGTGGTCGAGGAGATTTGCGCCCATATCCAGCCGGACCTCGAGCCGAAATGGCGGCTGGCGGCCTTGCTGCATGACGCTTCGGAATATGTGATCGGCGACATGATCAGTCCGTTCAAGGCGGCGTTGGGGGTGGACTACAAGACCTTCGAGGAGCGGTTGGAAACGGCGATCCATGTGCGGTTCGGAATTCCGGCTAAGGCCCCGATTCATATCAAGAAATTGATCAAGAAGGCGGATCGGGCCTGCGCGTTCTTCGAGGCGACGCAGCTGGCGGGGTTCACGGCCTCCGAGGCCCTGGAGTTCTTCGACGCCCCGCCGGACGGCTACCTGCTGCACATCGAGCCGCAGAGCGCCGCCGTCGCGCAATCGCGTTACATTCAGCGTTACAATACCCTGTCGCAGGCGGCCGGATTCGCCACCTCCCCCGCCGCGGCCTTCGAGACGGAGTAGGACGGCCGTGACCCTCATCGTATGCGGACTGGCCGAGGTTCCCGCGATCATCGCCGCGCGGCGGCCGTCGCACATGATCACCCTGCTCGACCCCGCCAGCATGATCGAGACCCCGGCGGGCTTCGCCGACCGGCACCTGAAGCTCGGCGTCAACGACATCGCCGAGCCGATGGAGGGCATGGTCCTGCCGCACGCGGGCCTGGTGGCCGACCTGCTGGCCTTCGGCAGGACCTGGGACGAGAGCGCCCCGATGATCATCCACTGCTGGGCCGGGATCAGCCGCTCCAGCGCCAGCGCCTTCGTCCTGGCCTGCGAGCGCAACCCGGACGCCTCGGAAAAGGCCATCGCGCTCGCCATGCGCAAGGTCGCCCGCCACGCCTATCCCAACCGCCGGATCGTGGCGCTGGCCGACGACATGCTGTCGCGCAAGGGCCGAATGATCGACGCCGTGGAGGCCATGGGCGACTACGAATATTCCGGCGTCGGCGTCCCGTTCGACTTCCCGGTCCGCTACCCGTGGTAGTCATCGGGCTCTCGGCGGTGGTGGTGGCCATCCAGGACGGCGACGCCGTGGTCCTGACCGTGCGCCCGCCCGGCCAGCTGCCCGGCCTGCCCTTCGGCCCCTTCGATCCCAGCGGCCACCGGACCTTCGAACTGGCCCTGCGGGCCTTCGTGACCGCCCAGACCCGCTTCGACCTGGGCTATGTGGAACAGCTCTACACCTTCGGCGACAGGGGCCGCGACGCGCCCTTGGCCGATATGGGCACTCGAAATGGGGGCGACGGCCAGGAGGCGGGCGCCGCCCGGGTTCTCTCGGTGGGCTATCTGGCGCTCACCCCCAAGGCGGTGGACACCGCCGCGCCGGACACCGCCTGGGCCAGCTGGGCGCGGTTCTTCCCCTATGAGGACTGGCGCGACGGCCGCCCCGAGGCGCTTGCCCACATCGACCCGGCCCTGCGCCAGTGGGCGCACGGCGCCACGGAGCGGCTCTCCCGCGCCCGGCTGCTGTTCGCGCTCGACGGCGCGCCCTGGAACGAGGAGCGGGTGCTGGAGCGCTACGAGCTGCTCTATGAGGCGGGCCTGGCGCCCGAGGCGGCCCGCGACCGCGGCGAGGCCACGTCCCTGCCCGCCCCCGACCTGGCCGCGGCCCTGGGCGAGCCGATGATCAGCGACCACCGCCGCATCCTGGCCACCGCCCTCTCCCGCCTCAGAGGCAAGCTGAAGTACCGCCCGGTGGCGTTCGAGCTGATGCCCGAGGCCTTCACCCTGTCGGCCCTGCAGCGGGCCGTGGAGGCCATAGCCGGGGTGCCGCTGCACAAGCAGAACTTCCGCCGCGCCCTGGAACGCGCCGACCTGGTGGAGGGCCTGGGCCGCGTCGACGCCGACACCGGCGGCCGCCCGGCCGAACTGTTCCGCTTCCGCCGCGAGATCCTCGGCGCGCGGCCGGTCTCGGGCTTGAGCCTGCCGCTGCTGCGGGAATAGCTCGAGAGAGGCGCCCATGATGTTCACCAAGCGTCTGCACGAGCCGATCATGCGTGGCGAGGTGACGTGCAGCGTGCGGATCTGGCAGCGACCGCGGGCCAAGGTCGGCGGACGCTACGCCCTGGGGCCGGGCTTCGTGGAGGTGACCTCGATCCGCCAGATCGACCTGGCGGACGTCACGCCGCAGCTTGCCCGGCGTTCGGGGTTCGCCGGCGTGGTCGACCTGCTGAAGGTCGCCAAGCACGGTCCGGGCGAGAACGTCTACCTGCTGGAGTTCGAGTACCACGAGGGGGCGCCGACCTAGGTGGCAGGCGAAGCCTGACGGATGAGGGGTCGACAGCCCTGTCCGGCTGGCGGCGGCGCAGCCGCGACTCCTGGAAGGGATGGGACACGAAGGACGCGAAGGCCACGAAGGGGCCGCAGCACGGCCTCGACCGTCCTTCGCGATCTTCGCGTCCTTCGTGTCCATTTGGCTTCGCCGGGGCGCCGACGCTGGCAGGCGAAGCCTGGCGGATGAGGGGTCGACAGCCCTGTCCGGCTGGCGGCGGCGCAGCCGCGAGCGTGCAAAGGACTGGACCACGAACCTCACGAACGCGCAGCGTCTCGGCCCGTCGAGGTCGGCTCCGTTCGTGAGGTTCGTGAGGTTCGTGGTTTGAATCCGGCTTCGCCGACGCCACCCCGAGAGTCCTGAGAGCCCCCTCATCCGACCCCGCAAGGGGAGAAGGATCATGTCTTCGCCGCGGCCACCAGGGCGCGGATGGCCCAGCGGGTGACTTTGCGGGACTGGCGGTCGTCGAGGCGCAGGACGTCCTTGAACACCACCATGGCCTCCGTGCCGATGATCAGGGCCAGGGCCGGGCCGAGCAGCTCCAGGGCCTTGGGGTCGAACTCGTCGCGCGCGGGCGCCAGCGCCGCCTCGATCAGCGGGGTGCGGCGGTTCTGACGGGCGGGCAGGTCCCTGTCGGCGTCGCCCTTGAGTCCGGCCTGCAGGGTGTTGGCGAGCATCACGCGCAGCGGCGCCTCGTTGGCCGCCATCATCTCGTGCATGGCGGCCTCGACGCGGTCGAGCCGCGCCACCGGATCGGCGGCCGGGCCATCGGCGAACAGCTCGGCGGCCTCCGGCAGGGCCACGTGCAACGCCGCCTCCAGCAGCAGCGCTTCCACGCTCGGGAAATAACGGTAGGCGGTGGCGCGCGAGACCAGGGCCTCCTCGGCGATCTCCTCCAGTCCCGCCTTGCGGCCCTGCTTCATCAGCCGGGCGGCGGCGTCCAGCAGGTCCTTGCGGGTGCGCTGCTTCTGGTTCGGGCGGCCCGGCTTCTCGGCTTGCGGCATCTCAGTCCTGCGGCAGCTGGCGCATGATGGCCGCCAGGTCGAGCCAGACGTTCTCGCGGCTGATGTCGCCGTCCGGCGCGAACTCGACCACGTGCAGCAGCCGGAATTCCAGCGGGCGGTCGCGGCCCTGCAGGCCGAAGGGCATGCCGACCGCCCTGCCCCGCCAAAAGGAATCGTCGACCATGAAGCCGTCGCCATAGAGCCGCTTCTTCGTCTCGATCCTGCCGTCGGCCAGATCGCCGAACAGGGTCTCGTAGAACGGCCGCGCGCCCTCCCGGCCGTGGGTCGGCCCGGTGGGCCAGCCGACGATGTCGTGCTCGACTTCGTGGGTGAGGGTGGCCAGCACGCCCTCCACGTCGTCGCGGGCCTCGAACCCGAAATGCGCGTCCATCTTGGCGTCCATCTGTTCTTGGCTCAGCGCCATGGTCGTCCCTCCCATTGGGTGACTTGATACCATAGGCTCTTAATGCGATTTCAATCTCATTGCAAGACCCATATATCGCTGTTTGATGGCGGCGAACCTGGGCAGGACCGCTTTTCCCCGGCCAGCGTGTCGATTTGGCGCGACGCCGAACGACCAGCTAGAACGCTCTCGTCCAAGCCAGGAGCCCCGCCCATGACGATCCAGCTCACCGCCTTCCGCTGGGTTCCGCCGTTCGCACAGGGCTATGTGCGCGACCTGCGGATCCGCTGGGCCCTGGAGGAGGCCGGCCTGCCCTATGAGGTGGTGCTGGTCGACGCCGACGCCCTGGCTTCGGATCGCCATCGTCAGTGGCAGCCCTTCGGCCAGGTTCCCGCCTATCGCGACGGCGAGGTGGAGATGTTCGAGTCCGGCGCCATCGTGCTGCATATCGCCGCCAAGTCGGAGGCGCTTTCACCGCGCGACCCGGCCGGGGCGGCGCGGGTCGCCACCTGGGTGCTGGCGGCGCTGAACTCCATCGAGCCGCACGCCCAGAACCTGATCGAACTCGACGACTCCGGCGAGGCCTGGGCCGCGGACCGCCGGCCCCAGGTCCAGGCCAAGCTCGACCGGCGGCTGGAAGCGCTCGGCGCCTGGCTGGGGGAGAAGGATTACCTCGAGGGCGACGCTTTCACGGCGGGAGACCTGATGATGACGGCGGTGCTGCGCGAGCTGGTGGACGGCGGGGCGCTGGAGCCGTTTCCCAAGCTCGACGCCTATCGGGTCAGGTGCGAGGCGCGGCCGGCCTTCGCGCGGGCGATGGCGGGGCAGATGGCGGCGTTCCGGGAGAATGCGCCGGGGTGATGGGGACTAGAGGTTAGGTATAGCGTCCCAGAAACTCCGATGGCCCCCAGCCCTGTGGCTGGGGGTTTCTCGGTGGTTATCCGCGAGGCGGATAGGGATCGCTGCCGTAGGTCCATTCCGTTCGGAACTTGCTGTCCGCGCCTTGGACCAAGACCTGAGAGTTGGTGGCCTTGTGAGCGGCGTCGACTGCCGACCTGATTGCGTCCTTCTGGGTCGCATAAGGGCCGTAACGCTCTCCGTTGAGCGATACGTGCCATTGGTTCTGATAGTTCACGACAACGTATTGGGTGCGGGCCATTTGCCGCTCCTTTTTTGGTTGCCGGGTGGGTTGCCTTCGAACTGATTCCGAACGCAATGTCCGAATGTTGGTAGATCGAAGCCGCCCACCCGGCGGTTTCAACAAGCCGGGGGTGGTTGCACACCCCCGGCTTTTCTATTTCAGCGGTGACTCGTTGCGACGGTCGATCACCCCATCAGCCCTATCCACAGGGCTCCCAGGTTATCCCCAGATCTATCCACAGACACCGTGTTGGCAGATTGTGGATAACTAGAGGTTAGACTGCTGAACTCCAGCGAGCCGCACGCTCAGAACCCGGTCGAGTTCTACGCCTTCCACGCAGGCGACGCGTAGATCGAGGAGCGCCGTCCCCGGGGCCCGGCAATGCTGGACAACCGACTGCCGGCGCTGAGTACGTGGCTGGGAGAGAAAGGACTATCGGGAGGGCGACGCCCCGGCCCACCCCTGCGCCGCTGTGGAGCAGGCTCCCCGAGGAACGCGGGGACACCATATCTATTTCCCGGCACAAGCTCGCGAACAGGCAGCGGGAGGCGCGCAGCGCGGCGCGGCGGGCGGCGGCCAGCGCCCATTTGGAGCTGATCGAGGCGCGCAAGGCGCGGCGCAAGCACGACTGGGGGCGCTGCGACCTCTATGCCGTGGAGATCGGCGAGGCGATCTGCCGGCGGATTGCGGCCGGCGAGAGCATGGTCGATATCTGCGCGGGCCCCGACATGCCGGTGACGGGCACGGTCTATGAGTGGCTGCGGGTCCATCCCGATTTCAGCGACATGTATGTGCAGGCGCGCGGGGTGCAGGCCGAGCTGCTGGCCGACGAGGCCTGGACCATCGCCAAGGCCGCGGCGCCCACCACCGTGCCGGTGGCGCGGCTGCAGTTCGATGTGATCCGCTGGCGGGCCGCGCGGCTGGCGCCCAAGGTCTGGGGCGAGGGCGACAAGGCGTCCGGGCCGACCAAGATCAACGTCTTCGTGCAGCGGTTCAGCGACGGGGCGGTGATCAGCGGGCCCGGGGTGGGCGAGCGGTAGGGGGTGGGGGTTCAAGGCATGGCGCGAGCACGCCCCCACCGTCGTCATCCCGGTTTGCGAAGCAAGACCGGGATGACAGGCGTTGGGGATGACAGGCGTGGGGGGATGACGACCGACGCGCGCAGCGGCCTACTCCGCCGGGGTCTCGGCCGGCCGGCTGGCTTCCCACTGGGCCCGGAGCTTGGCGGAGGTGTCGCGGCTGCCGTCGGGGCTCCAGCCCGGGGGGCCGAAGATGTAGCCCAGCGCATGGCGTGGGTCGCGGGCGACGTCGGCTCCGATGCCGGCCCATTCGTGGAAGGCCACTCGCAGGATGTTGAAGTCACCCAGGTTCTTCACGATGCCGTAGCGGCATTTCTCCTCGTCGAGCTCGGGCTGGAAGGTGCCGAAGAGCCTGTCCCAGACGATCAGTATGCCGGCATAGTTGCGGTCCAGATAGCGCGGGTTGCGCGCGTGGTGGACGCGGTGATGGGAGGGGGTGTTGAACACCGCCTCGAACCAGCGGGGCATGCGCCCGATGGCCTCGGTGTGGATCCAGAACTGGTAGACCAGGCTGATCCCCTTCTGGATGGCGATCATGGCCGGGGGGAAGCCCAGGAAGGCCAGGGGCAGCCAGAGCGCCCAGGTCCCGGCCAGGCCCCCGGTCCAGGTCTGCCGCAGCGCCGTCGACAGATTGTAGTGCTGCGAGGAGTGGTGGTTGACGTGGGCCGCCCACCAGAAGCGCCGTTCATGGCTGATGCGGTGGAACCCGTAATAGGTGAGGTCCTCCAGCAGGAAGACGGCCACCCAGGCCCAGAGGGCGGTCATGGGGATGTCGAAGAGGCGGTGCTGGTAGACGAAGAGGCCGGCGAAGGCCGCGCCGCCGGTCAGTAGGCCGGCCACATTGCTGCCCAGGCCCATGGTCAGCGAGGCCAGGGTGTCGCGGGTCTCGTAGTTGGCGCGGGCCAGCTTGAAGCGGGCGAGCGCGATCTCCAGCACCACGGCCAGGACGAAGAACGGGATCGCCAGGGTGACCGGGTCGAAGCTGGGCTTGATCGGGTCCATCAGGCGGCCTCGCGCGGGGACGGGGGCCAGCGGTCCAGGGCGATGCGGGCCATGGGGGCTGCCACGTCGGAGAGGTCGATCTTGACCACCCCGTCGCGGAACGAGGACGCCACCGCCTGGGCCCAGGGGATGTGGCGGGCCACATAGGCGTCACCCAGCTCGAACAGCACCAGGGCCGAAGCGCCGGAGCGGGCCACCGCGCCGCGGCCGTCGGTGGCGACCCAGACGCGCTCCAAGGGCTTGCCGGGGAACTCCTGCGCCAGCAGGCGGCGCGCGCGGGCGTCGTCCAGCGGGGTGAGCGGCTTGGCGATCTTGGCCCAGGCGGCCAGGCCCACCAGGGCCATGACCGCGGCGGCCGAGCCGGCGAGCTGAATTAGAAAAGCCTTGTCCAATTTGGCGTCACTCCCCTGCGCGCAGGGTCGGCCGTGGGGATCGGGGCGTCAAGGCGTGGCGGGGGCGCGGCGAAGCCGTAAGATTTGACCACGGACGACACGGAAAGCACGGAGAGAGGGCGAGGCTCCCTCCGCGTTTTTCGTGCTTTCCGTGGTCTGCCTTTGGCGCCGGCGGTCGCCGGCAAGGGCTAGGTCGTCGGGAAGTCGCTGAGTTTGGGGACCCGGGAGAAGGCCAGCAGGCCGGCGACGATCAGCAGCATCAGGGCGCCGGGGAAGATCACCGCGGCATGGGGGCCGATGGCCTGGGCCAGGAAGCCGTCGGCCAGCGCCCCCAGCGGCCCGCCGCCCATCAGGCCCAGGGTGAAGATCGACAGCACCCGGGCGCGGACGGCCTCGGGGGCGTGCTGCTGGACGAAGGAGCGGCCCAGCGTCATGGCCACGCCGCCGCCCAGGCCCCAGGCGAAGTTCAGCCCGCAGAGCAGCCAGAAGGGCATGCGGAAGCCGCAGAGGATCAGGATCACCCCGCCGGCCCCGAGGGCTGCGAGATAGATCAGGCCCTTGCGGCGCAGGGGGCCGATGCGCACCAGGGCCAGCGCCGAGACCATGCTGCCGATCCAGAAGCACATGCTGAACAGGCCGAGCGCCGCGGCGATCTCGGTCTTGCCGGGGCTCAAGACCTGGCCGTCGAAATAGCTCTCCACGATCAGCGGCAGCAGGACGAAGAAGCTGCCCATGAAACAGACGCCCATGGCCACGCCGCACAGCATGACCGGGGCGATGACCGGCGAGGCCAGGACCGCGGCGAAGCCCTCGCGGATGTCGCGGCCGATACCGATCAGCAGGCCGCCCTCGCGGCGGGGGCGGACATAGGCCGGGCGCGGGCGGATGCGCAGGGCCGCCAGCGTCGCCACGGCCATGAGCCCCGCCTGGCCCAGCAGCAGGGGGCCGACCCCCACCAGCGGGGCGGCGGCGGCGCAGCCCATGCCGAGGATCTGGCCGCCGAACTGAGCGAGCGAGGCGTAGGCCACCGCGCCCTGGACCCCGCCCCTGGCCGGGGCCACCAGGCTGAGCAGGCTGTCGCGGGCCGGGGTGGCGAAGGCCTGGGCGGTCCCGACGGTGAGCGCGTAGGTGATGATCAGGCCATAGGTCAGCACGCCCAGGCTGACCACCGCGCCCAGGCCGCCGAAGATCAGCACCGCGAAGGCGCAGGCGACCACGACGATGGACTTGACCGGGACCCGGTCGGCCAGGGCCCCGCCCAGCAGGATGAACAGGGTGGTTGGCAGTTGCAGCGCCATCTGGGCCAATCCGAAGCGGACCTCGCTCTCCTGCAGCACCACCCGCACCAGATAGGGGAACAGCACCACCTGCACCCCGAAGGCCAGGAACCAGGCGGCGTGGGCGAACAGGTAGGGGGCGAACCCCGTGGGGGCCTCGGCCGACGGGCTGGATTGCGATGTCACGATGGCCTCCCCTTGCGGGCCAGCGTCTAGGAGCTAGATGGAAAGCGCAAGCTCGCGGGGTTCACATGCGCAAGGCAGCCTCCAAGACCGGCAAGGCCTCGGCCGTCCAGGCGGAGGGCGCCTGCGTCTGCGGCGCGGTGGCGCTGGAGATCGACGTCCCCGCCCGCTGGGCCTGGCACGACCATTCCGCCGCCAGCCGCCATGCCCAAGGGACCGCCTATGCGACCTATGTGGGCAGCTACCGCAGCCGCTTCCGGATCCTGAAGGGCGCGGCGAGCATCAGCCGGTTCGAGGACGCCAAGGCCGGGACCGCGCGGAGCTTCTGCGCCCGGTGCGGCACGCCGCTGATCTACGAACGCGCCCGCTCTCCGACCATGGTCAATATCCCCCGCGCCCTCTTCACCACCCGCACCGGCCGCGAGCCGCGCTACCACATGTCGCTGCATGAGAAGGCCGACTGGGCCTATGCCGGCGAGCCCCTGGCGCCGCTCAAGGGCTATCCCGGCGTGATGTGGGAACGACCCCGGCGCAAGAAGCCCGGAGCAGGCCTCTGACCCCGTATTCATAATGCATCATAACAGCGCTGCATAAGTTATTGCCAAGTTTCCATCTCAGGCGTTCAGTATCGACGGGACGACGGTCAGCAGATCAGGGCTCGGGGGAGTTCAGCCGTCTCGTCCCGTTAGCGAGAAGAGATCATGAAGACTATCATTCGCGCCGCCGCGCTTGCCGCAACCATCGCTTGCGGCAGCGCCGGTATTGCCCAGGCCCAGACGGCGGAACGCGTTTACGCTCAAGGTACGGTCTGGTCGGTCGGCTATATCGAGACCAAGCCCGGCATGTTCGACGACTACATGGCCTATCTGAACGGCCCCTGGAAGGCGATCCAGGAAGCCGCCAAGAAGCGCGGCGACGTCATCAGCTACAAGATTCTCAGCGTGAACGACGTGCGCGACAATGAACCGGATCTGGTCCTGATGGTCGAATACAAGAACATGGCGGTCTTCGATCAGTCGGACGAGGAACTGGACAAGCAGACCTCGGCGGCCTTCGGCTCGCCGGTGAAGGCCAACCAGGCCGCGGTGTCGCGCGAGACCCTGCGGACCACCCGGGGCGGCTTCCTCGGCCGTGAGCTGAAGTTCATCAAGTAGACCGCCTTGAGTGGGTCGCCCTTCTCGCGATTGAGGGCGACTCCCTTCGCGGCCGAGGACGAACCGGACGCCGGCGGCCGACGCGCGCGACCCGGAATCTCGCGGAAATCGGGCCTCGGCCTAGGGCGCCCAAGCCGTCCCTGGGCGCGCTCGGCTCTCGCGCTGGTTGGTTGCGGCAAAACCTGGATCATGTGCTTCATTTTGATGCAGAACATCGGTGAAACGTGGGCCAGCCAGACCATCCGGGCGGTGATGCGGCCTTCCTCCGCGACGGCGGTGCGACAGGCGCCCTGATCGCGAAGTTCGACTGGGCCTCGACCTCGCTCGGCCCGCTAAGCGCCTGGCCCCAGAGCCTGAGGACCGCCACGGCGATCGTGCTGCGCTCGCGCGCGCCCATGGCGCTGCTGTGGGGCGAGGAAGGCGTGATGATCTACAATGACGCCTATGCCGAGATCGCCGGGTCGCGTCATCCGGATCTGCTCGGCAGCAAGGTGGGGGAAGCCTGGTCCGAGTTGATCGAGTTCAACGAGCAGGTGCTCAGGACCGTGCTTGCGGGCGCGACCCTGAACTACCGCGACCAGCCGCTGGAGCTGCGCCGTTCGGGCGTGCTGGAAACGCTCTGGTTCGACCTCGACTACTCTCCCGTCCCGGACGAAGCGGGGCGGCCCGCCGGCGTGCTGGCCCTCGTGGTGGAGACCACCCAGCGGGTGCTTGCCGAGCGGAGGGACGCGGCCAATGCGGAGCGGCAACGGCAGATGCTGGAACAGGCGCCGGGGTTCATCTGCCTGCTGAGCGGCCCAGACCACCTCTTCGAGTTTCGAAACGAAGCCCACAAGCGCCTGTTCGGGGAGCGGGACCAGGTTGCAAGATTCCACGCCGAGGTCTTCGCCGACCTCCCGGATCCGGGGTTCATCGAGCTGTTGGACCACGTCTACGCGACCGGAAAGCGCCATGTCGCCCGGGCTCAGCCGGTGAACCTGAGAGATCGGCCGGACGGCCCCTTGGAGCAGCACCTTCTCGATTTCGTCCTGCAGCCGGTGAGCAACGTGCAGGGCGAGGTTTCCGGCATCTTCGTCGAGGGCTTCGACGTCACTGAGCAGGCGCGCGCCCAGGCGGCGGCGGAGGAGAGCGGTCAGCAGCTGAGCGCAGCGATCGCGATCGCGCGCCTGGGCGCCATTCGCTGGGATCGCCAGACCCGCGAAGCCACGCTTGACGAGCGCGCGCGCGAGATTTTCGGCTTCGAACCCGACGCGATCGTGACCATCGACGACGTGATCCTGCGGATCGCTCCCAAGGACCTCACGCGCATCGGCATCGGGACGACGCCCGATTGGTCGGAGAGTCCAAGACAGGAGCGCGAGTTCCGGATCCACCTGCCCAACGGCGTCGAGCGCGACATCGTCAGCGTCAGCGTCCTGTCGCCGGGTCCGCACGGCCCCAACACACGGGCTGTGGGCCTCTTCAGGGACGTCACCGAAATGCGCGCCGCCGAGCATAGGCAGCGGATGCTGATCAACGAGCTGAACCACCGGGTGAAGAACAGCCTGGCCACGGTGCAGTCGATCGCTGCCCAGACGCTGCGCTCCGCCCCCGACCTGTTGAGCGCGCGCGTCGCCCTGGAAGCGCGCCTGGTGGCGCTGGCGGCCGCGCACGATATCCTCACGGCCGAGAGCTGGCACGGCGCACGTCTGGTCGACGTGATCGCCGCGGCCATGGGCCCCTTCGAAACCCTGCAGCGGTCGCAAATCAGCCGCTCCGGCCAGCCCGTCTGGCTGGCCGCTCAGCCCGCCTTGGCGCTAAGCCTGGCCTTGCACGAACTCGCCACCAACGCGGTGAAGTACGGCGCGCTGTCGACACCCGATGGTCGCGTCACGATCGGCTGGAACCTGACGGGGGACTTGCTGACGATCACTTGGCGCGAGGACGGCGGGCCGCCGGTCCGGCCGCCGGTCCGCTCGGGCTTCGGCTCCCGTCTCCTGCAGCGGAGCCTCGCCCGCGACCTGCATGGCGAGGTCGTGGTCGCTTTTGCGTCCGAGGGCGTCGTCTGCGAGATCCGCTGCCGTCCGAGCGTGCTCCAGTCCGCGCGTGGGTTCGTTGACGCCTGACGGGAGATCTGCGCCTGCCAGCCCCAGGGCCTATCGCATATGCGGCGGGCCTGGGATGCTCCCCCACTGGGGGAGCTGGCCCGAAGGGCCTGAGGGGGACCTTAGCCCCTGCTGAGGCCCGTCGAACCGCCGTCGAAGCGCATTTTAGTCCCCCTCACCCGGCCATTCGGCCGGGAGCTCCCCCAGAGGGGGCGCATCTGACGCCCGGGCCGGCTCCGACCATCGGCCATAGGCGCATGATCAGGCGCGGCCCTCGGCGGCGGCCTTGAGGTCAGCCAGGCCGGTCTCGAACTGGCCGCCGACGAACCTGTCCATGTTGAAGAACAGACCCATCAGCTTGGAGATCAGGGTCTTCGTCCCGCTCATGGCCCAGGTGAGCCGCGTGCCGTCGCCCTGTGGGGTCAGGGTGAACTCCGCCAGGTTGCTGGCCTGGAACGGCTTGATCATGTTGAGGTCGATCTGGACCAGGGACGGGGTGGCGCGGGTGATCCGCATGTTGCCCGAACCTGTCTTCTTGCCTTCCCACGCATAGGTCGCCCCCTCGCCCTTGGCGGCGCCGCCATAGGTGCGCTTGAGATCGGCGTCCATGTGCTCGTAGGGCGACCACTGGGTCCACTTCCGGAAGTCCTCGATCAAGGCGAGCACGGATTCCGGCGCGGCGGCGATCTGGATCGAACGCTCGACGCGGAAGATGTCGGGGCGGGTCTTGAGGTCGGTGGTCACGGCAGGCTCCTTTCCGAGCGATATGACGGCGCCTGGGCGCTGTCATATCGAGGACGAACCGAACCACACGCTTCCGACACGCGCCCTAAAGAAACTCGCGAGGACGCCTCGATCCTTGATCGAGTCAGGCGCGCGCGAAACTCAAGACATGTCCGGGCGCACCCGGGACACGGAGCTTCAACGTCTGTCGGCCGACGGCACGCCGCCGCCCGCACGGTCGCGCGTCAGGCCTTCCGCGAAGAGCGCGATCATGTGGCGGGCGATCGACTCGAAGTCGTCTGAGCGGCAGAGGCCGCCGGACAGCCTGTCGATGCGGCCGGTTCGGGCCCATGACACCGAAATGGCGCCGGAAAGCATGTGGTAGAACCAGTAGAGGTCCTCGTCGGACGAGGCCGGGCTGGCCTCCCGCAGCAGCTTGATGAAGACCTGGATCACGGGATCAAAGGGCGTGACCTCGGCGCCGGGGATCACGCCGGTCGGCGTGCTGTTCAGCTGCGCGATGAGCGTGAGATAGCTCAAGCGCCCCGCGTCAGGGGTGCGCACGAAGGCGAAGGTGGGCTCGAGATAGGCGCGCAGCACCCCCTCCACCGTGAAGTGTCCGGCCGCGGTCTCGGCGTAACGCTGCATCGAGGCGAGACGGCTCGCATTCACCTCGTCGGCGCGGCGCGCGATGACCGCGGCATGCAGCCCGGCCTTGGTGGCGAAATAGTAGTGCAGCAGGCTCGCATCCACCTCCGCGGCGGTGGCGATATCCTTGATGCTGACCCCATTGAAACCGTGCGTGGCCAGCAGGGCCTCCGCGGCGTCCAGGATCTTCTCCTGCGACTCACCGCGCCGGGCCTTGTTCGTTCGCCGTCGTGTCGCGACCGTCGCCATGTCCTCGCCGTACCTTAGTTCCGAACCCTAGCGCAACGGTATGGCAACAACTTTATTGGTCGATCAATAAATTAATTGACATGACGACCGCCCTCCCCCCAACCTCCGGGAAAATATGGGGGAAACGTCGGTGATCACGGACCTTGGCCTGAAGCGCATCCTGTGCGCTGGAACATCAATCATATGCCTGGGCGGAGCGGCGCCCGCCGTCGCCCAAACCGCCTCCACGGGCGACACGGCCGTGGTCGAGGAAGTGGTGGTGACCGCCCGCCGGCGGTCCGAGACCCTGATCGACGTGCCGATCTCGATGAGCGTCCAGACTGGAGAGCAGATGGAGGCGCGGGGCGCGCCGGACATCACCAGCCTGCAGCGGGTCACGCCGAACCTGACCTTGCAGGTCTCGCGCGGCACCAATTCCACCCTGACCGCCTTCATTCGGGGGGTGGGCCAGCAGGATCCGCTCTGGGGTTTCGAACCCGGCGTGGGCCTCTATGTGGACGATGTCTATGTCGCCCGGCCGCAGGGCGCGGTGCTGGACATCTTCGACGTCGAGCGCATCGAGGTGCTTCGGGGTCCGCAAGGGACGCTCTATGGCCGCAACACCATCGGCGGCGCGATCAAGTACGTCACCGCGCGCCTGGACAACACCGCGCCGCATCTTCGGGTGCGCGGAACGGCGGGGAGCTATGACCAGAGGGACCTGATCCTCTCCGGCTCGGTTCCGCTGGGCGAGCGCGCGACGGTGGGCGGGGCGTTCGCGCTCTACCGGCGCGACGGCTACGGCGAGAACGTCTTCACGGGGGCGGACACCTACAACAAGGACGTGCTCGCCGGCCGGATCAGCCTGGAGCTCCGCCCGACGGACAACCTCTTCGTACGGCTCAGCGCCGACCGGCTGGAAGACGATTCCAACACCAACCACGGCCACCGCGAACGCCCGATCCCGGCCGCGCTCGCCCCGCTGGTGACCCCCGTCCAGTGCCGCGTCGTGCTGGCCAGCAAGTACGACACCTGCGCGGGCCTCGGCGACGCCAATGAGGTCATCACCAAGGGCGCCTCGGCGCTCGTGGAGTGGTCACCGCAAGAGGCGCTCACCTTCAAGTCGATCACCGCCTACCGGAAGGGAGTGACCCACGGCACGGGGATCGACTTCGACAACACCCCGGCGCGGATCCTGGATGTGGCGGTGGCCAACACGATCTATCGCGACGACCAGTTCTCCCAGGAATTCCAACTGCTCTACGAAGGTCCGCGACTGCAGGGGGTGGCCGGGATCTACTATCTGGACGCCACGGCGAGCGGGCAGTTCGACACGATCCTGCAGGCCGCGAACCTGACGCAGGGCACGACCGGCAGGGTCGACACGCGCAGCATCGCAGTGTTCGGCGACCTCTCCTACGACCTGACCGATCGGCTTTCGCTGTCGCTGGGCGGGCGGTGGACCCGCGACGAGAAGGACGCCTCCGTCTTCAAGGCCAACTATCTGGGGATCGGCAGCCCGATCACCGGCCGGGTGGTGGCTCCCATCCAGACCCTGACCAACTATTCGGCCTCGGCGACCTTCGAGGAATTCACGCCGCGGGTCAGCCTGACCTACGAGCTGACGCCCGAGGTCAATGTCTACGCCGCCTATGGCCGGGGCTTCAAATCCGGCGGCTTCGACATGCGCGGCGACGCCACCGCCACCCCCTCCACGCGAAACGGATACGATCCGGAGATCGTCGACTCCTATGAGGCCGGCCTGAAGGGCGCGTTGCTGGATCGCCGGCTCACCCTCACCTCGGCGGTGTTCTACACCGACTATGCGGGCCAGCAGATCACCACCCAGCGGGTGAACCCGGCCGGCACCGGCGTGGTCAGCTTTGTCGACAATGTCGGCTCCTCCACCATCTGGGGCTGGGAGTTCGAGGGCCGCGCCCGGCTGAGCGAGCGGCTGAGCGCCAGCTTCGCCCTGGGCTACACCAAGGCCGAGTTCGACCAGTTCCTCAGCTTCGTGGCCAATCCCGCGCCGCCTCCGGTGTTCATCGAGACCGACGTGGCGGACTCGCGGCAGTTCCAGAACACGCCGAAATGGACGGGCAATCTGAGCCTGGCCTACGAGCATCCGCTGGGCGACGCCGGCGCCCTGCAGCTGTTGGGCTCGATGTCCTTCCGTTCGGACAGCTCGATGTTCGAGACCCCCTTCCCGCAGGTCGATCAGAAGGCCTACGAGCTCTATGACCTGAGCCTGGTCTTCACCTCGAACGATGAGCGCTGGCGGGTCGGGCTGCACGGCCGCAACCTCACGGACGAGCGTTACCGCACGGGGGCCTACACCTTCGCCTTCGACCCCGCGGCGCCGTCGACAATCATCTTCGGGGACTCGGTGATTGGCTTCTACGGTCCGCCGAGAACGATCTCGGTCGCCCTCGACTACCGGTTCTGAGGCGGTGATGGACGGAAACCCGCTGGCCTTTCGCTCAACGGATGGCCTGACCCTGGCGGCCCGGGATTTCCCGGGTCCGCCGGGCGCCGGGGTCGTGCTCTGCCTGCACGGTCTGACCCGCAACAGCCGCGACTTCACCGGCCTGGCCGCCGCCCTGCAGGCCGAGCACCGGGTCATCGCACCCGACCAGCGCGGCCGCGGCGCGTCGGCCTACGACCCGCAGCCGCTGAACTATAATCCGCTCGTCCAGGCGGGGGATGTCTGGACGCTGCTCGACCAGCAGCGCGTCGAGCGCTGCGTGGTCGTCGGCACCTCCATGGGCGCCCTGATGGCGATCCTGATGGCCAATGCGCGGCCGGACCGGATCGCCGGGCTGGTGCTCAACGACGCCGGCCCCGAGGTCGACCCCCGCGGCCTGGCGCGGATCGCGGGCTATGTCGGCAAGGGCGCGCCCGTCGCCAGCTGGGCCGAGGCGGCCGCGGCGCTCCAGGCGGCGCAAGGCGGCTCCTATCCCACCTATGGGCCGGCCGACTGGATGCGCATGGCCCAGGCCACCTATGTGGAGACGCCGGAGGGACGGTTGCGGCCGGACTACGATCCCGCCCTGGCCCAGGCCTTCGCGACCGACACGGGGGTGGCGCCGGACATGTGGCCGGCCTTCGAGGTGCTGCGCACGATCCCGGCCCTGATCGTGCGGGGCGCGCTTTCGGACATCCTGGCGGCGGACACGGCTTCGGAGGTGGCGCGACGGTTTCCGACCGCCGAGGTGGTGACGATCCCCGACCGAGGCCACGCGCCGGACCTCATGGAGCCCGCCGCGACAGCCGCCATCCGGGCGTTCCTGCGCCGCGGCGACATGTTGGCGCGGTGGTGATGGGCTAGATCGACCCGAGCCTCGATCAGCCGCCTGAGGCGGCGACGAAGACCGCATATTGAGCGTCGAAGGCCCGCCTGTAGGCGGGCCGCGCTTCGGCGCGGGCGATATAGGCGGCGAGGTTCGGATATTCCTCCACCAGACCCGAGCCGGCCAACCTCTGCATCACCGACACCATCATCAGGTCACCGGCGCTGAACGCGCCGTCGAGCCAGTCGGCGTCGCCCAGGCGGTTGGAAAGCTGGCCCAGCCGGTCACGGACGCGACCTTCGAGGACGGGCAGTCGCTCCTCGTACCAGCTCTTGTCGCGCTCTACGATCGTGGCCATGGAACGCTCGACGATCGGCGGCTCCACCGTGCTGAGCGCGGCGAACATCCATGTGACCGCGCGTGCGCGGGCGTTCGCATCGGCGGGCAGCAGGCCGGCATGGCGCTCGGCGATGTGGAACAGGATGGCGCCGGACTCGAACAGAACCAGATCGCCGTCCTCATAGGTCGGGATCTGCCCGAACGGGTGAAGGGCCAGGTGCGCGGGCTCCCTCATCTCGGCGAAGGTCACCAGCCGGACGTCGTAGGCCTGGCCGACCTCTTCGAGCGCCCAGCGAACGCGCATGTCCCGCGCCAGTCCCTTGCCGCGATCGGGCGAACTTTTGAAGGCGGTGATGGTGGGGTTCATAGTCTCTCTCCGGGCTCTTTGTATCCCGAGGACGAACGAGCGATCGGCTCCACGACACGCGCTCGAATTTTTCTCGCGGGCCTCTCATAGAGCCCAGGGTTATCGCATATGGCCAATGGTCGGAACGGCACGGCGGCCAGATGCTCCCCTCTTGGGGGAGCTCCCGGCCGAATGGCCGGGTGAGGGGGACTAGAATGGACTTTGGCGGCGGTTCGACCGGTCTCAGCAGGGGTTAAAGTCCCCCTCAGGCCCTTCGGGCCAGCTCCCCCAGAGGGGAGCATCTTCGGTGTCCGCATAGTGCCCTAGACCCGGTCCGCGCCCTCGGTGAGCTGGTCGAGATGGAGGCGGATGTGGGCGGCTTCGGCGGCGGTGTTGGCGAGTGAGATGGCCTGGTCGAAGGCGGTGCGAGCCTCGCCGTTGCGGCCGAGCTGCTTGAGCAGGGCGCCCTTCAGGCCGAAATAGTGGAAATAGCCCGCGAGCCGCGGGGCCAGGGGCTCGATCATCTCCAGGGCCGCTTCGGGCCCGGCCACCTTGGAGACCGCCACGGCGCGGTTGAGGGTGACCACCGGCGACGGGGTCAGGACCTCCAGGGTGGCGTAGAGCAGGTCGATCTGGGCCCAGTCGGTGTCTTCGGCCCTGGCGGCGCGGGCGTGCAGGGCGGCGATGGCGGCCTGGACCTGGTAGGGGCCCGGCGTGCGGTGGCGGATGGCCTTGTCGATCAGGGCCAGGCCCTCGGCGATATGGCGCGCGTTCCACAGGCTGCGATCCTGGTCGGCCAGCAGGATGGCCAAGCCCTCGGCGTCGAAGCGGGCGGCGACGCGGGCGTGCTGCAGCAGCATCAGCGCCGTCAGCCCCATGATCTCCGGATCGGAGGGGAACAGGCGCAGCAGCAGGCGGGCCAGGCGGATCGCCTCGTCGCAGAGCGGGGCGCGGCGCTCGGCCTCGTCGCCGCCGGCGGCCGAATAGCCCTCGTTGAAGACCAGGTAGATCATCGCCGCCACCGCCGTCAGGCGCGCGGCGCGCTCGTCGGGGGTCGGGTTCTCGAAGCCCCCCCCCGCCTTGGCGATGCGGCCCTTGGCGCGGGTGATCCGCTGCTCCATGGCGCTCTCGCCCACCAGGAAGGCGCGGGCGATCTGGCGGACCGACAGGCCCGAGACGATCCGCAGGGCCACGGCGATCTGCTGGGTGGCCGGCAGGTCGCGATGGCAGCAGATGAACAGCAGCCGCAGGATGTCGTCGCGATAGTGGGCGCCGTCCAGGCGCTCGGCCATGTCCGTCTCGGCGTCCTCAAGGTCGGAGATGGCCGCCTCGTCGGGCAGCTCGGTCTGCTTGTTGCGGCGGCGCGCGGCGTCGATGCCGGAATTGCGGCCCACCAGGATCAGCCAGGCGGCGGGATCGCGGGGCGGTCCGTTCTGGGGCCAGGACTTGAGCGCGCGCAGGCAGGCGTCCTGGAAGGCTTCCTCGGCGGTGTCCAGGTCGCGGAAATAGCGCAGCAGGGCCCCCACCGCCTGGGGCCGGGCGGAGGTCAGGGCCGCGTCGATCCAGCCGATATCGCTCATGGCAAGGGCGTCCGGGGCAGGTTCAGGCTCATGATGTCGACGGGCCGGATCTCATAGGCGCCCCCGCACGGATTGGCCGCGGCGAGCTCGATGGCGGTCTCGATGGCCTGTTCCAGGCCGTTGCAATCGACCAGGTAGAAGCCGAGCAGCTGTTCCTTGGTCTCGGCATAGGGTCCGTCCAGCACGACGGTCTTGCGGCTCTTGCGCAGGGTGGTGGCCGAGGTGGTGGGCAACAGGCGCGCGGTGGGGCCGAGCCGCCCTTCCCTCATGAGCTTGCCTTCGACGGCCGCCAGTCGCCCCATGACAAGCCTTTCCTCTTCCAGGGTCCAGGACCCGATGGCGTCCTCGCAACTGTAGCAAAGTATCGCGTAGCGCATCCGGCCGCCTTGTTTGCCTGAGGACGAACCAGGACGATGGGCCCCGACAGGGCGCCTCAAGAAAAGCGAGGCGGCGGAAGGGTCGCCCCCTCCGCCGCCCGTGCTCCCCACGAACGTCGTCGACTATTGGCGGTAGCTGAGCCGCATGTAGAAGAAGCGGCCCGGGGCGTCATACGCGTTGGGATCGTAGTTGTTCAGGCCGCAGCTGACGCAGCCTGGCGGGTCCTTCTCGAACAGGTTGTTGACCCCTGCGGCCAGGGTGACCCGCTCGTCGAGGAAGGCCGGCTCCCAGCGCACCTGGGCGTCGACATAGGTGCGGGCGCTGAGCTTGTTGGCCACGGTGGTCTCGTCGATCGAAGAGATGTGGCGCAGGGCCCCCGTCGCGCCCCATTCGCCGCGGTCCCAGTCCAGCATCAGGGTGGACTTGGTCTTGGGATAGGCCTGGTCGGGGCTGCCCTTTTCCGTGCCCTCGCGCTCGACCGGCGCCAGGCCGGTGGAGGTCGGGACGAACTCGGTGAACTCCAGCAGGAAGGTGGTGTACCACCGCAGGCCGAAGGTCCCGACGCTGGTCTCCGGCGAGGTGTAGTTGAGGTTCACGTCAACGGCGCGGGTCTTGATGCCGCCGATATTGATCAGCGGGTTGGAGATCGCGGCCACCTGGCCCGAGGCGGTGCGGGTGATGGTGGCGCAGGCCACCGCGTCGGCCGTCTGGGCGCAGCGGTCCAGCAGGCTCTGACCATTCTGGGCCTGGATGGCCTGGTCGAGCTCGATCTTGGAATAGACCACCTCGATCGAGCCGCCATTGGCCCAACTGGCGCCCTTCAGCGCGCTGGGCTCCCAGACGAAGCTGTAGTTCTCGCTCTCGCTGGTCTCCGGGGCCAGGTTGCGGTTGCCGCTGGTGATCACCGAGACCTGCGGATTGAGCTGCACATAGCTGCCGTTGGCCGGAACGCCGCGGGCGATGCAGTTGGCCTGCACCGTGGCGCTGGCGGCGGGCGGGCCGCCGGGCTGCAGGTTGAGCATGTCCGAACAGGGATCGACCACCTCCTGGTCGAACCGCGAGGCCGTGCCGAACAGCTCGCCGATGGCCGGGGCCCGGAAGCCCTCGCCCCAGGAAGCGCGCAGCAGCACGTCTTCGATCGGCTTCCAGGTCAGGCCCGCCTTGTAGGTGGCGTCCTTGCCGGAGGTCGAATAGTCGAACCAGCGGCCGGCCAGGGAGACGTCCAGTTTGTGGAATATGGGCATGTCCGCCAGCAGCGGCACGCGCACCTCGCCGTAGAACTCGTCGATGGTGATCGAGCCCCGGGCCGGCTGGGCCGGAATGTCGGAGGAGAGCCCGGCGACCACCAGGGGATCGGGCTGGAAGAAGCCCTCGGTCTCGCGGTGCTCGTACCCGGCGGCGAAGGCCAGGGGCCCGGCCGGCAGGTCGAACAAGTCGCCGGTCAGGTTGGCGCTGAAGTCGCGCAGTTCCTGCTGTGAGACGTCCTGCTGGGTGAAGGCGATGAAGTTCAGCATCGCCGGGGTGATGGTCCCCTCCCCGCCGAAGATGTTGAGCGGCACGCAGGAGCCGGTGCAGCCGGCGAGCGGGCCTAGCGCCTGCTGTACGCGCTGGGCGTTGACGTTGCCGGTGAAGGTCTGCTCGGCGCGATTGCGCGACCAGACATAGTTGGCGTCCCAGTACCAGGTCCTGGATCCCAGCGGGACCTCGCCAGCCAGGGTGGTGGTGATGTTCCAGGTGTTGACGGTCTGCTCGTAGTGGCGCGGCCCGTTCTCCACCAGGCGGCGGCCGATGAAGGCGTAGGTGCCGGGCTGCAGGGTGAATCCGAAGGGGTTGAAGGGGTTGGTGGCGTCCACCGCGACGGTGTCCAGCAGGTTGCCGTTGCCGGCGTCAGGGCCGACGAACAGCGGCAGGGGCGCGGCCTGGTTGGCGGACTTGCGTTCCACATAGCTGCCGCGCACCCGCAGGCGAAGGCTGTCGCTGAACTCCTGGGTCAGGTTTCCGAACAGGCTTAGGCGCTCGGACGGGGTGACGATGTAGTTGTAGGGCTGGAAGTTGAAACGATCGATGGTGGCGAAGGGCTTGTAGCTGCCGGCCGCCCCGGTGGGGTCGCCCGGGATGTAGGTCGGCCGAACCCCCGGCGACAGCGCCGCCTTCAGGGTCATGTCGAGATCCTGGCCGGTGTTCGGGTCGCTGATGATGAACCGGCCGAGCGGCGTGCCCGAGCTGCATCCGCCGTCCAGGCAGGAGGTGGCGAACGGGCTGGGGAACCGCGAGATGTCGCGGTCGGCGGCATAGACCGGGTCCTGCTTGAAATAGCCGCCGCCGACGACGACCCGCAGGTTGTCCTGATTGACGCCCCAGGAGACCGTGTAGTCCTGGCTGAAGCCGTCGCCGTCGCCATAGCCGCCGAAATTGGCCGTGGCCTGCAGGCCCTCCTGCCGATCCTTGGTGATGATGTTGACCACCCCGGCGATGGCGTCGGAGCCGTAGATCGGCGAGGCGCCTTCCTGCAGCACCTCGACCCGCCCGATCATGCCGGTGGGGATGGTGTTGAGGTCGACGGAGCCCGGCACGCCGGAGGCCGCCGCGCCGCTGACCCAGCGCAGGCCGTCGACCAGCACCAGGACCCGGCGCGAGCTGAGATAGCGAAGGTCGATCTCAGCCGACCCTGCGCCGACCCCGCCGCCGTCCGGCGGATTGCCGAAATTGCCGGAGTTGTTGAACTTGGAATTGAGGCCGCCGCCGGCCGAGGGAATGCGCTGCAGCACGTCGGCGGTGGAGGTGAGGCCGGTCTTGGCGATGGCGTCCTGGTCGATTTGGACGATCGGCTGGGCCTGGTCCAGCGGACTGGTCCGAATTCGTGAGCCGGTGACGACGATTTCCTCGACGGCCGTGCCCTGGTCCCTGGCCTGGGCTGTCGCCGCCTGCGGCGTTGCGGCCATAGCTGTGACGGCTAGAGAGGCCAAGCCTCCCGTTAGGCGCTTCATGATCACCTCCCCAGGTGCGAGGCGCAGTCCTAACGGCGAGCGCTAGTGAGAGCGCCTTCTTTGATTGATTTGGTAGTGCCGTAGTTACTCGCCGGAGGATGGGGGGCGCGTCGCAAAACTGTCAAGTTGTTCGACGGATACGGCCCGAGAGCGCATAAAATTGCACTCGCCTAGCGGTCTTGGGGAAGGTTTTGGTGAATCCGCAACCCAAGCGATCCCCTCTCCCGTCTTGGGAGAGGGGCGCTCCGGTATCTTAGAACTTGCGGACGTAGCCCACCGACCAGACGTCGGCGTCACCGCCACCGTCGGTGAAGTCGTAGCGGGTGTAGTCGGCGCGGACGCCGTTCTTGTCGTCCAGGAAGTACTGGCCGCCGACACCGTAGTTCCAGCTTTCGCCGTCAGCGGTGGCCGAACCGCCGGCCGGGCCGGCGACGGAGGCCTTGATCTTCGAGGTGCCGTAGCCGACGCGAGCGTAGAGGTCCGCGTTGGGGGCCACCGGGAGGAAGCCGACGCCGTAGATGGCGAAGGTGTGCTTCAGCTCGACGTCGACGGGCGAGGCGCCGATCGCCGGGATGTTGACCTCGTCGTCCTTGACGCCGAAGCCGGCTTCACCCTCGACGCCGAGGTATTGGCCGAAGCGGGCGCCGACCCGGCCGGTGATGGCGCCAAGCTTCGCGTCGTCGAGGTCGGCGTGGCTGTATCCGGCCGAACCGTAGAAGGTGGTCGTGCCGAGGTCTTGGGCCTGGGCCGCCATGGGGAGGGCGGCTGCGGCGATCGCGGCGAAGGCCGCTGCGGTTGCGAGAGACTTCATTTTACTACTCCGTACGTACTTACACTCAAGCTCCCCAGCCGTGTCGTCAGGTGGGATGCAAACGCGGCCGGAAAAGGCCGGTTCGCCGGTTTTGCCAAGACCATTTGCGGTTGTGACCTTATGGCCACAAGGCCGCTGACCTGGCGTGAAGGCGTGCTATCACTTGCCCGGGAAGCGCCCGCCGGCATACCGGCGACAAGGAGCGCGACGTCGGAGAAGACCATTTTGCATCACGCCGTAATCGCGGCCACCGGGCTATACACCCCGCCGCACAGCCTCTCGAACACCGAGTTGGTCGAGACTTTCAACGCCTATGTCGACCGATTCAACGCGGCCAACGCCGAGGCCATCGCCGCGGGCGAGACCCCGGCCCTGACCTATTCCTCGCCCGAATTCATCGAGAAGGCCTCGGGCATCAAGTCGCGGTTCGTGATCGACAAGTCCGGCCTGGTCGACCCCGACGTCATGCGCCCGGTGATCCCCGAGCGGCCGAACGACGAGATCTCGGTGCTGGCCGAGATCGCGGTGGCCGCGGCCCGCCAGGCCATCGCGCGCTGGGGCAAGGACCCCTCCCAGATCGACGCGGTCATCTGCGCGGCGTCCAACATGCAGCGGGCCTATCCGGCCATGGCCATCGAGGTGCAGCAGGCGCTGGGGATCGACGGCTTCGCCTTTGACATGAACGTGGCCTGCTCCTCGGCCACCTTCGGGATCAAGACGGCGGCCGACTTCGTGGCCTCCGGCTCGGCGCGCGCGGTGCTGATGGTCAATCCGGAGATCTGCTCGGGTCACCTGAACTTCCGCGACCGCGACAGCCACTTCATCTTCGGCGACGTGGCCACGGCGGTGATCGTGGAGCGGGCCGAGGACGCCACCGATGGCTGGGACATCCTGGGCACGCGCCTGAAGACGGTGTTCTCCAACAACATCCGCAACAATTTCGGCTTCCTCAACCGCGCGGCGCCCGAGGGGATCGGCGCGACCGACAAGCTGTTCGTGCAGGAGGGCCGCAAGGTGTTCCGCGAGGTGGTGCCGATGGTGGCCGAGATGATCGTCCAGCACGCCGCGGACCTGGGTGTCGACCCCAAGGGGCTGAAGCGCCTCTGGCTGCACCAGGCCAACATCAACATGAACGAGATGATCGGCAAACGCGTCCTGGGCCGGGAGCCGGCGCCGGGCGAGAACGTCATCATCCTGGACGAATACGCCAACACCTCTTCGGCCGGCTCGATCATCGCCTTCCACAAGGCCAGCGAGGACTTCGGGACGGGCGAGACCGGGCTGATCTGCTCGTTTGGGGCGGGCTATTCGGCGGGGACCGTTTTCGTGCGCAAGCGGTAGGATGGCGCCTGCCCTCGCCGTTCCAACGCTGCGGTCGCAACGCCTGATCCTCGAACCGCTGTCGGTCGCCCACTCGGCCGGCATGTTCGCCCTATGGTCGCGCCCCGAGGTCTGCGAATTTTCGGGCGGCGCGGGCGATATCGAGGGGCGCCCGATCCGCCTGCCGGCCCAGACGCCGGACGACAGCGACAAGATCATCGACTTCTTCGCCCACGAAGCGGCGCGCGGCGCGCGGTTCCGCTGGGCCATGCTGACCCGCGACGACCGCACTTTCGTCGGCGCGATCGGCTTCAACGCGCTCGGCGCCTGTTCGGAGCTCGCCTACCACCTGCGCCCGGACTATTGGGGCCGGGGCCTGATGACCGAGGCGGCGGTCGTCGCCGTGTCCTGGCTCGCGGCGCGCCCCGGCGCAGTGGAGGTCGAGGCCTTCGTCGAGCCGGCCAACCTCGCCTCCGTCCGGCTCGCCCTGCGCCTGGGCCTGAGCGCCACCGGCGAGACCGAGGACGGCGCCGATCGCTATGTCATGGCGTTGGGCGCCTAGCGCGTGGCGCGGTCACCGCGGCCCGACTCATTTCACCGCCCATGTCGGTTCGCCGCTTGACAGTCCGAAGCGTGCGTCGATGCTCCTCGGCTACCTAGGGGAGATCGACCATGCGTATCTTTTTCGCCGCCTGTTCAGCGGTCTGCGTCCTGGCCGGCGCCGGCTCGGCCCAGGCCTCGACGGTGATCTTCCAGCAAACGGGAACAGAAAGCTTCGTCAACATCTCGAACGCCCCCCTGCCCGGCCCGGGCAAGTACCGGTTCGAGGCGACGAGCGACGTGGCCGCCTTCTTCACCTTCACCGGCGGCTATGAGGAGCATTGGGACGTCTTCCTGGCGCCGCCGCCCAGGCCCCACAACGAGAACATCGAGGGCAACAGCAATCCGTTCGTCATCGACGAATACGCCAACGGCCTGACCGCGGCGTGGGAGTTCACCGTTCCGAAGACGGGCTTCACCTTCTTCGGCGCGCCCGCCCACTATGCGGACTTTGGGATCGCGCCGGGGACGCCGGTCTATCTGGAGGAGAAGTTCGAGAGCCCCTATTTCAGCCTCTTCGCGGAAGCCGCAACCCTCGACGGAACCCCCATCGACTACCGGTTTACGGTGACCCAGCTCACCGCCGTGCCCGAGCCCGGGACCTGGGCGATGATGATCGTCGGCTTCGGCGCGGCCGGCGTCATGCTGCGGTCCGCCCACCGCCGGGGAGCGCGGGCCTTCGCCCAAGCCTGAGCAGCCTTCTCTCCTCGCGGGAGAAGGTGGCCATTCGGAGAACAGCCGGATAAGGGGGCTCCCGGACCTTGCCGGTCAGATCGGCGAAGCCAGTCTAGACACGAAGACCGCAATGGGCGCGAAGGGAGCCGAACGCGATAGGCCGCGCCGCAGGCGCCCTTTGTGGTCTTTGCGTACTTCGTGTCCCGTTTCCTCGAATCTTCGCGGCTTGCGCCGTCTCCAGCCGGTCAGCGCAAGTCGCTGCCAGCAGGGCGCGGCTCACGACATCGCCTACCGAACCTGGTCGGTCGTCGCCTGGGCGGCTTTCCAGTCCATGGCCATGCGCACGCGATTGCCCACCGCCGGGTGATCGTAGAACAGGGTCTCCTCCAGCTTGGAGGGGGTGGCGGCGCGATACTCGATGGTCTTGACCAGGGCCTTGGCCAGGCCGTCCGGCTCGTTGACGTGCTCCAGGGAGTAACGGTCGGCATCGACCTCCGCCTGGCGGATGACCGTAACGAACAGCGGCGTGGAAAGCAGGCTCAGTCCCGCCAGGATGATCCCGATCACCGGGAATCCGGCGGGGTCGGAGAGGCCCTGGATCCCCTTGGCGCCGGTCAGCCGCAGAACCCGCGGGAACAGGCGGTCGACCAGGAAGAAACCGACCAGGGCCAGCAGGCCATAGGTCCCGGCGATCCAAAGGGCGTGCATGTGGACATAGTGGCCCATCTCGTGGCCGACCACGCCGCGCACCTCGGCGATGTCCGCGCCCTTATTGAACATCACGTCGCTCATGGCGATCCGCGCCGTGCCGAACATGCCCGAGACATTGGCCGTGTAACGGTTGGACTGCTTGGAGCCGTCATAGATGTAGATCTTGTCGGACGGCACGCCATTGGCCTTCGCCATCGCCACCACCGTGTCGCGGACCGGTCCGGGCGGGGCCTCCTGATAGTCGTTCAGCAGCGGCTGGATGAACACCGGGGCCAGCACCATAACGATCACGAAGAACACCGCCACCAGGCCGCCGCCCCAGGCCCACCAGGTCCTGGGCGCCCGGCGCATCAGGGCGTAGAGGCCGGCGACCAGCAGGACCACGAGCACGGTGGAGATCACCGCCATCAGCACGAATTCGGCCAGCCAGCCCACGAAGGCCTGGCTGGTGAGGCCATAGGCGGTCTCGCGCCACCAGTCGCCGTAGACACTCCAGGGCAGGCTGAGCAGGGTCTCGATCAGGGAGTCCGCAGCCACCACCGCGAAGACCGCGAGCCAGGGCCGGGCCTTGCGGCTCTCGACCTTCTCGCGGATGCGCACAAGGACGCCCGATTTCAGCACCAGCCAGGCCACCAGGATGGCGACCAGGGCGCCCCAGAGCAGCAGCCAGTGGCCGCCCTGGGTATAGGCCGTGGCCTTGGCGTGCGCCTCGGGCGGCAGCTGCGCCAGATAGGCCGCGGTGGCCGCGGCCGGATCGAAACTCTGGGCCATGCGCCCCTCCCCCAAACTACCCGCGCGGAGCAGGCCAGAGATGGCGCGGCTTGTCAGGTGAAAAGGCGGTTAGGTTCGCCACGCGGGAAGCTGAGCGCGAAAACGCCGCCGGTCTTGCGGCCGGCGGCGCTTCGTCTGGAGGTCGCTAGTTTGGATCAAGCCAAGGCATACTTGCGCCGCTGGCTGCGAAGCATCGTCCCGACCGCGCCGAAGCCGATGATCATCATCGCCCAGGTCGCCGGCTCGGGGATGACCCCGCCCGGCGGCACGCCAGTGCCCGAACCGCCGTTGATCCCGGGCGCATCGATCGACTGGTAGCGCACGAACAGGTTTTCGAGCGACAGGTCGGTCTGCGCCGAGGCGAAGGTCAGGGTGAAGGTGCCGAACAAGGTCTGACCGAGCAGCGCCCCGGCCCCGGCGCCGCCCGCGCAGTTCACCTGCGAGAAACAGGCCTCGCGGAAGCCGATCTGCGGCACGTTGCCGTCGGCGGTGAAGTTGTCATACACGCCCGTCGAGCTTCCGCCTGAGATGTCAGGGGTGACGTCAAAGCCGAAGACCGAAACGCGCGACGCCGTGACCGGCGCGCTGGACGTGTTCTCCACGGAATAGGCGAACGTCCAGTCATTGCCGGAAACCGACTGCAGCGTGTAGTCCACATGGGCGGTCAGGCCGGCGAGCACCGACCCGTTGACGATACCGATAAAGTCGGAGCCCTGGGTGACGCCAGTGTCGGCGCTGTTCCACGACAACACGACGGCCGCCGAGGCCGGCATGGCTACGAGGCAGGCGGCCCCAATGATCGCTGACGCTAGATACCTTTTCATCCGATAGCCCTCGCTTTGCGGGCCGACTGATCCCCCAACAGTTAGCCTGTGTCAGAAAAAGAAGTAACCAGCGCTACGCTGGCCGCTTTCACCCATCAGACACTGACCATATCTGGCGGCAAGTGAATTCCCGCGGCAGGTATTTGCCTTATTCGCACAAGTTGGTGAAGACTTAATACGCACAATCCAGGGTTCAACAGTCAAGCTTGAAGACCACGAAAGCGTGCTTGAAACTATAATTACTTATAATTGTAGCCGACTTCTTGCGGGCCGCTGTATCGACCTCTCCGCCTCCAACAGCGCCGAGCCCCGCACATAACCGCGCGCGCTGCGGGCGACATTCGAATTGCTTGGAATTGACCGCCGACAGATCATGACGATCAACAACGCGGCCGGCTGCTCGATAACGATTGCTGGAGATCGCAGACGTGTGTGGGGAATCTCGTCGCCCGCCGTTCACTAAAATTCCTTGAGGCGCCGCCTCTCCTGGTCGGCGGCGTCCTGTTGTCCGGACCCAGGGCTCGGAGAACGGGGCGGAAAACGCCGCTTCGCCGTTTAAGAGCGGCGAAAACTAATCTTCAAAATCCTAATTATTCATAACAGTCTTTTGAAATGACACGCATTTGGGGAATTTCGTTGCGTGCACTACCGGGTAAATTTTATATGAACCCAATGGGCGGATGCCGAATGGGCGGGGCGTGGGGACTCCCGGCTCGACAGGTCGTCTGGGGCACTTGAGATCTAGGGGTTAGTGACGATGAACTTTAAACTGACGATGGCGGCCGCGGTCGCGACTATGGCCTTCGGGCTGGCCGCGGCGGCTCCCGCCAGCGCCGCTACGATCGCGCTGGGAAGCGAGTGCAGCAACGGCGATATCGACCCGGTTGCCGACGACTGCAGCGGCTGGTGGACCGGCACGGACGGAAACTCCAATCTTCTGACCGGCACCGCCAGCGACATCGCGGACCAAATCGCCGCCCTGGCCGAGCTTGGCTTCGTCTGGGACGGTAACTGGGCCGCGGTCGACACGCTCACGACGAAGATCAGCCCCGAAGTCGACGGCTTCACCTACGACTTCGACACCCCGCTGAACGGCACGACCTATATCGGCATCCACAAGGGCGTCGGCGGCAGCTTCGACGGCACGGCCTTCTTCAAGCTGACCGCGAACAACCTGGACACCTTCAAGCTCAACCTGAACGGCGGCTCCTCGGCCGTGCTGTATCAGACCGGCGGCGTGGTTCCGGAACCGGCCACCTGGGCGATGATGATCATCGGCTTCGGCGCGGCGGGCACGATGCTCCGCAGCAACCGTCGCAAGATGGCGCTCGCCGCGATCTAGTCGCGCGAACCAAACAACATTGCGCCGCCGACCCCTGGTCGGCGGCGTTTTGCTGTCTGGAACCTGGCGCCGGTCGTCAGGGCTCCGGGCGCGGCCTGACCTGCAGCGGGTCGTCCTCATCCTGCTCGGCGCCGCGGACTAGATCCTCGGCGGCGTCGTTGACCGAGGCATGGACCTCCGGCAGGGCCTCGCCGGGGCCGTCGGCCTGCAGGCCCAGGGTGCGGCGGGCCGCCTCCCCCTGCTCGCCGAACAAGGCGCGGACGCGGAGTTCCTGCTGGGGCAGCGGGATTTCGAAGCCGCCGCCGCGCAGGGCGTCCTCGATGGCCCAGGTATAGGCCGCGTGGGCGGCGTTGGGGCGCTTCACCGCCTCGACGCTCGGCCACACCACCAGCTCGAAATTGAGGCCGCTCGGCCCAAAGCCGACCAGCCAGACCTGGGTCTTGCGCGCGCTCGTGTCCTTAAGGGTGAAGGGCACGTCGTGGGCGGCCTTCAGCACCGCGTCGCGAACCTTCTCCTTGTCGGTCCCGTAGGCGACGACGAAGGGGACATGCATCCGGCGGGTGCCGTTCTGGTGGGTCCAGTTGGTCACCGGCTGCTCGATGAGCCGCGAATTGGGGATCAGGACATCCAGGTCGTCATTGTTGCGGATGCGCGTGGCCCGCGGCCCGATCTCGGCCACCACCCCGCGCTCGCCGGTCTGCAGCTCGATATAGTCGCCGATACGCACTAGGCGGTCGAACAGCAGGACCAGGCCGGAGATCAATTCCTTGACCACCCCCTGCATGCCGAAGCCGAGGCCGACGCCGAGCGCGCCTGCGAATAGGGCGAAGGACGACAGGTCGAGGCCCAGCGTCGAGAAGGCGGCGATCACCCCGAACACCACCACCCCGTAGGCGGCCAGCTTCTCGAAGATGTAGATTGACGGCGCGGCCTCGGTCACCCGCCCGCGCACCCGCCGGAAGAAGGCAGAGACCAGGCGCGCGGCGAGCAGGGCCGCGATGACGATCACCACGGCGGCGGCCAGGCCGCCCACCGTGATCGCCGTCTTTCCCAGCCGCACCAGTTCGAAGCTGGTCAGCCGGTAGAAGTCCGCGGCCAAGTCCCCGCCCATCTGCCCTACCCCACGCCCAGTTGGGTCCGGATGGCCTGTTGGTCGAGACGGGGGCGCGGCTTATCGGTCATGGACATCTCTTCCTGGCTCGGGCTTCCTTGGTGGCCTCAACGGAGGATGTCGGCAAGTGAGAACCCGAGCGATCGACCCGACGGAGACCTCCTACGCCCAGGCTTTCGAGGTGGAGGGCGCCACGCGCTGGCTGTTCATCAGCGGCCAGGTCCCGGCCGATCGTGACGGCGGGGTGCCGCAGACCTTCGGCGACCAGTGCCGGCTGGCCTGGGCCAATGTGGAGCGCCAGTTGGCGGCGGGCGGGATGAGCCTCGACAACCTGGTCAAGGTCACGATCTTCCTGTCCGACCGGCTCTATCGCGACGAGAACATGCGCATCCGCCACGAGGTTCTGCAGGCGCGCACGCCCGCGCTCACCGTGATCATCACCGGCATCTATGACGAAGCCTGGCTGCTGGAGATCGAGGTCGTGGCGGCGGGTTAGGGTGGGTTCCCACCCCGTGTCATCCCGGTCTTGCTTCGCAAACCGGGATGACACCTGTGAGTGAGGCGCGGCCCGCCTAGAACCGCTTGGGTTCGCCGTCGTCGAGCACCGTCAGGCGCCGCACAGTCAGTTCGTCGATCTCGAGCTTCTTGATCCTGGCGCGGCCGATCCCGACCTTGCCGATGGCCAGGGTTCCGATGGCGATGGCGCCGACCGCCAGGGCGCCGAAGGCCATGGCCCCCAGCATCAGGCTGCCCATGGCGCCCAGGCCGATGGCCCCGGCCGAGGTGGCGCGGGGCGAGACCAGCACCCGCTCACGCGGGATGACGGTGACCCGGCTCATCTGTCCTTCTCCATCACCCCGACCGCCGCCTGGGCCGCCGCGAGGCGGGCGATCGGCACGCGGAAGGGCGAGCAGCTCACATAGTCCAGGCCGACCTTCTCGCAGAACTCGATGGAGGCCGGATCGCCGCCGTGTTCGCCGCAGATGCCGAGCTTGACGTCGGGCCGCGCGGCGCGGCCGCGCTCCACGGCGATGCGGATCAGGTCGCCGACGCCTTCCTGGTCGATGCTGACGAAGGGGTCCTTCTCGAAGATGCCCTTCTCCAGATAGGCGTTGAGGAACCGGCCGCTATCGTCGCGGCTGATGCCGAAGGTGGTCTGGGTCAGGTCGTTGGTGCCGAAGGAGAAGAACTCAGCGTTCTCGGCCAGGTCCCCGGCGCGGATGGCGGCGCGGGGCAGCTCGATCATGGTGCCGACCTGGTAGGCGACCTCGCGGCCGCGCTCCTTCATCACCGCCTGGGCGGTGCGGTCCGTGAGGATGCGGAGGAACTTCATCTCCTCGCCCTTCGCGACCAGGGGATGCATGATCTCCGGGATCGGGGCGGTCTTGCCGCTCTCGGCGATCTCGCAGGCGGCCTCGAAAATGGCCCGGACCTGCATCTCGTAGATCTCGGGATAGGAGACGCCCAGGCGGCAGCCGCGGTGGCCCAGCATGGGGTTGGTCTCGTGCAGCTCCTTGGCGCGGCGCATCAGCTTGACGGCGTCGATGCCGCTGGCCTTGGCCAGGCTCTCGAGGTCGGCCTCGGTGTGGGGCAGGAACTCGTGCAGCGGCGGGTCCAGCAACCGGATGGTGACCGGCAGGCCCTCCATGATGGTGAAGAGTTCGACGAAGTCGTTGCGCTGCATCGGCAGAATCTTAGCGAGCGCGACGCGGCGGCCTTTCTCGTCGTCGGCCAGGATCATCTCGCGCACGGCGGCGATGCGGTCCTCGTCGAAGAACATGTGCTCGGTGCGGCACAGGCCGATGCCCTCGGCGCCGAACTGGCGGGCGGTGCGGGCGTCCAGCGGGGTCTCGGCGTTGGCGCGGACCTTTAGGCGCCGGGCCTTGTCGGCCCAGACCATCAGGGTGGCGAAGTCGCCGGTGAGCTCGGGCTCGATCATCTGCACGGCGCCGGCCAGGATCTCGCCGCGCGAGCCGTCGACGGTGATGATCTCGCCGGCCTTGAAGGTGCGGCCACGGACGCGGAACTCGCCGGCCTTGCCGTCGATCTGCAGCTCGCCGGCGCCGGAGACGCAGGGACGCCCCATGCCGCGGGCGACCACGGCGGCGTGGCTGGTCATGCCGCCCCGGGCGGTGACGATGCCCTTGGCCGCGTGCATGCCGTGGATGTCCTCGGGCGAGGTCTCATCGCGAACCAGGATGACCGCCTCCCCCGCCGAGCCCAGGCGCTCGGCCTCGTCGGAGTTGAAGACGATCTTGCCGGTGGCCGCGCCGGGCGAGGCCGGCAGACCGGTGGTGATCACGTCACGCGGGCTGGCGGGGTCGATGGTCGGGTGCAGGAGCTGGTCGAGGCTGGCGGGCTCGACCCGCATGATCGCCTCTTCCTGGGTGATCAGGCCCTCGCTGGCGAGATCGACCGCAACCTTCAGCGCCGCCTTGGCCGTGCGCTTCCCGTTGCGGGTCTGGAGCATGTAGAGGCGCCCCTTCTCCACCGTGAACTCGATGTCCTGCATGTCGCGATAGTGCTGTTCCAGCTTCTCGACGACGGCCTTGAACTGGACGAAGACCTCAGGCAGCGCCTCTTCCATGGAGAGCGACTTCTCGCCCATCTCCTCGCGGGCGATCTTGGTGAGCGCCTGGGGCGTGCGGATGCCGGCGACCACGTCCTCGCCCTGGGCGTTGATCAGGAACTCGCCATAGAGGCGGGCCTCGCCGGTGGACGGGTTGCGCGTGAAGGCCACGCCCGTGGCGGAGCTGTCGCCCATATTGCCGAACACCATCGACTGGACGTTGACCGCCGTGCCCCAGCTCTCGGGGATGTCGTGCATGCGGCGGTAGAACTTGGCCCGGTCGTTCATCCAGCTGGCGAACACCGCGCCGACCGCGCCCCAGAGCTGGGCGTGCGGATCCTGCGGGAAGGGCTCGCCCCGCTCCTGCTCGACGGCGGCCTTGTAGTCGGCGACCACCTTCTCCCAGTCCTCGGCGGTGAGCGCGGTGTCGACGGTGACGTCGAGGCGCTCCTTATGCTCGTCGAGGATCTCCTCGAACATGTGGTGGTCCAGGTCGAGGACCACGTTGGAGTACATCTGGATGAAGCGGCGATAGCTATCGAAGGCGAAACGCTTGTCGCCCGACAGCTTGGCCAGGCCCGCGACGGTCTCGTCGTTGAGGCCGAGGTTCAGCACCGTGTCCATCATGCCCGGCATCGAGGCCCGGGCGCCCGAGCGCACCGAGACCAGCAGCGGGTTGGAAGGATCGCCGAACACCTTGCCGGTCAGCTTCTCGACCGTGGCTAGGCCCGTGGCGACCTGTTCCTTCAGGTCGGCGGGGTATTGGCGCTCACTGGCGTAATAGTGGACGCAGGCCTCGGTGGTGATGGTGAAGCCCGGCGGGACCGGCAGGCCCAGGGAGGACATCTCGGCGAGGTTCGCTCCCTTGCCCCCCAGCAGGTTCTTCATGGAGGCGTCGCCGTCGGCCCCGCCTCCGCCAAAGGAATAGACCCAGCGCGACTTGGTCAGCGTTTCGGTCGACATCCTTGTAGTCCTCCTTAGCCGTTGATTTGGCTGAAATCCGCGACCCGTCCCATCAGGTCTCGAACTTGAGCCAGAAGCCGCAAGCGGTTCTCGCGTTCCGCTGCTACCTCAGAATTCACTAATACACCCTCGAAGAAGGCGTCCACCGGTCCGCGCAGTCCCGAGAGGGCGCGCATGGCGGCGGAAAAGTCCTCGTCGTGCAACGCGCGGGCCACCTGGGGTTCGACCTGGTCGAGCGCCTTGATCAGAGCGCCCTCCTCGGCCGGCGCGGTGGCGACCGGGACGGCCGGACCCGCGGGCAGCGGACCCTTCTTCTCCTCGGCGCGCAGGATGTTGCCGGCCCGCTTGAAGCCGGCCAGCAGATTCGCGCCGTCCTCGGTCGTGAGGAAGGAATCCAGGGCCTGGACCTTGGCCACGATGCGCACCAGGTCGTCGTCGCCGAGCGCGAAGACCGCGTCCACCAGGTCATGGCGCTTGCCCTGGTCGCGCAGGACGACCTTCAGGCGGTCGGCCAGGAACTCCAGGACCTCGTCGGCCACCACCGGATAGGGTCGGAACTCGTAGGCCACCCCGCCCTCGGGCGGGTCGCCGGCCGGGGCCGAGCGGTCGAAGCGAATGTCGAAGTCCTCGGCTACGGCCACCACATAGGGCTTGCCCTCGAGCAGGGCGTCCTCGAACTCGTCGACATAGACCTCGAACACCCGTGAGGGCGAGCGGGCGAGCGCGCCCAGATAGCCGGTGGTGCGGCGGGTGGAGACGTAGAGGGCCCGCCCGGGATCCACGAAGCACTTCAGCGCGTGATACCAGTCGCCGACCAGCTGGCGGATCGGCGCGCGGACCTCGGACTGCAGCAGGATGCGGATCACGCCGAGCGCCGCGCGGCGCAGGGCGTAGGGGTCACGCGAGCCGGTGGGCTTCTCGTCGATGGCGAAGAAGGCCGTCAGCGTGTCGAGCTTCTCGGCCAGGGCCACGGCCATAGTCACCGGGGCAGCCGGGGCCTCGTCGGTGGCGCCGATCGGGCGGTAGTGATCGCGGATGGCGTCGGCGACGATGGCGCTGAGCTTCTCCTCGCGGGCGTAATAGGCGCCCATTAGGCCCTGCAGTTCGGGGAACTCGCCCACCATGGCGGTGGTGAGGTCCGACTTGCTGAGCCGCGCGGCCAGCACCGCCTTTGCGACGTCGGCGCCGACCCGGGGCGCGATGTCCCTGGCCAGCATCTCCAGCCGCTCGACCCGCTCGCCGAGCGTACCCAGCTTGGCGTGGAAGGTGACGCCGTTCAGCTTGGGCAGGCGCTCTTCCAGCCTGGTCTTGCGATCCTCGTCCCAGAAGAAGCGGGCGTCGTTGAGCCGGGCCGACAGCACCTTGCCGTTGCCGCGCGCGATCTCCTTGCCGCCGTCGGCCGCCTCGATATTGGCCACGGTCAGGAAGTGCGGCGCGAGCTTGTCCGACCGAGGGTCGCGCACGGCGAAGTACTTCTGGTGGGTGCGCATGGAGGTGCGGATCACCTCCGGCGGCAGGTCCAGGAAGGCGGGATCCATATCGCCCAGGATCGAGGTCGGCCATTCGGCCAGGCCCGCCACCTCGGCCAGCAGGCCCTCGTCCTCGACCAGCTCCAGATTGCGCGCGAAGCAGAGCGTGCGCGCCCCGTCCATGATGCGGTCCTTGCGCTCCTCGGGGTCGAGGATGACGAAGTGGGCCGCCAGCTTGTCGCGGTAGCTGTCGAAGTCCTTCACCTTGAAGGGCTTGCCCGAGCCCATGAACCGGTGGCCCTCGGTGACGTCGCCGCTGGCGATCCCGTCGATGGCGAAGGCAACCACCTCGCCGTCGAACAGGCAGACGATCCGCTTCAGGGGCCGCACCCAGCGCAGGGTCCCGCGGCCCCAGGTCATCGACTTGGGCCAGGGGAAGTTGCGCACGATCTTGTCGACCATCTCGGCGACGATCTCGGGGGTAGGCCGGCCGGCGCGATGAATATGGGCGAACCACAGGCCGTCCTTCTCCACCAGCTGGTCGCGAGCGATCCCGGCCTTGCGCAAGAAGCCCTCGATGGCCTGATCGGGGGAGCCGACGCGGGGGCCCTTCAGATCCTCGTGGCGGTCGCCCTGAGCGGCGGGCAGGCCCTCGGCCACCAGGGTCAGGCGGCGGGGGCCGGCGAAGGTCTTCAGGCCCTCGGGCAGCAAGCCCTCGGCGGCCAGATGCTCCCGGGCCATGCGTTCGAAATCGCGCGCGGCCTGGACCTGCATGCGAGCGGGAATCTCTTCCGAGAACAGTTCGATCAGCAGCTGGGGCATATCAGGCTCTCTTCTCCAGAAGCTGGAGAAGGTGGGGCTTAGCGTCCTTCTCCCCTTGCGGGAGAAGGTGGCCTCGCGGAGCGAGGTCGGATGAGGGGTCTCCCAGACCTCTCCGGAAAGTCATCGCCGGGCGCGCGTCGAGGGGAGCGCAACCCCTCACCCGACCCCTCTTCGAGCGGCCACCCTCTCCCGCAAGGGGAGAGGGATACAGGGTGCGAACTTGATTGACCGGAAGCTGGGGCATCAGTTGGCTCCGGCCTCAAGCGGCTGGGCCGACAGAAGCGCAAGGGCCTCAGCCCGCTCGTCTGCCGGCATGCGATCAAGCAGCGCGCGCATCGTGTATGCGCCGTACAGTTTTTCGCCCTTCACGTAGCTCCAATCCGAGATTGTCTCAGGATCGATACGAACCACCGCGCCGAATTTGAGGTCGGGCAAATTGACCGGGTCGTTGGCGATGGTTCCGACGATCTCTTCGCTCGACCGGCTCACGAGATCTGTCCAGATGTGCTCGACGGCTCCGTTCGGCGTCGGAAGGCCGATCTTCAAACGGAACTCGCCGACGCCCGCGGGCGCGCCCTCAACCTTCGACCAGAAGATTGGCAGCGTCTTACGAGCTTCGACCTCTGGGGTGGTGGCCGCCGGGTCGCCTGTCGAAACGACGACAAAGTTCTCGCGCTGACAGGCCGTGAGGAGCGGCATGGCCGAAATCGCCACCACCACCCCAGCGACCGCGCCGGTAAGACGATGAAGGCTCACGCGTTGCCCCCCTCGTTGGCCACCCAGGCTTCGGCGCACATCTTCGTCAGGTCGCGGATGCGGCCGATATAGCTCTGGCGCTCGGCCACGGCGATCGCGCCGCGGGCGTCCATCAGGTTGAACAGGTGGCTGGCCTTGAGCACGTGGTCATAGGCGGGCAGCACGGTGCGCTGGCCCTGGGGGCCCCTGCCCTCCAGCAGCCGCGGCACCTGGGCCTCCATGTCCTCGAACTGACGCTTCAGGGTCTCGACGTCATAGAGATGGAAGTTGGCTTCCGACTGCTGGCGCTCGTTCTCCAGGAACACGTCGCCATAGGTCATCGGCTCGGGGCCGTCCGGATCGTTGAACGCCAGCTGGGTGAAGTGGTCGACGTTCTGGATGTACATGGCCAGGCGCTCCAGGCCGTAGGTCAGCTCCCCGGCCACCGGCCAGACGTCCAGGCCGCCGACCTGTTGGAAGTAGGTATACTGGGTGACTTCCATCCCGTCGCACCAGACCTCCCAGCCCAGGCCCCAGGCCCCGACCGTGGGGTTCTCCCAGTCGTCCTCGACAAAGCGGATGTCGTGCAGGCGCGTGTCGAGGCCGATGGCCTCCAGGCTTCCCAGATAGAGCTCCTGCAGGTTGTCCGGGTTCGGCTTCAGGATCACCTGGTACTGGTAGTAGTGCTGCAAGCGGTTGGGGTTCTCGCCATAGCGGCCGTCGCCGGGCCGCCGCGAGGGCTGGACATAGGCCGCCCGCCACGGCTTGGGGCCGAGCGCGCGCAGCACCGTGGCCGGGTGCAGGGTGCCGGCCCCCACCTCAACGTCGTGCGGCTGCAGAATCACGCAGCCCTGACGGCTCCAATAATCATGCAGTTTCAGGATAAGTCCCTGAAACGAAAGCGGCTTTTGGGCGGGCATCGAATGGACTTCGCAGGCGCAAAAAAAGTCGGCGGACCATAGGGCCCGCCGACCGCCGCCACAAGGCTTTGAAGTGTCTCTCTAGTTGCCGCGCGCGGCCGTGCGCCTGCCGGCCCGGGAGAGCGGCTGGCCGTACTTGGCGCGGTTCTCCGGGGTGTCGGCGATCGGGCCGTTGGTGACCAGAGTGGTGGTGACCGTGGCCGAGGCGTCGATGGCCGCGGCCGTGGCCGGGGTGGCGGCAGCCTCGGACGTCTTGGTTCCCGGATCGATCATGGTCCCGGCCGGGGGATTGACGGCGGTGTCCGGCGTGGCCGGCGCCATGGCGTCGGCCGAGGTCGGGGGGTTGGCCGGCTCGGCCGGCGGCGTCTGGGCCTGGGCCGCGCCAGCGAAGAGCGCCGTCGCGGCGGCCGCGGTGAGCAAGGTCTTGAGATACATGGTCTTCACTCCTGAGTCCTGAATGAAGCC
This sequence comes from Phenylobacterium sp., assembly GCF_030697925.1. Lineage (GTDB taxonomy): Bacteria > Pseudomonadota > Alphaproteobacteria > Caulobacterales > Caulobacteraceae > Phenylobacterium. Next base: position 1,687 of record NZ_JAUYOJ010000205.1, on the reverse strand, counting down.
CGGTTCCCCGTACTCCGGGCCGCCCGACGAATTAGCGCGCCGAGTCCGGCTTAGTTCCCCTTCGCCTTGCTACGCTTGCCCGCGTTGGAGAGCGGCTTGTACTTGGCGCGGTTCTCCGGGGTGTCGGCCACCGGCTGCATGGTGGCGGTGGACGTGGTCGCGGTGACCGCGGCCGAAGCATCGGCGCCGGGCGTCGCGGCCGGCGCGGTCATGGCGTCGGTGGCCGGAGGCGTCGTCGCATCGCTGGTCGGAGGGACCGCCTCGGGGGTCGGCGCCGGTTCGGCGGCGGGCGGAGGCGTCTGCTCCTGGACCGCGGCGTCGGCGCCGGACTTGTCGGCGGCGGGCGGTGGTGTGGCGGACTCGTCCTTCACCGCGGCCTTCGTGTCCTCCACGGGCTCCTTGGGCGGAACCGGCGATGGCGCCATCTCCTTGGTTTCCTGCGTCAGGCATTGGACGACCGAACCGTCGAGCGCGGCGACCTTGTCTTTCGGCGGCGTGGTCTTGGGCATGGGCGAGGTCGATCTGGCCTCGGCCGCGGGCGGGGTCGCGGGCTTTTCCGGGGAGGCCGGCGCGGTGGTCGAGGCCGCGGCGCCGCTGGCGACCGCCGAGGCCGCGCCCGGCATCAGCACCTTGTCCACCACATGGAGGATGCCGTTGCTGGCGGCGATGTCGGCCTGGACGATGGTGGCGTCGTTGACCATTGGCTTTTCGCCGCCGGAAAGCTCGACGGACGGGCCGGCCACGGTGGCGGCCTTACGGGTCGAGCCCTTGAAGTCGGCCGAGGTCACCGGCGCGTTGACGATGTGATAGATCATCAGCTTCTGCAGCTGGGCCTTGTTCTCGGGCAGCATCAGCTTTTCCAGCTCGCCGGCCGGCAGGGCCGCGAAGGCCGCGTCGGTCGGCGCGAACACCGTCAGGTTCTTGTTGGTCTTCAAGAGGCCCGTGAGATTGGTCGCCTCGGCCGCCTTCAGGAAGGTGGTGAACTGCCCCGACGCCTTGGCCGTGTCGACGATGTCGCCGGCCGGCGTGACCTTGGCCGCGACCGCGGCGCCCGGCGCGGCCGCGGCAGGCGCTGGAGCGGCCGCGGCAGGCGCTGGAGCGGCGGTGGCGGCCGGCGCCTTGGTCGCCGGGGTGGCGGGAGTCTGGGCCTGGGCTGCGCCGGCGAGCAGGGCCGCGACCGCTGCGGTGGTCAGGAATCGGGTCAGATGCATCTGGGTCCTCTGGGGGGGTGGAGAGATCAAGCCCTGGCCAGGGGAAGCCCGGCCTTCGCGGCTCACTACGCGCGGCGGGCCCAGGAGTTTCCCCCATCACGGCTTCGTGAGACCGCGCCCCGGAACCGCCCACATTCCGTCCGTCCCCGGTCGCAAACGCCTCCGCTGGAGGCGGTAATCGCCTCAATTTGAGGCAAACCCGCCAGTCGGCGCCTGAAAAACAGGCGGGAAAGGCCTTTTCCTTGACCAGAGGTTACCAAGCGCCCTCGCCGCCCCTCGCGATCGATAGCGTCGCCTTGCTGTCGGAGGGGGAGTGCAAGCCGCGTTTCGCCGACGGCGCGGGAAAACAACCCACTGGCGCGTCTCGGCTTGGGCCGCGCGGGAGCAGGCGATGAAATTGATCATAGCGATCGTCAAACCCTTCAAGCTGGACGACGTGCGCGAAGCGCTCGTCGGCGCCGGCATCGAGGGGCTGA
>NZ_JAUYOJ010000199.1 GCF_030697925.1 Phenylobacterium sp. | reverse complement strand
GCAAATCCGCCGCCTAGATGTTTCGTCCCGCGGTGTGGAGGACGCAGCTTAGCTGAGTGCGCGCACCGCGAGGCGTTATGGGATAGGTTCTACACGGCTGCGCCACGACCACGCACGCTGCCCGAAGCGGCCGGGCGGCGGCGGAAAGTATGGGGCGCCGAACGCCGACTCGTCGTCCGAAATGTCGGCAGGATACGGTTTGCGAGCCAAACAGGCCCGCCAAGCTGATCCCCTTCCTCAGGTCCCAACCGCCTCTAGCTGAGAGCGCTCTGGTGGAACGGTAGCGGCAGGTCCGGAACGGGTCGCGAACGCCGAAAGCGCTCCCGCTTTCAGAGGCCGCACGCCAGCGCGCCGGTGAAGTTGGCTCCAGCAGCGACCACCAGGCCGGCGATGAGCCCAGTCCCGAGGGTGAAGAAGCCAGACCCGGCCCCGACGGCGATAGCCGTCCCCGCCGTGGTTTCCACCGCAATCCAGCATTCGGCGGAGGCGTTGCTGGTCACCGTGGCGCCCTCGAAACGGTGGGTGTCGGCCACCGCAGTGATTTTTGATCCGGCATCGGCCGAAACACCGCCGCCATAGGCCAGGTCGCCGCCGCTGATGCACACGTCGGCGTCGTTCGTCGACAGGTTGGCTATGAAGGCCTGGTCGTACTGGTAGAGTCCGGAGGCGGCCGTCCGCTGGCCCTGGTAGGCGCCGCTCTCCAGCACCCGAAAGCCGGTCTGGGCGTCGGGGACGATCCAGGTCTGGAACGCCGTCTTCGACAGGGTCGGGCCGCAGGCGTACCGGCCTGAGGCCGCCATGGTCGCAGCGTCATAGGTGTTGTCAGGCGTCAGATCGACGCTGAGCGCCCGCGAGAGATACTCCTTGTATTCCGAGACCGCCGGCTGGCCGTTGGCGTTCGGGCCCAGCACCGTGGCAGGGCCGTTGAAATAGGCGGTCATGTCGCCGATGTCGCGGAGGTCCACCGGGTCGTTCGGTCCCAGCTTGCCGTCGCTGTCCAGGTCGAGGACCACGTTGAAGGCGTTGCCGTAATAGTTGGAGAACAGGAACCCGATGTTGCACGACTTCTGGAAGTTCGGATCGGCGCTGCTGTGCGCCGAGGCGCAGGGGTCGTCGTCATAGTTGGTGTCGTCCGGCGAGGCTGGCGGATCGCCGTTCCCGGCATAGGCCGGCGAGAAGACCGAACTCGGGGGCGCCGCATAGTTGACCACCGCGTTCATCAGCTGGGCGGGACGTGGCCAGGCGCTCAGGAAGAGTTCGCCGCTGGGCGTCGCCTTGAACGGCTGGCGGACGTCGGCCGGCGTCAGGGCGCTGGTGACGATCGCCCCGGAGGCCGCGAGCGCAATCGGGATCGAGTAGGGGGCGAGCGCGATCCGCGCCTGGCGGGCGGCGGCCCAGTTGGCGTAGCCGGCCTGGGCCAGCAGATGGTCGCTGACGACATAGAGATCGCCCGTGGCGTTCGCCGGCAGGTTCTTGGCCAGGACATAGACATTGTAGGCTTGGCCGAGGTCGAAGGCGTCGCGCACGCGCATATTGTCGCCAAGCGTCACCAGGTCGTTGTGACCAGTGCTGGCGGCCGTGACGAGGATGTCGGCCTCGACGGCGTTGTTGGCGAAGTCGCCGTCGGCCAGCCGGAACCGCCCATCGCCGTTGGCGTCGAAGACAAACACATAGGCGCCGGCGGGCGGGGACGCCCAGTTGATAGTCTGGTTGAGATCGCCATCGGCGTCGGTCGAGACGCTGTCGGGCGCTCCGCGCACATCGGTCAGCGCATAGGTGAAGTTGGACTTGTAGTTCTGCGTCGTCGTGTAGCCGGTGATGTAGAATTTCGCGCCCGTGACCGAAGGCTTCAGGGCCGAGCCCGCCGAATGGACCGTATCGGTGACCTTGAACTTGGCCTGTTTGTTGGCCTGGGTGACCGGGGTGCTGAGCGAGGCGATCAGGGCCGGCGCGGGCGGGTTCTGAAACTGGCCGAAGCGGACCCAGGCGGGATAGTGGTCGGAGATCCGTTGGGTGTCGATGCGCGTGGCGTTGTCATAGTGGTCATAATTGACGCCGTGGCCGAGGTAGTAGGCCTGCAGCCCGGTGTTGAGGATGATGCGGTCATAGGCGCAGGACGAGCCGACGGCGGTGTTGGTCCGCGTGCCGTACCCGATGTGCCAGGTCCAGCCCGCGGCGAAATCCATCCCTCGGTACATCACCGGGTAGGACGCGCAATCGGAGTTGAGGTCGCCGATCAGCATCCTATTCACCCCGGCGGTGAGGTTGTTCTGAATGGCTTGCAACTCATAGTGCACGACGCTGCTGTTGGGCGCGCCGGCGACCGTGCCGGGCGGGCGCGCCTGGGCCGAGGCGCCATAGGCCGGCTTGGTGTGGTTCGTATATATGTCGAAGGTGACCGGCGCGAAGGTGGGGTCGTTAGGCGTGAAGGTGACCCGGGCGATCGCCGGCGGCCGCATCCAGACATTGGCGGCCGGTTGCATGGTTCCGTTGGCGGCCAGGTAGTTGGCGCCCGTGGTCGAATAGTCCGTCCAACCGACAATGGCGATCGCGCCCCAGGCGTTGGCGGGCGGCGCGCAGACCACGTAGCGTTCCTGCCGGCCCACCCGGCCCGAGGCGGCGCTGACCTGGTTGCAGGCATATCCGGGAGGCAGATAGTTGATCAGATGCGCGGTGACCGAGGCGCCGGCCTCCAACACCTCCTGGAAGACCAGGATGTCGTAAGCGCCGGCGACATTGCCCATGCGGGTCAGCAGATTCACCCGGTCGCCGCCGCCTGGGACGGTGGCCTTGGCGAGGCTGAAATTGAGCAGGTTCCAGGAGGCGACCGTGAGATTCCACTGATGCGGCTGGGCCGCGCCCTTGGACGGCGCGCCGACCAGGGTCGCCAGCGCCAGCAGCAGGATGGAGGCAAGGCGGCGAAGGCCCGGGACGGTGGCCATCAGCGGGCCGCCTCGCCCGCCGTCGGCGCGGCGGGCGTTGCATAGGTGTAGGGCCCGAAGCCGCTGACGGTGAGCTGGGTCTTCAAGGGCTCGACCTGCAGCGGGGCGCCGTCGGCCCGCAGGGCCTTGACCTCCCAGTCGAAGCGCTGGCTGGAGGTCGGATTGCTCGACACGACCAGGAAGGCGGCCTCCGACACCTTGCGACCGTTGCGCGTGCGGATCGCCAGCGGGTCGAAGCCGTCGACATTGGTCAGCTGGACAGTCCGGCCGGCCGCGCGGGTGAGGCTTTCGAAATAGGCGGGAAGCTTCACCACGGCCCGGCCGTGGGCCAGTTGCGCGCTGCCGCGATAATAGACCGCGCCTTCGGGCCCCTCCAGCGAGGCGTGGACCAGGTAGCGGTCCCTGGCCACGGGATGGTCGATGACGAAGGTCTTGTACACCGACCGGTTGGGGTTCGTCGGGTCGACCGCCTGTATCTGGATGCTGGTCTGTGGCGAGCCCGTTTCGTTGTAGGTCAGCACGAAGGGGCGCTGCCCGTAGCGGGTGTCGAAGCCGCTCAGCACGGCCGAAGACCCGAACTGGCCGTTCACCCCGTCGCCTTTGATCAACCCCTCGATCAGGGTGTTGCCGGCCACGTGCAGCATGGCCTGCGGCGCGCTGGTGCCGACGCCGAGGTTACCCTTCTGGTCGACGATAAACCCCTTGATGGCGGTCGGGGTCTGGGCCAGCACGACTCCCGCCAGCGGAATCAGTCCGAGGCCGGCCAGCACGAGCCCCAGCGCGGCAAGGCGCAATTTCTGCGGTTGGCGCATTTCGGTCCTCTCCAGGCGCAGGCGTGTTCAGCGGCCGCGCGCGTCTTGCAGGTGACTGGCGTAGTCGACCTTGAAATCGCCCGGCAGGCGGGACCGCACAAAGGCGGGCGTCTTGCGCCTGGCCAGGGCCACGGCCTGTTGGGCGTCATATCCGCCGACCAGGAAGCCGTTGGCGTAGAAGGTCTCGGTCTGCAGCGTGGCGCCCTGCTGCGGATGGGCCAGGACAAGGTTGGCCACCGGGCCGCCATAGGCGATCTTCCGGACCGAGGCGATCACCACCGGCCCGCCGGCGGCCAGCACCCGGTCGCCGGGCTTCAAATCCGCGGCCGCCCGCCAGTCGCCATCGATCCCCACGAAGGGATGCTCGGCGGTGGCCTTGACGCTCAGCCGGTTCTTCGCGGTGATCACATAGAGCCAGTCGTCCTTGCCGGTCACAGTGCCGACCACGCGCGACTGGCCGTCCTTGGCCTTCAGCAGTTCGCCCTCGCCAGCCAGGCTCGCGATCTTCCGGCCAGCGCCGTCGCTGGCCATGGTCACGACGGTGTCGGGGTGCAGGCACCCGGCCACAAGCCGCAGCATCGGTGTGGCCAGGGTGCCGGAGTTGGCGCCGATGAAATGAGGCGTCGTGACACCGGCGGTGGAGAGTTGCGCCGCCACGATATTGTCGGAGTCGCTCGTGTCAGTGACCTGCAGCAGCAGCGAGAACTGGATGCCGGTCCCGGCGCCGCCGCAGATCAGGCTGGCCGTCTGGCCGAAGTCCAGGTTGTTGAAGTTCCAGCTGACCGTCTTGGTGGCCGTGGCGTAGGTGACCTGGGGCTGGGTGAAGAAATTCGTGCCGCTGATGGACGGGGCGAGCCGGCATTGCCCGCCCTGGATGGTGTTGATCAGCGAGACCGAACCCGTGCCCACCAGGTGGCCGCCACCGTCGGTCTGGGGGATTTGGTTAGGCCCATAGGTGACCGACCCGACCATGTTCATCAGGACACCGGTGTTCTGATAGGTCCCGTAGTCGCAGGTGCCTGGATTGGCGTTGGCGTTGACCGCTCGGCTCGTGCAGACCAGGGCCGCCCCCAGGGAATTGTTCGACGCGTGGACGATCACCGGATGGGCGATGGTCTGGGTGCTGGGGTAGTCGATGGCGTCCACCGCCAGCTTCGACATCTGGGCGACGTAACGCTGGTCGGTGACGTCGTAATAGGTCGCGGTGACCACGCCGCTGAACGACTGCGGGGCCGCGCTCAGCGAATTGTTGACCGGGAAGTACTGGCCGGCGCCGAACGAGCTCTGGGTGGCGCAGGTTCCGATCGGATTGCTGTTGGCGTCGTAGAAGCAAAGGCTCGCATAGGAGAGCTGCAGGTTGCGGCTCGGGTCCTGCGCGGAAGCCTCCATGCTCGCGACCCCAGCCGCGGCATAGGTCGTGGCGGCGGTCGGATAGAGCGCCACCATCAGGGTGGCCAGGTCCTCATAGGTCAGGTCGTCGGAGACGGCCGTGACCCTGGCGCCCGTCACGCCCACGGCGGCGTGCACCTTGGCCTGGGTCGCCATCAGCTTGTGCAGCCCCGGATACCGCGCCGCGGTCATGCCGGAGATCTCGTAGTGACGCTTCAGGAAGCGGGCCATCTGCGGATCGCTGAGATCGATGGTGACGGTGCGCTCCTGTCCGGCCCGCTTGAGGGCGTAGGCCGCCGCGGCGCGATCGGCCTCGCTCCAGCCCAGCGCCTGCGCCTCGGTGGCCTGCGCCTCAAGGCCCAAGCCGCCCGTGGACAGGAGAATAATGCAAACCAAGCAAGCGAAGGACCGACGCATGGCGATGCTCTCCGTCTCGGAAATACGCATCGGCATGCGCCGGCCTTGACGTCGAGGGGCCGGGCCGGGCCGGGTGCGCGAATTCTGACGGAGCCAGGCTGTATCAATCGCGTTTTGATGTCAACCATAAGGCGTGTATATCATTTGATCTCTAGTAAGTTGTTCGACTTGGATCGCATCCGCGAGCCAGGTTGGCGGGATCTCTTACCTGACTGAATCAACGGAAGTTCCTCGCGCCCGGCCACAGGCGCTTGCCGAGCTGAGACCGGCCTGGGGCCGCCGACCGAGACCTTGAGCGCAGGGAGATGATGCCCTGTCTTTCGCGACATCGAGGGCCGCTGACCAAAGGTTCGGTCAGGCAGATCATCGCGCTCAGAACCAAGGCTTCTTTCGGTCAGGCCCTGAGTCCACATCTGATGCGCTACATCGTGGCCACGAGCGT
>NZ_JAUYOJ010000068.1 GCF_030697925.1 Phenylobacterium sp. | reverse complement strand
TCGACCTTCACCACGATCGTCTTGTCACCCTTGTCGGAGACGACGACGCCTTCGAGAATTCGCTTGGGCATGTTCGTTGTCTCCTTAGGCCGCGGTCTGCTTGGAACGCAGGACGGTCTTGATCCGCGCGATGTCCTTGCGAACTTGGTCGACGCGGTGGGTCTTCTCGACTTGGCCCGTCGCCGCCTGGAAGCGCAGGTTGAATTGCTCTTTCTTCAGGTTCAGCAGGGTCTCGCCGAGTTGGTCGGGCGTCATGCCCCGGATATCGTCGATCTTCATCACGCGGCCTCCGCCACAGCGGCGTCGATACGGGTGACGATGCGGGTCTTCACCGGAAGCTTGGCCGCGCCGAGGCGCAGGGCTTCACGGGCCACATCGTCCGGCACGCCGTCGATTTCGAACATGATGCGGCCGGGGTGAACGCGGGCCGCCCAGTATTCGACGGCGCCCTTCCCCTTACCCATCCGGACTTCCGCAGGCTTGTCGGTGACCGGCACGTCCGGGAAGATCCGGATCCACACGCGGCCTTGGCGCTTCATCTGGCGGGTGATCGCCCGACGAGCGGCTTCGATCTGACGCGCGGTGATGCGTTCCGGTTCGACGGACTTGAGGCCATAGGCGCCGAAGTTCAGCGTGAAGCCGCCCTTCGCCGTTCCGTGGATCTTGCCCTTGAACTGCTTACGGTACTTGGTTTTCTTCGGAGACAGCATGGCTCTACCCTAGGCTCCAGCTTGCTCGCGGCGGTCACGGCGACCACGGTCGGGACGATCGCCCGAGCGGTCACGTCCGCCACCCTCGCCGGCCGGGCCGGATTCAGTGGCCAGGCGCTTGTCCAGCGCCATCGGATCGTGGTCGAGGACTTCGCCTTTGAAGACCCACACCTTCACGCCGATGATGCCGTAGGTCGTCTTGGCCTCGGTCACGCCGTAGTCGATGTCGGCGCGCAGCGTGTGACGCGGCACCCGGCCCTCGTGATACGATTCAGCGCGGGCGATTTCCGCGCCGCCGAGGCGGCCCGAGACTTCGATCCGCATACCCTTGGCGCCCAGTCGCATGCCGCTCTGCAGCGCGCGCTTCATGGCGCGACGGAAGGCGACGCGGCGCTCGAGCTGCTGGGCGATGTTCTCGGCCACCAGCTGGGCGTCGGTCTCGGGCTTGCGAATCTCGACGATGTTCAGGTGCACTTCGCCCTGAGTCATCGCGGCGATGTCCTTGCGGAGCTTCTCGATGTCCGCGCCCTTCTTGCCGATGATGACACCGGGGCGGGCGGCGTAGATCGTGATCCGGCACTTCTTGTGCGGACGCTCGATGATGATGCGCGAGACGCTGGCCTGGTAGAGGCGCTTCTTCAGATTCTTACGAATCTTCAGGTCCTCGTGGAGCATCCGACCATAGTCCGCGCCGTCGGCGAACCAGCGGCTGTCCCAGGTGCGGTTGATGCCGAGGCGAAGCCCGACCGGATTGACTTTTTGACCCATCAGGCGGCCTCACCCAATTCGCGGACCACGATGGTGA
>NZ_JAUYOJ010000191.1 GCF_030697925.1 Phenylobacterium sp. | reverse complement strand
CCAGCGGGATGGCGATGTCGGCGCGGATCGGGCCGAAGCCCAGGTCGTAGCGCACACCGAGACCGACCCCGGCGCTGAAATCGTCCCCGGCCGGGAACTGGCGGTCGCCCACCGCCCCGCCGTCGATGAAGGCCACCACGCCCCAGCGCTGCCCGATCCTCTGGCGTACCTCGAACGAGGCCTCCAGCACCGAGGCGCCGCCCTGCGGGGTGTTGTCGGCCAGTCGCGGGCCGATGGCCTGGTAGGCGTAGCCGCGCACCGATCCCCCGCCGCCCGCATAGAAGCGCCGCGAGGCCGGGACCTCGGGGACCGAGCCGCCGATCATCGCCCCCACCTTGCCCCGGGCGGCCAGGACCGTGCGGGCGCGGGGGCCGAACGGCACGTAGATCGAGCCCTGGGTCTGGACCTTCAGATAGGCCAGGCTGTCGTCGCCGGTGATGTAGGTGGGCTCGGCCCGCACCTCCAGCCGCCAGCCGCGCTTTGGGTCCAGCGGATCGTCGGAGCGGTCCAGGGAGGCCGCGGCCAGCACAGCCGCGGTCCACAGGTCGCGGCCGAGCGGGGTCAGCAGTTTGGTCTGTTTCTCGGCGGTCTCGCTGTAGTCCAGCGATCCGCCCAGGGTGATGTAGGAGGTCTTGAAAAACCGCCGCTGGACGTCGGCGCGGACGCCGAAGCCCGTCTCGTCATAGGCGTCGGTCTTGACGTCGTAGATCGCCGCCGCGGACTTCAGGGTCTGTTGGGCGCGCCGCCAGTGCGGCAGGGTCGCCTCCGCCACCAGGCGGCTGTCGATATCGGAGGCCCGGACGGCGAACGACAGGGTGTCGGCGCGTCCGAAGGTGTTGTAGCGGGTCCATCGGGCGTCGGCGCCCACCCCCTCGCTGGTCGAGTAGCTGGCCCCCAGCTCGATGGTGCGCGGCGCGCGATCCGCCAGGCTGACCACCACCGGCCGCAGGCCCTCCGGCGTGGTCCGCTCCGGCGGCGCCAGGGACACGGTCACCGAGTCATAGACCCCCGTGTCCAGCAGCCGCCGCTCCAGCTCGCCGACATCCTCGGGATCGTAGACCTCGCCGGGGCGCCATGGCGCCATCTGGTTCAGCCAGGGCCGCTTGGTCCGCTCGCCGCCGATCACTTCCATGCCGTTCAGCCGCACAAGCGGACCTGAATCGATCCGGAAGGTTGGCCGAACCGTCTTGTCGGCATGGTCGACGATCACCTGGCGGGGAACCGGCGCCACGTCGGCGTAGCCGCGCTTCTGGGCGGCGGCGACAATCCGGCCCTCGGCGCCGATCACGTCGGCCGCGCGGCCCGGCTGGCCGGTGGCCAGACCCATGACCGCCTCGCCCGAGGCCTGGACCTCCGGCGAGGGCGGGGTTTCCACCCATTCTATGGTCGGCTCGGCGATGGTGAACCTCGGACCCGGGGTCACCTTGACCACCGCGGCCGGCGGCTCGGCCTCCCCCACGTCGGGCTCGACCTCGTAGGCGTAGTAGCCCTCGGACCGCAGGACCGCGATGGCGTTCTCCGCCGCCTCGCGGGCGCGGCGCCTGGCCTCGAAGCGGCTGCTGATCGGTTTGTCGGACTCGCCGACGGCGCGCGCGATCGCCGCGCGCAGATCGCCCGTCAGCTCCCCCTCGACGGCCGCGCGCGGCGCCTCGGCGCGAGCCGCGCCGTGCGCACACAGGGCCGCCGAGGCGGCGAATGCGACGACCAATCGCGCCACGCCAAAACTTTCCTCTCGCGCCCCTCCCGCCGATCTACCCCGCGTCGCGGGGAGATGTCACCCACGCCGGACGCTCAAGGCGCTTTCCTGTCCGGCCGAAACTTGCCCAAATGCTGAGCAGCCGCGCCGCTGAGGTTCGCCGATTCCGAAAAGCCGCACCAAACCCGGGCGCGCTTCCTAAGGTCGGAGAGGGACGCGGAGGACCAGGTGGTGGAGTACGGCGTGGCGACGGCCCACATTTCTGAAGACACGGCGACGGCGCCGAACGTGGGGCCACAGGCTTCATTGAACGTCCCGTACGACGAGATGCTGACCTCCCGTGGTCTCGTGCGGCCGCACTACGCAGCCCTCGACGCACGGATCGCCACCCTGGCGGCGGCCGACATGGCCGAACGCCAGCGGGTGCTGGAACGCTACTTCCTGCTGCAGGGCATCACCTTCACCGTCTATGGCGGCGAAAGCTCCACCGAGCGGATCATACCCACCGACCTGCTGCCGCGGATCATCCCGGCCGAGGAATGGTCGAAGATCGAGACCGGCCTCACCCAGCGCCTGAAGGCGCTGAACATGTTCTTGGCCGACATCTATGGCGAGCAGAAAATCCTGATGGACGGGGTGGTGCCGCGCGAACTGGTTCTGAGCGCGCCATCCTACCGCCGGGAGATGCAGAACCTCTACGTGCCACACCAGGCCTATGCCAATGTCTGCGGCTCGGACCTGATCCGCCAGACCGACGGCGCCTTCGCGGTGTTGGAGGACAATCTGCGAGTGCCGTCCGGCGTCTCCTATATGCTGGCCAACCGCGAGGCCTCGCGGCGGACCTTCCCGGGCACGTTCCGGGCGGCCAATGTGCGGGCCATCGACCGCTATCCCGACCTGCTGCTGGCGACCCTGAAGAGCATGGCCGCCGACTGGCGGCCCAATCCCCAGGTCGCGGTCCTGACCCCCGGCGTCTACAACTCCGCCTATTACGAGCACGCCTATCTGGCCCGGTTGATGGGCTGCCCGCTGGTCGAGGGCCGCGATCTCGTGGTCCACGACAACATGGTCTACATGCGGACCACCACCGGACTGCGGCGGATCGACGTGATCTATCGCCGGGTCGACGACGACTTCATCGACCCCCTCACCTTCCGCCGGGATTCAGGCCTCGGGGTCGCGGGCCTGTTCAACGCCTACCGGGCCGGCAACGTGGTGATCTGCAACGCGCCCGGCACCGGGGTGGCCGACGACAAGGCGGTTTACGCCTATGTCCCGGAGATCATCCGCTACTATCTGGGCGAGGACGCCATCCTGCCCAATATCGAGACCTATCTCTGCCGCGAGCCGGCCCAACTCAGCCACGTCCTGGCCAATCTGGACAAGTTGGTGGTCAAGGCGGTCGGCGCCTCGGGCGGCTACGGCATGCTGATCGGCCCGCATGCCAGCAAGCAGGAGCGCGCGGAGTTCGGCGAGGCGATCAAGGCCGACCCGGACAACTACATCGCCCAGCCGACCATCCAGCTCTCCACCGCGCCTTGCCTGGTCGACGGGGCCATCGAGCCGCGCCACGTGGACCTGCGGCCCTTCATCCTGTCGGGGGAGAAGATCGTGGTGACCCCCGGCGCGCTGACCCGGGTGGCCCTGCGCAAGGGCTCCCTGGTGGTCAATTCCAGCCAGGGCGGCGGCTCCAAGGACACCTGGGTCCTGGCCGACGGCAAGGAGACCCAGTCATGATGCTCGCGAGGGTGGCCGACAGCCTCTACTGGATCGGCCGCTATGTGGAACGGGCCGAGCACATGTGCCGGCTTTCGGACGTGATGCTGAACGCCACCCTCGACCGCACCGAGGGGGCGGCCCAGGTGGCCCGCATCGCGCTCGCCGCCGTTGGTGATTCCGACCGCGCCCACCTGGCCAACCCCTATGAGGCGACGCTGGCCATGGCGCTCGACCGCGAGGACCAGGGCTCGATCGTCTCGTCCCTGGCGCTGGCTCGCGAGAACGCCCGCCAGGTGCGCGACCAGATCACCACCGAGACCTGGGAACGGCTCAACCTCATTTATCTGAAGATGACCGGGCCGGACGCCGCCAAGTCCTTCGCCGACGGGTCCTCGGCCTTCCTGCACGACGTGATCGCCGACCTGCACCTGTTCCGCGGCGCGGCGGACGCCACCATGAGCCATGGCGAGGGCTGGCGGTTCCTGTTGTTGGGCATGTACCTGGAGCGCGCCCAACTCATCGGCCGGCTGCTGGAGGTCTGTTTCGGCGACCGCCGCCGCGGCGCCTTCGACGAGCACTTCGCCCTGGTCAGCGTCCTGCGGATGAGCTGCGCGCTCGAGCCCTATCTGCGGCGCTACACCGCCGACATCCAGCCGCGGAAGGTCCTGGAGTTCCTGCTGCTGGACGAGGACTTCCCGCGCTCCATCCGCTTCGCCACCGCCCGGATCGAGGAACACACCACCGCGGCCAGCCGCTATGTGGAGGCCGGCCACGCCGGGCCCGAGCGCCTGGCCGGCCGGCTGAAGGCGCGCCTGCAATATGCCGACATGGATGAGCTGCAGGTGGCCGGGGCCAGCGCCCTGATCTCCACCGTCCTGGACGAATGCGTGGCGATCCACCAGTCCATCTACGAGACCTTCGTCCACTATTCCCTTGAAATGCGACTGCCCGCCTGAGGCGCTAACCGATGCTCTTGGAAGTCCGCCACGTCACCCAGTACCACTATGCCGAGCCGGTGCGCGAAAGCGTCATGGAGCTCTGGATGCAGCCGCAGAAGAGCGTGCGCCAGCGCCTGGTGAGCTTCGACCTCGACCTGGACCCGGCCGCGCAGCTGTTCTCCTACGCCGACCCGTTCGGCAATGCGGTCTATCACTTCGACGTGCCCCAGCCGCACGACCGCCTCAACATCGTCGCCCGCTCGGCGGTGGAGACCCAGGCGCCGGCCGCCCTGCCCGAGGCCCTGGACATGGGCGAATGGGACCGGCTGCGCAGCGACTTCGTCCGCGGCGAGAACTTCGATTTCCTGCGCCACCACGGCTTCGCGGTGGAGACCGAGGCGCTGAGGACCTTCATCACCGAGCGCAAGATCGACGAGCTGAAGGCCCTCGACCCCCTGCGCGCCGTGCGCGAACTGTCGACGATCATCTACGAGTCCTTCGACTACGAGGCCGGCGTCACCCATGCCGACAGCCCAATCGACCTGGCCCTGGAGGCTCGCCGGGGGGTCTGCCAGGACTTCAGCCACATCATGCTGGCCATCTGTCGGTCCTGGGGCGTGCCGTCGCGTTATGTCTCAGGCTACCTGTTCACCGACCGCAAGGCCGGGGACCGCTCCGATCCCGACGCCACCCACGCCTGGGTGGAGGTCTTCCTGCCCTCGACCCGCTGGATCGGCCTCGATCCCACCAACAATGTCATCGCCGGCGAGCGCCACATCGCCGCCGCCCTGGGCCGCGACTACAACGACGTCCCGCCTTCGCGCGGAGTCTATAAGGGCGAGGCCGACAGCCAGCTCGCGGTGGGCGTGTCGGTCCGCCGGGCGCGGGCGGCAATTACCGAGCCGGAGTTCATCCGCGTGGCCCAGCCCGCCTTCGCCCAAGGCGGTCGCAGGCGCGGACCGGCCGGCGGCCTGGCCTACGACCAGCAGCAGCAACAGCAGCAATAGGCCTTAGTGGCCCATCCGGAAGAAGGCGACGCCCAGCAACAGGCCGCCAAGGACGATGAGGCCGACCTCAAGCATGACGGCGCGGTGCGGAGACGTCCGGAGACTCGTCAGAAACTGAAAGATCCAGGTCATCGCCGCCCCATTTTTCGCGGGGGCAACCTAGCGACGGCGCCTTACGGTTGCAAGGCATCGACTACGCGCTGAAGATGTACGATCTTTGCGCGGAGAGCCCAAAGCGGGCGCCGGACTGGAACTGGCCGGCGAGTTCGCGCGAGAAGGCCGCCTCGATCCGCCGGCCGCCGGGGGTCAGGCCGTCGACCCGCACCACCGGACCGCTGGGCGCCACGCGCTCGGTGGTCAGGAACAACTGCTCCTGGCCTGCCGGGGCCAGGGTGAACTCATGGGGACGCACGAAGGCCACCGCGGCGCCGTCGGCTACGCCCTGGGCCGGCAACTCGATCTCCGCGGCGCGGAACCGTCCGCCCTTCACCGCCCCCTCGAACCGGTTGGCCTCGCCGACGAAGCCGCAAACGAAGGCGCCGGCGGGCTGGTCGTGGACCTCGTGTGGCATGCCCACCTGTTCGATGGCGCCGTTGTTGAGGATCGCCACCCGGTCGGCCAGTTCCAGGGCCTCCTCCTGGTCGTGGGTGACGAAGAGGGTGGTGACGCCGGTGGCGTCATGGATGCGGCGCAGCTCCTTGCGCAGCGACTTGCGCACCGTGGCGTCCAGCGCCCCGAAGGGCTCGTCCAGAAGCAGGACGCTGGGATTGACCGCCAGGGCGCGGGCGAGCGCCACGCGCTGGCGCTGGCCGCCGGAGAGCTGGGCCGGATAGCGCTTGCCCAGGTCGCCCAGCTCCACGAGCTGCAGCAGTTGATCGACGCGAGCGGCGATCTCGCTCTTGGAGGGCTTTTCCGCGCCCCTGCGCACGTCCAAGCCGAAGGCGACGTTGCGGGCCACGGTCATGTGACGAAAGAGGGCGTACTGCTGGAACACGAAGCCCACCCGTCGCGCCGCGGCGCTGGCGTAGGTCATGTCCTGCTCGCCGTAGAGCACCTGGCCCTTCTCGGGGAACTCCAGGCCGGCGATAACCCGCAGCAGGGTGGTCTTGCCCGAGCCCGACGGGCCAAGCAGGGCCAGAAGCTCGCCGTCGGCGATCTCCAGGCTCACCCCGTTCAGCGCCGGATAGCGCCCGAAGGTCTTCTCCACCGAACGGATGGAAATGGTCATGCGAGGCGTCTCACGATCAATGGCGGCCGAGCCGCGGCTGCGGCCGGATGAGTTCGAGACTGGCCCAGGGCGACGATGGCCAGCAAGCAAGGCGGCGCCGCGACGGCGTCGACGGTCTTTTCGAAGACGAGCTTCGCGATCATTCCACCATCTCCGAGCCAATGTCGGGACAGGAAATGGTAGGCCGGGTGAGTATCGAACTCACGACCATTCGATTAAAAGTCGAATGCTCTACCACTGAGCTACCGGCCCTTGGCGCGGCGCGTTTGAAGCGCCGGGCGAAGCGGCGCGGACCTTAGGCGGGCGTCCGCGCCGGGGCAAGGCCGAGCGAGACCTTTCCATCGGCGATGGCCTGAGGCTAGACTTTCGCCATGCGCGCCGCACTCCGAATCCTGCCCCTCCTCGTCTTGCTGGGCGGCTGCATGACCACCCGCGCCGACGGTTCGCCGGAGGTCCAGACCACCTCGGAGGCCAAGCGTGAAAGCATGGGCGCGGCTGTGGCCGCCCCCCTGCGCGACATCAACCTGCTGCGGACCAAGATCCCGCCGGTGCTGCTGGAGGCCCTGGCCGATCCGTATCAGCGGCCGGTCCCGCCCACCTGCGCGCGGCTCGCGGAACTGATCCGCCCCCTGAACGCCGCCATGGGCGACGACCTGGACGAGCCCGACATCGAGGACCAGAGCGTCCAGGTCCGCGGCAAGGACGCGGCCCTCGGCGCGGTGGCGAGCGCCACCTCCGACATCATCCCCTTCCGCGGCTGGGTGCGGAAGCTGACCGGGGCCGAGCGGCACGACACCCTGGTGGCCGCGGCGATCACCGCCGGCGGCGTTCGACGCGCCTATTTGAAAGGCCTGGGCGAGGCGCGCGGCTGCCCGCCGCCGGCGACGCCCTCGCACATCCTGACCGGAACCACCGAGGTCCGCACCCAGGAGCTGAAGCCTCGCTACCCGGTCCGCTGACGGGCCTTGAACTCGCGGCGGAAGGCCTCGAACCGACCTTCGGCTATGGCGCCGCGCATGGCGGCGGTCAGGGCCTGGAAGTGGGCGATGTTGTGCCAGGACAGCAGCACCTGGCCCAGGATCTCCTGCGACTTCACCAGGTGGTGCAGATAGGCCTTGGAGTAGTGGCTTGAGGCGGGACAGTCGCTGGTCTCGTCCAGCGGGCTGTCGTCCTCCGCGAACCGGGCGTTCTTCAGGTTGACCGAGCCTTCCCAGGTCCAGGCCTGGCCGTGGCGGCCCGAGCGGGTGGGCAGGACGCAGTCGAACATGTCGATCCCCCGCGCAACGGCCTCCATCAGGTCGATGGGCTTGCCGACCCCCATCAGGTAGCGCGGCCGGTCGGCCGGCAGCATGGCCGGCGCATAGTCCAGGACCTCGCACATGGCCTCGTGCCCCTCGCCTACCGCCAGGCCGCCGAGCGCGTAGCCGTCATAGCCTGTCTCGATGAGGCGGTCGGCCGACTCCCTGCGCAGGTGTTCGAAGGTCGAACCCTGCTGGATGCCGAACAGGGCCTGTCCCTCGCGTTCGCCGAAGGTCGCCTTGGACCGCGCACCCCAGCGGGCCGAGAGGCGCATGGCTTGCGCCGCCCGCCCCTCCTCCGCCGGCCAGGACACACATTCGTCCAGTTGCATGACGATGTCGGAGCCCAGCAGGTCGGCCTGGATCTCGATGGAGCGCTCGGGGGTCAGCACATGGCGCGACCCGTCGATATGGCTCTGGAAAGCCACCGACTCCTCGGTGACCTTGGCGATCTTCGACAGGCTCATCACCTGGAAGCCGCCGGAGTCGGTGAGGATCGGTTTGTCCCAACGCATGAAGCGGTGCAGCCCGCCCAGCCGCGCCACCCGCTCGGCGGTGGGGCGCAGCATCAGGTGATAGGTGTTGCCCAGGATGATGTCGGCGCCGGTCTGGGCGACCTGATCGACGGTCATGGCCTTGACCGTGGCGGCCGTGCCCACCGGCATGAAGGCCGGGGTTCGTATGTCGCCGCGCGGGGTCCTTAAGGTCCCGGTCCGGGCCGCGCCCTCGGTGGCGGCGATCTCGAAGGGAAAGGCGACCATCAGGCGGCGCTCCAGAGCAGGCTCGCATCGCCATAGGAATAGAAGCGATAGCCGTCCGCGATAGCGTGGGCGTAGGCGCGCTTCATGGTCTCCTGGCCGGCGAAGGCGCTGACCAGCATGAACAGGGTCGACTTGGGCAGGTGAAAGTTGGTCATCAGGCCGTCGACGGCGCGGAACCGATAGCCGGGGGTGATGAAGATGGCGGTCTCGGCGGCGAAGGGCCGGACCACTCCGTTGTCGCCGGTGGCGCTTTCGATCAGCCGCAGGGAGGTGGTGCCGACGCAGACGATGCGGCCCCCAGCGGCCTTGGCGGCGTTCAGGGCGTCAGCGGTGGCGGCGTCGACCTCGCCGTACTCGGCGTGCATCCTGTGGTCGGCCAGGTTCTCGGTCTTCACGGGCAGGAAGGTGCCGGCGCCGACGTGCAAGGTCACGAACTGCAGGCTTACGCCCATTTCGGCCAGCCGCGCCATCAGCTCGGGCGTGAAATGCAGACCGGCGGTGGGGGCGGCGACGGAGCCCTCCTCGTCGGCGTAGACGGTCTGGTAGTCGGCCCGGTCGCGGTCGTCCTCGCCCCGTTTGGCGGCGATATACGGCGGCAGCGGCATGGCGCCGCGCTCGGCGATGACCGCGTCCAGGTCTGGGCCCATGAGGTCGAAGCTGAGCGTCACCTCGCCGCCCTCACCTTTCTCGACAAGTGTGGCGTCCAGGGCCCCCAGATAGCAGGCGCGATCGTGCATGGAGCCGAAATGCACCCGGTCTCCGGGCGAGAGCCGTTTGCCGGGCCGCATGAAGGCGGTCCAGCGCGACGGCGACAGCCGCCGGTGCAGGGTGGCCTCCACCGCGATGTCCGAACCCTCGCGGGTGCGCCGACCCTTGAGCCGCGCCGGGATCACCCTGGTGTCGTTGAACACCAGGACATCGCCCGCGCGCAGCTCGCCCGGAAGGTCGCTGACCTTGAGGTCCCGCATGGGCGCGCCGGGCGCCACCAGCAGCAGGCGAGCGGAATCGCGCGGGTTCGCCGGCCGCAGGGCGATGCGGTCCTCGGGCAGGTCGAAATCGAAATCGGCAAGCTGCATGGGCCGGCCTGAAGGCCATGGGCGGGCTCACGCGTCAAGCGTGGCTCTATGCTAGGTGGGCGTATGGGCTTCCTTCGAATCGTCGCGACCGGCCTCGGCGCTCTTTGCGCCCTGGCCGCGGTCCTGGCCCATGGCGGGCGCTGGGACGACGGGCTGGACGTGTTGACGCATGTGGCTCCGCTCTACCTGGCAGGTGCGGTCCTGGTGCTGGGCGTCGCCCTCTTCACCCCGCAACGGCAGGGCGGAACACGGCTGGCTGTCCTGGGTGGGATCGCCGCTATCGGCGCGCTGGCCCTGGTGGCCCCGGAACTGACAACGCCCGGTTCGCCACCGGCGCCGGCCGATGCGCCGCGGCGGTTGAAGCTGATCCAGTTCAACGCCGAGCCAAACGCGGCGCAATTCGAGGTCATGGCCCGCTGGCTGGCCGCGGAGGACCCGGACGTGCTGATCCTGGAGGATGGCCCCCCGCAACTGCGCGCCGCGATCCTGCAACGGCTGCCACGCCACATGTTCTGCGCGCCGGAATGCGAGGTGAGCGTGTTCAGCCGCGCCCGTCCGGCCAGCGTGCAGCGCCATGGCGGCGGCAGCTACGGCATGGATCCCGGCATGGTGATCGCCCGCTACGGGCCCGGGGACGGCGGCCATGTCATCGTCGGCCTCCATTACGCTCGCCCGTTCGGCGTGGCAAAGAAGTCCAGGACCGCCATGGCCCGGGTTCAGTCCGAAAACAGTCGTCGGATGCTGAAGATCGTCGGCCCCCTGCCCAAGGCGCGCCTGATCGTGGCCGGCGACTTCAATTCCAGCCCGTGGTCGTTTGCGCGGCGCCGCGAGGACGCGGCCCTGGGAATTGAGCGCCGCACACGGGCGCTGTTCTCCTGGCCGGCCCAGGGCCCCACCCCGCCGTTCCTGCCCATCGACCACGTCTATGCCGGTCCCGCCTGGAAGACGGTGAGCGTCCGGCGCGGTCCGCGCATCGGGTCGGACCACTATCCGGTGGTGGCGGTCCTGGCCCGAGTCCCGTAGCGCCATGGAGTTCCTCCGCGCCTTCTTCAACGCCCAGATGCTTGTCGTCGGGCTGGTCAGCGCCAGCGCGGCCCTGGCGGCCCAAGGCGGTCGCTGGAGTCCGCAGCTCGACGTCCTCAGCCACTTCGCCCCGTTCTGGCTGGTCGGCGGCCTGGCGGCGGGCCTCTACGGCCTGACACTTGGCGAGCCCGGCTCGCGGCGCGGTCTGGTCGCGCTGGGCGTCGCAGGCGTGGTCCTGGCCACCCTGCTGATCGCGCCGGAATATCTGCGGCCGGCCACGCCCAAGGCGGCGGCCGACGCCCCCGACCAGATCAAACTGATCCAGTTCAACGCCTGGCGCGGCAGCCGCGACATCGGCCCGGCCCTCGACTGGCTCGCCGCCCAGGACGCCGACATCATCGTGCTGGAGGAAGGCGAACGCCTGCGCGAGCCCCTGGCGCGCCGCACCGGCTACCACCTGACCCAGGGTTCTGAGAGCCTGGCCATCCTTAGCAAGGCCAGGCCGATCGCGGAGGGAGTACGGCTGCCGCCGGGACGCTGGGCGCAGCCTCCGTTGGCGCGCGCCACCTTCGCCGGGCCCCAGGGCGCCTTCACCGTGATCGGCACGCACTATGTCTGGCCGGTCTATGGCGGGTTCCAGCTCGCCCAGGGACGGATCGTCGGCGAGCTGCTGGGACAATTCCCAACAGAGCGCGTGATCCTCACCGGCGACTTCAACTCCACGCCCTGGTCCTTCGCCCGCCGCGGGGAGGATCGCCGTTTCGGCCTGGAGCGGCGCACGCGGGGCCTGTTCACCTGGCCCGCCACGGCGCCCATTCCGCTGTTGCCGATCGACCAGGTCTATGCCGGCTCAGGGTGGCGCACGGTGAGCATCGCCCGCGGGCCGCGCCTGGGCTCGGACCACTATCCGGTGGTGGTGATCCTGGCCCCGTCAGTCGAGCGCTGACCGGTCGTCGCGCAAGGCTGCGGCCAGCTTGCCCTCGTCGGCTTCAAACCGTTGCCGGGTCTTGGCCTCGCCGACGTCCAGCGCCGCGCGTGCGGCCTCGATCTCGGCCAGGGCCTCGTCGCGGCGGCTCCGCAGGTCGGCCAGCCTGCCCTCGAGGGCCGCGACCTTGCGCAGCGCCGCCTTCGACGGCCCCTTCGGCCTGGGCGCGCGCCTGGGCACGGCCGCGAGCGCCCGCTTGGAATCGGCCGGGCGGCGCAGCACCTCGCCAGGCCGCGCGGTGGCGGCCTCAACCAGGGTCGGATCGTCGGTCTCCCGCGCCCCGCCGGTCTTGAACAGATCCTGGTGCGCGCCCCAGGCGGCTAGCGCCTTGGGCCGCGAACTGGCGGCCACCACATAGTCGGTGAGGCCGTCCGAGGTGACGAAGACCTTCAGCCGCGCGGCCACGCATCGCTCCCTGGCTGGTCAGCCTCGATCCATTCGCTGAACGGATCGGGGTCTTAACCGGCGGAGAGCCGAAGCGTTGCGTCAGGCGTCGGCGGCGACCTTCATCGAGACGATCTTGCCGGGATTGCGCGGCGGCTCGCCCTTGGGCAGGCCGTCGACCAGGTCCATGCCCTCTGTCACCTCGCCCCAGACCGTGTACTGGCCGTCCAGGAAGGTGGCGTCGTCGAAGCAGATGAAGAACTGGCTGTTGGCGGAGTTCGGCTGGTTGGTCCGCGCCATCGAGCAGACGCCGCGCACGTGCGGCTCGCGGGAGAACTCGGCCTGCAGGTTCGGCTTGTTGGAGCCGGACGTGCCGGTCCCGGTCGGATCGCCGCCCTGGGCCATGAAGCCCGGGATCACCCGGTGGAAGACCACGCCGTCATAGAAGCCCTCGCGGGCCAGTTCCTTGATGCGGGCCACGTGGCCGGGCGCCAGGTCGGGACGAAGCTTGATCGTCACCGGACCGCTTTCCAGCGCCATGATTATCGTGTTTTCCGGGTCCATCACTTCACCTCCGAGGGAATTCTGATCGCGCACGCCGTGAAATCGGCTCCCTTTGCGGCGCGGACGCTCTCGATCTCGGCCTTGAACCAGGCGCTGTTGGGATCGATCACACGCACCGAGGGGCGCTCGGCGGCCGGGATATCGGCCAGGACGCGCACCTTGTCCATGGTGTCTTGCGGTTGGGCCACCGGTTCGCCCACCTTGATGGCGCGAACCGCTTCGAGGCCGGCGATCACCCGGCCGAAGGCCGTGTAGCGCTTCTCCAGCGACGGATAGGCCTGACGCATCAGGAAGAACTGGCTGTTGGCGCTGTCGGTCTCTTCGCCGCGCGCCATGCCGGCCACGCCCGGGCAATAGAGCGCCCAGGCCGATATCTTGCCGTCGGCCGTCATCGCCATGAGCATCGCGCTCTGGCTCATGATCGGCAGGGACTTAAGGAAGCCGACCTGGCTGACCGTCTGGTCGGCGGCAAGCGCGAACGGCGTCTCGGCTCCGCGCCGGAACAGGAATTCCTGGGCGATGTCGGGCTTGTCCGAGCCCCCCGTGCCGGTGTCCAGCGGGTCGCCGGTCTGGGCCATGAAGGCGTCGATCACCCGGAAGAACTTGCGCCCGTCATAGAGCCCGGCCCGCGTCAGTTCGCGGATGCGGACCACATGGTTGGGCGCGGCCTCGGGGATCAGTTCGACGAAGACGCGGCCCTTGTTGGTGTCGATGACCAGCACGTCTTCTGGGTTTGGCGTGCGCCAGTCTGAGGCCTTGGGATCGCCGGGGGCGGCGGGGACCGGGGCGGCCTTGGCGGGCGCGGCGGCGGCCGGCGCGGCCATCGCAAGGACGGCGGCGGCGAAAAGAGCGGTTCGGATCATGATTTCACTCGTAGTGGGCTGCGGCCTCGACCGCCAGCCCGAGAACGCTCAGCCGGCCGCCACCTTGGCCATGAGCGCGTCCTTGACCTGCGGGCTGGTGAAGCGTGTCACGTCACCGCCGAGTTGGGCGATCTCCTTGACCAGCTTCGACGAGATCGCCTGGTGGCGGGGATCGGCCATCAGGAACACGGTCTCGATCTCGCGCTCGAGCTGCTGGTTCATGGCGGTCATCTGGAATTCGTATTCGAAGTCGGCCACGGCGCGCAGGCCGCGCACGATGACCGCAGCGCCGATCTCGCGGGCAAAGTGGATCAGCAGGCCCTCGAAGGGCTGGACGATGATCTCGGCGCGGTCGCTGAGATGCTCGGTCTCGCTACGAAGGATCGCCACGCGCTCATCAAGCGTGAACAGAGGGCCCTTGCCAGCATTGATCGCCACGCCGATGACCAGCTTGTCCACCAACTTCACGGCCCGCCCGATGATGTCGGTGTGGCCGTTGTGGATCGGGTCGAAGGTTCCCGGATAAAGCCCCACACGCGTCATTCGACGTCCCCCCTTTTTGCGGTGCAGCAGGGATTTCACCGGCGGGAGGAACGAAAGCAAGCCATAAGTTGCGCCGGTTGCACGGCGGTCCCGGGAAACCCGGGAAGCGCGAGGGGCCCGACAGGGCCGGCCCCTACCCCGTTCTATTCAGCGGTATCTTCGGCCTCAGGCTCGGAGTCGGGCTCGGGGTCATCGCCGCCCTGGTCGGCCAGGCGCTCGACCGACACCACATGCTCGTCCGCCGCGGTGCGGAAGATGGTCACGCCCGACGTGTTGCGCCCGACCATGCGGACCTGGCCGACCGGTGTGCGGATCAGTTGGCCCTGGTCGGTGACCAGCAGGATCTCGTCGAACTCCTCCACCGGGAAGGAGGCGGCGAGCCGGCCGCCCTTCTTGGTCAGATCCTGGGCCAGGAGGCCCTGCCCGCCCCGCCCGGTGCGGCGGAACTCGTAGGCCGAGGTGCGCTTGCCGAAGCCTTCGGTGGAGACGGTGAGGATCACCTCTTCGGCGCCGCCCAGCTCGGCGATGCGTTCGGGGCTCAGCGCGGCCAGATCACCATCGGCCTCGTCGTCGTCCGGCGTGGGCGCCTCCTCGACGTCGACGCCGTCCTCGCCCGCGGCCCGGCGCATGGCGTTGGCGTGCTTCACATAGGCCGCCCGCTCGGCCGGGGTGGCCTCCACCGAGCGCAGGATGGCCATGGAGATGACGCTGTCGCCCTCCGCCAGGCGGATGCCCCGCACGCCGGTGGAATCACGACCGGCGAAGACGCGGACTTCCTCGGTGGCGAAGCGGATGCAGCGGCCGAGCGCCGTGGTCAGCAGGATGTCGTTCTGCGTGGCGTTGCACAGCCCGACCCCGATGATGGAGTCGCCCTCATCCAGCTTCATGGCGATCTTGCCATTGCGCCGGATGCCTTGGAAATCGCTGAGCTTATTGCGTCGAACGCCACCCGACTTGGTGGAGAACATGACGTCGTACTGATCCCAGGTCGCCTCGTCCTCGGGCAGCGGCAGGATCGAGGTGATGCTCTCTCCGGGCTCGATGGGCAGCAGGTTGACGAAGGCCTTGCCGCGCGAGGTCGGGGTTCCGACCGGCAGGCGCCAGACCTTGAGCTGATAGACCTTGCCCCCGGACGAGAAGAACAGCATCGGCGTATGGGTCGAGGCCGAGAACACGCGGGTGACCGCATCCTCGTCCTTGGTCGACATGCCCGAGCGGCCCTTGCCGCCGCGATGCTGGGACCGATAGGTGGTCAGCGGCGTGCGCGTCACATAGCCGCCGTGGGTGACGGTGATCACCATCTCTTCGCGGACGATCAGGTCCTCGTCCTCGACGTCGGCGTCGCCATCGACGATCTCGGTGCGGCGCGGCACGGCGAAGGCTTCGCGCACGGCGACCAGCTCCTCGCGGACGATGGCCATGACGTTCTCGCGCGACGACAGGGTGGTCAGATGGCCCTGGATGGCGTCGGCCAGCTCGCGGGCCTCGCCGAAGATCTCGTCGCGGCCGAGGCCGGTCAGGCGAGACAGGGTGAGCGCCAGGATGGCGCGGGCCTGTTCCTCGGTCAGCCGGATCTTGTTGGCGTCGATGACCAGGGTGCGCGGATCGGCGATCAGCTCGACCAGGGGCAGCATGTCGCCCGCCGGCCAGTCCTTGGCCACCAGGCGCTCGCGCGCCTCGGCCGGGTCCTTGGACGAGCGGATGATGTGGATGAACTCGTCGATATTGGCCACGGCGATGGCCAGGCCCACCAAGACGTGGCCGCGGTCGCGGGCCTTGGAGAGCTCGAACTTCACCCGGCGGACGACGACTTCCTCGCGGAAGTCGACGAAGGCCACGACCAGGTCGCGCAGGTGCATCTCGCGCGGACGCCCGCGGTCGAGCGCCAGCATGTTGACGGCGAAGGAACTCTGTAGCGGGGTGTAGCGGTAGAGCTGGTTCAGCACCACGTCCGGCGAAGCGTCGCGCTTCATCTCGATGACCACCCGCATGCCGTCGCGATCGCTCTCGTCGCGCAGGTCGGCTACGCCCTCGATACGCTTCTCGCGCACCAGCTCGGCGATCCGCTCGACCATGGCGGCCTTGTTCACCTGATACGGGATCTGGGTGATGACGATGGCTTCGCGATCCTTGCGGACCGTCTCGATGGCCGCCTTGCCGCGCATGATCACCGAGCCGCGACCGGTGGCCAGCGCGGTGCGCGCGCCGGTGCGTCCGATGATCTCGCCGCCGGTGGGGAAGTCTGGGCCCGGCACGATGTCCAGCAGCGCGTCCAGGGTGACGGCCGGATCGTCCACATAGGCCAGGCAGGCGTCGACTATCTCGCCCAGGTTATGCGGCGGGATGTTGGTGGCCATGCCGACAGCGATACCGCCGGCGCCGTTGACCAGCAGGTTGGGAATGCGTGACGGCAGGACCACGGGCTCGCTTTCCGAGCCGTCGTAGTTCTCCTTGAAGTCGACCGTGTCCTTGTCCAGGTCGGCCACGATCATCATCGCGGCCTTGGTCATGCGGCTTTCGGTATAGCGCATGGCCGCCGGCGGATCGTTGTCCACCGAGCCGAAATTGCCCTGGCCGTCGATCAGCAGCAGTCCCATGGAGAACGGCTGGGCCATCCGCACCATGGTGAAGTAGATCGAGGCGTCGCCGTGCGGGTGATACTTACCCATCACGTCCCCGACCACGCGCGCGGACTTCACATAGGCCCGGTCCGGCGTATGGCCCTGCTCGTTCATCGAGAACAGGATGCGGCGGTGCACGGGCTTGAGGCCGTCGCGCGCGTCCGGCAGGGCGCGGCTGACGATCACGCTCATAGCGTAGTCGAGGTACGAGCGCTTCAGCTCATCTTCGATGGCGATAGGGGCGATGCCCCCGCGCCGCCCGTCATCCGGCGGGGTTTGGGTTTCGTCGGTCAAGGAGAGGATTTAGCCGTTTAGAATCGGACACAAAACAGGGTTTAGTAGTTACCATCCGCAGGCCGCGAAGGCCAACTTCCGTCAACGCCTCAACCCAGGTCGAACGCCCATGAGATATGCTCTCGCCGCCACGATTGCCACCCTTTTCGCAACTGCGGCATGGGCGGCCGACGCGCCGACCAACCTGCGGATCGAATTGAAGAATTCGAGCGGCGCCTCGGTCGGGGCAGCGAACCTCACCCAGGCTCCGAACGGCGTATTGGCGCGGATCGAGCTCAAGGGCGTCGCGCCCGGCTGGCACGGCCTGCATTTCCACGAGAAGGGCGACTGTTCAAAGGCCGACTTCACCTCGGCGGGCGGGCACGTACATGGCAAGGCGACCATGGTCCACGGCCTGCTGAACCCCGACGCCAACGAGGCCGGCGACCTGCCCAACATCTTTGTCGCCGCCGACGGGACCGGCCAGGCCGAGGTGTTCTCGACCTATGTGTCGCTGGGGTCGACGGTGGCCCGGGAAGCCCTGGCCGACCAGGATGGGTCAGCCCTGGTGATCCACGCCAATCCCGACGACCACAAGGCCCAGCCGATCGGCGGAGCTGGTCCGCGCATCGCCTGCGCAGTCATCCCGGCGGGGTGAGGTCACCTCAGGCTGAGAACGTAGTCCGCGACAGATTCAGCCTCCTTCGCGTCCTCCAGGCCCGGATAGAGCATGCGCGTTCCCGGAAGGGTCTTGTGTGGGTCGCGAAGGAACACAGCCAGCCGCTGACGGTCCCAGGTGAAACCTGCGCCGCGTAGGGCTGGCGAGAAGCTGTAACCCAACGCTGAACCGGCCCTGCGTTCGGACAGCCCCCATAGGCTCGGGCCGACGTCGTGGACGCCCGGCTCGACCCTATGGCAGCGCGCGCACTCCGCGAAGGCCGTAGGTTGCGGCAGCGGCTTCGTCGCGGCCCTGTCGCCGGCCGATTTCGAGCATCCGGCGGTCAGGCCAAGCGCGACGACCACCGTCGCCCCGGCTGCGATGAGACGGGTCGGTGATCGCCTAGGCATCGGTGTCCGTGGGTTGGTTGTAGTGGGCGGCGGCATAGACGAGCGCCTCGCTACGCGCGAGTTGCCATCCATCGACGGAGATTATCGCCCCTTGGGCAAAGTCATCGGCGATGCGGGCATTCAGCGCCGCTTGGCCGACCGCTTGGATTTGAGCCCATTCGGCCGCCACCAGCGGCTCGCTGAAGTCCGGATTACACGCGACGCAGGCGCGACCAAGGCGCGCCAGGCCGACCTGTTGATACTCGCGGGTCTGGCCGCTGCAAACGAGGTCACGGGCCACCGGTGTGTTGAGCGTGAGCCCCCCGACGGCCAGAGCGCCGCCGCCAAGCACCCAGGCTCGTCGGTCCATTTTCATGCGAATTGCCCATCGATGTGATCACCCAGCCGTAGGGCCAATGCCGTGATCATCATGGTCGTCGAGCCGCCGCCCACCGTGGGAAACACCGAACTGCCGGCGACATAGAGGTTGGACATCCCATGCACACGGCAGTTCCGGTCGACCACGCCCGTCTTGGGATCGTCGCTCATCCGCGTCGTGCCGGTGTGGTGGTTGCCGCAGACAAAGCCCTGCGCTTCCGACCACGGCTTCTTTGGATCGAAGGTCAGGCGCACACGACCGGTATTGGTACGCCCCGCCTCCTGAGCGAAGAGTTGCAGCGCGCGGTGCAGCGAATGCTTCGTGGTGTCCGGCAGCACCCAGTGAAGGTTCAGGATCGGCATGCCCAGGGCGTCGAGCTCAGGCGTCAGCGTAACACGGCTCTCGGCCACCGGAGGCGGGTCGACAGTGGCGGAGAGCAGATACCTTATCGGCTTGGACCGGCAGTAATAGCGATCCACGCCGCGCTCGGCCACGTCGTCGAAGTTCTGTATCGCCAATGCAAGGTCGTCCGCGCTGACCTGCGACAGGTCGCGAGCCTCCAGGGCGCCCGCCAGCCGACCCGCGGCGGCGGTTCCAGGCGTCGACTCATAGACCGGGCGGAACCGGAACAGGATGCTGTCTAGGCGCTCGCCATCCAGGATGTGGTCTGACAGGAGGTAGTGGTTGAAGACGAAGATGTCTCCCGGCGCCTCGGTGAAGGTCACCCGGTCGTCGGGTTCGCGATCCGGGTTCCTCACGAAATCCTGTAGGATTCGGGCATGGTCGGCGAAATAGCGGCCGACCTGATCGTGATTGTTCCCGACCCCGTGGGGACTGGATCGCCGAGACGCCAGCATGAGGCGCGGGTTCTCGAGGCCCCCTGTCGCGAGGATGAAGATGCCGGCCTGGACCCTGAACTCAGCGCCGGCCAGGGTCTTGACGATGACTTCCTCGATCTTGGTGCGATCCGGGCCCTCGATCAGTTCGGTCGCGTTGGCGTACTGGATGACACGGATATTCTTCGCCGAATCCAGCGGTCGCCTATAGGCCGCGTAGGTCCGATTGCCGGTATCGGCGTGCGGGCGCGCGAAGATTTCGGTACGAACCGGGAAGATCGCCTCATCGATTGGCCAGGCGGGGGAACCGAACCTCTCGCGCCAATAGTCCGGTGACCAGTTGACGTTCTGCGTCTGGAACATCGCGATCCGTTGGGCCTGCTGGTAGTAGGGCGCGACATCCTTCAAGGAGATCGGCCACCCGACGACTTCCGGCCCTCCGACCGACAGGAAATCGTGATCTCGGAACAGGAAGCACCGGCCTGACCAATGATTGGTCGTGCCGCCGAAGAAGCGAAGTCGGCTCGACTCGATTGTATAGGGATCACCCGTCACCGTGGCGTTGGTGTTGAGCTTCTCCGTTTCCCGATCCATCGAGTCGCCGCCGCTCTCGAGCAGGACGATCTTCAATTTAGAGTCGATGAATTTGTTGGCGAGCGTAATTCCAGCGGCTCCGCCGCCAATTATGCACAGGTCCGCGACGACAATCTTCTCCGCGATCTTGTTTGCGTCGACAAACATCGCGGACCCCGAATCAAAACCTCGCCTTCGAGATTTGACCTAGCCAACCGCCGTTATTCAAGGCTCTTGAAAGCTCGACTACGCCGGATGCTCAGCCGGCGCACCGCCCTCCTAGAACGGGATCTCGTCGTCCAGGTCGGCCGAGAAGTCCTCGCGGGGACCGGAGGCCGGCCGGCGCTGGCCGCCGCCGCCAAACCCACCGCCGCCGCTGCTGGCTCCGCCGTAATCGCCGCCGGAACTCGCGCCCTCGCCATCGCCACGGCCGTCCAGCATGGTCAGCTCCCCGCGGAACTTCTGCAGCACGACCTCGGTGGAGAACTTCTCCACGCCCGACTGGTCGGTCCATTTGCGGGTCTGAATCGAGCCCTCGAGATAGACCTTCGAGCCCTTGCGCAGGTACTGTTCGGCCACCTTCACCAGGTTGTCGTTGAAGATCACCACCCGGTGCCACTCGGTCTTTTCCTTGCGCTCGCCCGAAGATTTGTCGCGCCAGGTTTCCGAGGTGGCGACGCGCAGGTTGGCGACGCGATCACCCGAGGTGAGACTGCGGATTTCGGGGTCGGCGCCCAGATTGCCGACCAGAATGACCTTGTTGACGCTGCCCGCCATGTGAGTGTCCCTTGCTTTCCGTGCTTGCGCGCTCGCGCTCAACTCCGACGCTAGCGGACGGCGATCAGCGGATCAAGTTAATGTTCCGCCTTTGTTCCCGCCTTGCGGAGCTTCGTCCACAGATGTCTGCTGCGCCGGAACGCCGCGCCTATTGACCCGGGGCCTGCTGGGATACGGCTCCGGGGATGACCAGGCGGCCGTCGCCCGTGCGCACCAGCGCCAGATAACGGTGCGATTCCATCGTCGGCGCGGTGAAAATCCCGTTCCGTTCGACGAAGATGAAATTGCCCTTGAAGGCGCCGGCGACCTCGCGGTTCGAGCCGCCCATGCGCAGGAACTTCAGCCGCATGGTCTCCAGAGCCGCGGCGCAGTGCTCAAGGTCGGCCACGCCGGTCGCCAGCTTATTGTACTTGAGATCGCCGTCCTTCCCTTGGCCCACGTGCCAGCAGATGCCTTCTCCGCCGGGCGGCAAGGTCTTCTTGGCGCAGGCGGCGAGGGCCAGGACGGAGAGGCCGGCGATCAGGGCGGTGCGAAGCATGGTGAAGCCTATGGCGGCGATTGCGGCGACCCGAAGGCGTCAGCCCACGGGGGAGATCGAACAGTTCTCGGCCTGACTGGCCAGGGCCCGGAAGCTGCGGTTGTCGCCCGACACCTCCACCCGTCCGGGGACCAGGCGCAGGGTCTGCTGCATCCAGCGGCCGTAGGTGGCGCCGCCCGAACGCTCGCAGCGTCCGGCGAACAGGCTTTGCACGCAGGCGTTCAAGGTCATGTCGGCCGGCAGCTTGCGCCAGCCGCCGTCCGCGTAGCGCCAGCAGGCGCCGGCCGGAGCTGGCGTCACGGCGGGGGCCGGCGCGGCGGGGGGCGCGGTCGGGACCTCGACCTGCGCCTCCTCCACCGGCGGCAGCGGCGTCAGCATGGTTCCGGCCTGGTCGGCGGCCGCCAGGTTGCCAGCCTCGTCGACGCCCACGTCCAGGGCGCCGGTGGCCACGCCATTGCGCTTGGCGCAGTCGGCCAGGGTCACCTCGCCCACATACTGGCCGGCGACGTAGCAGCGCAGGGGTCGGGCGGGATCGAGGCGTCCGTCGTCGGCCGTGCCGGTCTCCACCACCAGGCCGCCTTGCGAGGCCGGCGGCGGCGGGGCCTTCTCGCCCTTGCCGCCGGAGATCAGGGCCGCGGCGATGCCAATGCCGGCCACGAGGGCGAGAGCGCCGCCCGCCAGGACGAGTCGACTCCGCCGGTCGTTCAGGAATTCCATGGACCTTCGCTAGACCGCGCCTGCGAAGGATTCAAGGCGCCTAGCCACCGCCGAGGCGGTTCAGGGCGGCCTGGTAGTTGGCGATCTGGTTGGTCAGATAGGTCGGGACCTTGCCGCCGGCCGCCGCGGCGGCCGCCTTCTGAGCGTCGAGCACGGCCTGCGGCGTCGAGGCGGTCTGCAGGTGCTTATAGGCCGCGCGAACCTGGTTCATAGCCGCCGTCAGTTCGGCCAGGGTGTGGTGGACCTGTTCGGCGTCCTTGAGATTCAGGTGGCTGGGCAGGCCCAGGCCGAACATCATCGCCTTGCCGTCGGATGGGACGGTCTTGCCGTCCTCGGTGGTGGTGTTGCGGATGATGCCCTCGGTCAAGCCAAGCAGGCCGAGCGCGTCCTTGCCGGTCTTGCCCTCGAACAGCTCGATGGTGGACCGGTCGTTCAACGGCTTGATCTGCAGGCGGCGCGTGCCCTCGACCGTCACGGTCTCGACCTTGGCCTGGAAGCCCAACGCGCGTTTCAGCTTCGTGGTCAGCGTGGCGAAGGTCTCGCCGTTCTCGATGGTGATGGTCTTCTTGGCGCCGCTGCCGGACAGGACCTGAAACTGGTCGCCGGCGCGCACCGAGCTGATGGCGCTGACCTGGGCGGAATCGGTGAAGTCGAGCGTGCCCTTGGGCAGGCCCAGACGGTCTAGGACCGTAGAGCCCTGGGTGTCGATGGCGATGGCGCTGGGGGCCGCGTAGCCCTCCTTCCCGGTGAACCGCCGCGACCAATCGATCGCGCCGGTGTCGAGATCGAGCCGGGTAAGGAAACCGTCCTTCTTGCCGACCGCCGGCTGACCCGGAAGGTCGGTCCCGGCCGAGCCCGCAATCCAGACCTGACCGCCGGCCACGGCCACCGAGGTGGCCTTGTCGTCGCCGGTCCCACCATAATAGGCCAGCCGGTCGGCGCCGCTGGCGCCAAGGCTTGCGTCGATCCGAGCGGCGAAGGCGTCCGTGCCGCCCGCCAGGGCTCGCGTGATGGTTCCGGCCGAAAGCGCGCCGTTCTTGGTGGTGCCAGCGACAACGACCTGTCCGCCGTCGATGCCCAGGCCTGTCAGCTCCCCGCCCTGCAGGTCGCCCAGATCGCGCGTGGCGGTGAGCGACGGCGTGGCCGTCGAGACGTCGAAACGGCGCAGCACCGCGCGGCCGTTCTCGTTGGAGGCCACCACCAGCGACGTCCCGTCGAGCACCATGCCCGCGGGCTTGTCGGCGCCGGTGGAGCCGAACGCCTGGGTGAACACGGTCGAGACCTTGCCGGTGGCGTCGGCCTTGAAGGCTTCGACATAGCCGTCCCAGTCGCCGATCGCCGTCGTGCCCGGCATGGTCGATTTGGACCGCCCGGCGACATAGACCGTGCCGTCGGCGGCGAAGGCGAGATTGGTCGCCTCGTCGGCCTGGCGGGCGCCGCGACGCTGGGTCCACACCTCCTGGCCCTCGGCGTCGAACAGGGTGACGAAGCTGTCGGAATTGGTGGCGAAGCTGCCCGTGGCGCCGGAATTGACCGGGCCTTCGGTCGCGCCCTCGAGGCCTCCCGTCACCGAGCCGGCGATGGCGATCTTGCCGTCCGCCGAGACGGCCAGGGCCATGCCGCTGGCCTGGTCGGCCGCGCCGAGGGTGCGGGTGTAGAGCAGCTTGCCCGCCGAATCGTACTTCATCAGGGCGACGTCCTTGGCGCCCTTGATCTCCTGCCCCGAGACCGCGGCGTCGACATCGGCCAGGACATAGACCGCGCCGTCGGGCCCGACCGTCGTGGCGCGCACGTTCTGCACCGACTTGGCGAGATCCTCCGCCCAGGCCCGGCCGTCGACCCAGTTGGCCCCGTCGTCCTGCGGCGGCGTGGTGACGGCGGTGGTGTCGGTCTGGAATTTCAGCAGTTGGCGCTGGGTGACGCCGTCATTGGTGGTGATCTTGCCGTCGGGATTGGGGTCGCCGACGCTCTGGGCCACATAGACGGAACCCGCGGTGCTCGGCGCGCCGAAGGTGACGGTCTCGCCGGAGTCGACCTTGACCTTCAGGGCCCAGGAGTCCTGGGTGGCCGGGAGGGTGACGGGCTTGCCGCCCACCGTGATGGTGCGCGGTTCGCCGGGAACCCGCTGGCTGGCGAACCGCGTCTCCAGGCCGTCGGCGGCCAGCTTGCCGTTGATGTGCGCCAGGACGTTGGTCAGGGTCCGCGGCGTCGCCCCCATGTCGTTGAGGTCGATCGCCACGTTATGAGTCACGTTCACGCGCTTGATAGACATCGTGAATTTGACGTCGCCGGCGAAGGCCGGAACGACGGTGGAGCTGTCGCCCTTCAGCAGGGGCACGCCGCCCAGATACTCGCCCTTGGCGATCGGGGCGCCGATCTTGGTCTTGGCGACCGTCATCAGCTCGCCGCGGTTCAGGCGGATCTGGTCGAATTCGGCGCTGTCGGCATAGGCGGTGATCTCGGCCAGGCCCTTGGTGAAGATCTGCTGGATGCGGTTCTTCTCGATCGAGGTCAGGTTCTTGCCGTTCATCCGCTCGGCCACGCCGTTCAGCGTGCTGAGCCCTTGATAGAGCGCGAAGAGCTTGCGGTAATCGGCGCTGGCGCCCGGCAGGTCGAGCTTGGCGGCGCTCTCGTCCACCAGCTTCCTGCCGAGCATGGCGCTCTTAACCGCCTCGGAGACCTGCTCGTCGATCTTGGTGTTGGTGATCGACCAAGGGGCGGTCGGCGCGTACTTCTTGCCGAGGAGCGCGGACGTGCTCGAGGCCCCCGTCCCGCCGTAGCGGGACTGGAAGTAGCTGGTCAGCAGATTGGTGTCGAAGCTGATCGCCATGGTCCGCCGTCCGCGGGCGCAGTCCCGCCATCCGACCTTGGCCTTCGAAGCCCTCACAAGGCGTTAAGGCCTAAGGTGAATCCCTTGAATCAAAAGGCCTGGGCGATCAGCCCAGGCCTTTCGACGCCCCAACGAAACGGGACTTAGCCCTTGAAGAGCTGCAGCACGATCTGCGGCGCCTGGTTGGCGATGGAGAGCGCCTGGGCGCCGAGCTGCTGCTGCACCTGCAGGGCCTGGAGCCGCGCGCTTTCCTTGGCGAGGTCGGCGTCCACCAGGTTGCCGACCCCGGCCTGCAGCACGTCCTGCAGCTTGCCGACGAACTTGTTGTGCGCCTCGATCTGCTTGGCTTGGGCGCCCAGATTTCCCAAGGCCTGGTTGACGTTGGTCATCGAGGCGGTGAGATCGACCAAGGCCGCGGCGGCCAGGGTCACCGTACTGATCGACGCGGTCGAGGCGATGGTGATGATGCCGCCGCCCAGGGTCATGTTCTGGGTCGAGAGCGTGATGTAGGCGTTGGCGTCGGCATTGGCCAGGAAGCGGATACTGCCGGCGATTGAGCCGTTGAGGATGTTGGCGCCGTCGAACTCCGAGTTGGAGACGACTTGGCCGATCTGACGCAGGATCGATTTGAAGTCGGCGTTCAGCGCGCCTCGCGAGATGGCGTCCAGGGAGGTGTCCTGGGCGGCGACCACCTTCTCCTTGAGCTGAACCAGCAGGTCGGAGACCGACTCGCCGGCGGTCATCGAGACCTCGGCGATCGACTGGGCGCGGTTCAGGCTCATGGTCACGGCGGAGAGCGCGCCGATGTCGGCGCGCTGGCCCTGGGCGATGGACCAGACCGAGGCGTTGTCCTTGGCGTTGCCGATCTTCAGGCCGGTATTGATCCGGTTCTGGGTGTCGGCCAGTAGATCGTTGGTTTTGTTGAGGTTCTGAAGTGCGGTCAAGGCCGATTTGTTGGTATGTACGCTGATCGACATGACCTGCTCTCCTTTAGAACCGGTCCCCCAATCGGCGTTTTGCGACTCGCCAGGGACAGCTCTTTCCGCGTGAGAAGCTATGGAATCATGGTGTCCAGAAAGTTAACGGCCCAAATGGCTGCAGCCGCCGACCGGTCTGCCCGGGGCGGTTGGAAAGCTTGGCGGACCGGCGCGAAGGGCCGGTCGGGGATCAGGCGCTGGCGCTGATGACCGCGCCTGCCTCGTAGTCGGTCTCCTCGCGCATCCTCAGGATCTCCTCCCGGGGGAACTGCGCGACGACTTCGCCCGTGCGCCGGTCGATCGTCTTGTAGACGTACGAACCGCCGCCCTCTTCGATGACCAATCGCAGATCGGCCGCGTCTGGCGCCATCTCGACGGGGGCCTTGGCCGCGGCGCCCGGATCGGGCGTGGGGCGACGGGCCGCCGCTTGGTTGAGCGTCGGGTCGGTTACCGGGGTGATAGCTGCAAGTTTGTTTTCCATTTCTCCGTGCGCCGGCGCCGGTGAGGCGCTCGACGTCCCTGTTGAACCGTGAAGCGGCGGGAAGGTCCCCCTCCCCGCCGCCCACAGTCACCGCGGGGCGACGGCCCCGCGGCCGTGCGTCCTATCGGAAGAGACCGAGAAGCTGCGACGAACCCTGGTTGGCGATGGACAGGGCCTGGATCCCCAGCTGCTGCTTGGTTTGCAGCGACTGCAGACGGGCGCTTTCCTTGGCCAGATCGGCATCGACGAGGTTGCCCACGCCGGCGTCGATCGAGTCTTGCAGGTTGTTGGTGAAGTTCAGGTGCGAAGCGATGGACTTCGAACCCGTACCGAACTTCGACAACGCTGTGGACACGTT
>NZ_JAUYOJ010000189.1 GCF_030697925.1 Phenylobacterium sp. | reverse complement strand
TGCGCAAGGCCGCCGAACGCACCGTCGAGGCCACCTGGCGCCGCATCGGCCAACTCCTCGACCACTTCACCCCAACCGAGTGCGCCAACTACCTCGTCAACTCAGGCTACGCTCCATGCTAAAACGGTCATGCTCTAGGCTCCGGACTCATAACCACCAAATCATGATGGCTGCGAGGTGTACGGTGGCTGCGTAGTTGGCCGCGAGCTTGTCGTATCGGGTGGCGACGCGTCGGAAGTCCTTGAGCCTGCAGAACATGCGTTCGATGAGGTTGCGGCGTTTGTAGGCCTGGGCGTCGAAGGGGTGATGGCGCTTGCGGGTGGGATTGTTGGGGATCACCGGGATCGTGCCGCGCTCGATCAGGAAGCGGCGGATGGCGTCGCTGTCGTAAGCGGTGTCGGCGGCCAGGCTCTGGGACGGTGCGACGGCGGCGATCAGGTCGATGGCGGCGCGGGCGTCGCCGAGTTGGCCCGCGGTGATCGCCAAGGCGACCGGCCGGCCGCGCCCGTCGACCATGGCGTGGATCTTGGTGGTTCGACCGCCGCGCGAGCGGCCTATGGCCTGGGCTTGAGCCCCCCTTTTCCGCCGGCGGCGCAGCGATGGGCCTTGGCGTGGGTCGAGTCGAGCATCAGCTCGGCCGGCGGTCCACCCGCGGCGGCCAGCGCCTCGAAGGCGTCTCGCCAGACACCCTTGGCGGCCCAGCGGACGAACCGGTTGTAGAGCGTCTTGCGCGGGCCATAGACCGGCGGCGCATCCGCCCACCGGCCCCCGCTGGCCAGCACATGGACGATCCCGGAGATCACCCGCTGATCGTCCACCCGTGGCTTGCCCCGGGTATCCTTCGGCAGCAGCGGCTCAAGCCGAGAAAACTGCGTCTCGCTCAACCAGAACACTTCGCTCATCGAAGCCCTCCTTTTGAAGAGCTTTGAATCACTGTTCGGGCACAACGTGAATCCGCTTTATGGGTCCGGAGCCTAGGGCTCCAAAATCCAAGCCGACAATTCAGCGATGGTCTCAAAGCCGAGGCTTGCATATAGCGGCAGGCCCGCCTCGGTGGCGGTTAAGTAAAAGCGCACCACGCCGCGAGCGCGATAGTCTTCAATCACATGGCTCAGCAGCGCCCGTCCCGCGCCCTGCCGCTGGTGCTCTGGCGCCGTAGCCATCAGCGAGATCCCAGCGGTGTTGCCTGTGGGCGTCACCGAGACGGTGCAGATTGGTCCGTCATCACCTGAGCCTAGGTAGGTTTCAACGCCTGCGGTCTCAGTCACCACAACATCGATGCACCTAGCGATCACGTCCCGCGGCGAGCTAAAGGCGGCCGCTACCAGATCGCCCGCTGCGCCGACCAGCGCGGGGCCCAGGGCCCGGCTCACCTTGAGGGGTTGGCCTCGTTGAATGGTCACCCCAGCCCGCAGGACCATCAATGGCGCCGTTCCCACCTGGGTCATGCCTAGCCCTATCGCTACCGGTGCTAGGGTTTCCACCACATGCGGACTCATCATGCCTAGGAGCGGCAGTCCCCTCGCCCTCGCGCGCCCAACCGATTGGGTGAGGAAGCCTTCAGCATCGGGGTTATGCCCCAGGGTTAGCATGTTGAAATCGGCCGAAGGTTCGCCGGTCAGACCCAGAATGCAGTTTCGAGTCATATGCATTTCGACGCCAGGCACATCGCCCATTTGGGCGACAAGCGCACGTACGCAGAGCCCGATGAGTTCCTCAGTCTCATCCACGGATTTCACCAGTAACGGAGATTGACGAAGCATTCCCCTAGCTCCTGGGGGAGCCCCTTCGGCAGGTAAGGCGTCCACTCTAGGATCCTTGACTCCCACCGCACCTCGAGGTCGTCGAGGAGGTCCGTCACAGCCGGCATATGTCCGAGATCGCCCACAAGTGACTGCCGGCCAAGGGCTGCGGCCTTGGACGCGAAATCGCGAAGGACTCTCGCCATCGCATCCTCGTGGCCGTCCTCGTACCCAAGATCGAGCGCGGCGGCGACTTCGACGCGACGGTCAGGCTCACCGACCGAGGAGCGCCAGATCTCCCGCATATTGCGACCTCTGTCCCAAAGGCCGCCGCAGGCCACGATGCTTCCAGCCTTCTCGACAACATAGAAATCAGCCCAGCCGTAGACGGGGGGCGGTTGCCAGGGGGGGGGCGTCTACATTGCACCGCAGAGCGTGGAAAGCGCGCGCCGCCCCCCGGTAGACTAACGCCCGAGATATACATGGGCGGGGCGAGCACCCACCGACCCCGGAGCGAAATGTAGTGTCGCGCGATAGATTTTTTATTGATCTCGGTGCTCCGGATAGATTGATATGGAACAATCGTCGACACTGATCGACAATGTGTCCCTCGCGAATGTGTTGCGCCCCTAGACGCAAGGATGCACGCCACTACGCGCGACCGGGGCGGGATAAAATCATGGGTGCGGGTGGTAGTTTGTCTAGTCATGTCCTACGGTCGCGGAACGCCTATCCCACACCGAATCCTGCGCGTCCCACCATTGTAGACGCCAAGGGTTCGTTCCTCCGCGACATTGACGGGCGAACGTATTTCGACGCGGCGTCGGGGTCTGGCGCCATGATCTTCGGCCATGGTGACGAGGAGATGGCCCAGACCCTGGCAAGCCAGGCGTTGGGCCTGACGGTGTTTCCCGGTCGCCAATTGGCGTCCTCGGTCGTCGAGACCTACATGGAACGCTTAGACGCGCCTCGATTTCACCGAGTTCGACGCGGAAGCCGCGGATCTTCACCTGGTGATCGTTCCGACCCAGATAATCGATGTCTCCGTTTGGCAGGAAACGGGCCAGGTCGCCTGTGCGATACAGGCGGTCGCCCTTCACGAAGGGGCTCGGAACGAACTTCTCCGCAGTGAGCTCGGGCCGATTTAGGTAGCCCCGCGCGACCCCTGCGCCCCCGATGTGGATCTCGCCTACTGCTCCCAGCGGAATAGGATCGAGGCGGTTGTCCAACAGGTAGATCCGCGTGTTGAGGATTGGTCGGCCAATGGACACAGATGCGTGGTCGAAGAGGTCAACGCCTCGTGACGCGCAAAGAGCCCGTCCAGGCTGCGCTGCAAGGCGCCCACGTCCAAATGGCCCTTCAGGCGCAGCGCCGCGGGCATGTTGTAGGTGGCGCTCGGACCCTCCAACTGCGCCAAGACCCACAGCCGCTGCTGCGCAAACGACAGCGGTATGAGCCCGCCTCGGTCGATAAGCGTAATCGGCGGACCCAACGATCGCCCATCGCATCCGTTGATCGCTGAAGCGAGGTCAGAAAGCACGGGGTGCGCGAAGAGAAGAGATAGCGACGGCGTCAGATTTAGATTGTCGCGGATACGGCCAATCATCTGCACGGCGAGCAAGGAGTCCGCAGCATCGCAGAGCCGGATCGTCGCTAAGACTGTCGCCTCGGTCGGCCCATAGGCATTGTAGAAGCGCCGGCCCTTACCCCAGCGCCGGAGGAGCGCAGGGCTTGGCGCCTCGCCCGCAACGATCAGCGACCCGAGCGCGCTCAGGTCAGCATCCTGCAGGAGGCTTGTCAGGGCCGAAGGCGACAGGGTGACGTGGGTGATTTCCTCCCCTTCAAGGATCGCGGCTAATCCGCTCCCAGCCTGTGACGTCGCGCGGTCACCGCCGGCACATTCACCTGTTCTCCGCCAAATAAGACGAACGACAGGCCGGCGAAGGCGTGCGGATCGTGGGCGGAGACTTCATTGAACAGGGCTGTCGTCAGGAAGAGCCCATCGAAGCGGTCTGACCGAAGCGCTTCGGCGAAGGACGGTAGGCTGAGAGTGAGTTCCCGACTAAGGCCATGAACCTCGGCGCCGTTCAGCAACACGCTCCAAAGTTCAAATGTCACGGCGTCGTATGATGCGTTTGCGGCCTGTGCGACCCGATCTCCAGGCTGAAGCCAGACGAACGTGCGGTCGGCAGCGAGTGCGACCACGCCGCGGTGTTCCACCATCGCGCCCTTTGGGGCGCCCGTGGAGCCTGACGTATAAATCACATACGCAAGGTGGCGCGGTGTAAGCCCAAGGCTTTGGGAATCTAGGTTGGTCGTGGAGCAATTTGCCCAGAGCGCCTCATCAGCGACCAGGTCAAGCACCGTGGGCGACAGGTGCAGATTGGCTAGGGCTTCGGTAACTGCATCGGGCGTCGGACGTCCGATGAGCGCCAATCGAGGCGCGCTGTCTTCGAGCATGAAGGTCAGCCGCTCGGGCGGATAGGCGGGATCAAGCGGAAGGTACGCTGCGCCGGCCTTGAGGATGGCCAGCAGCCCGACGACCATCTCAATGGAGCGCTCAATGCAGATGGCGACGCAGTCGTCTGATCTTCTGAGCCATGGGCGGGTGGATTGGGCGGTCGGCGAGCCACTCAGCGTGCCAGAGCGGAGGGCTAACACCCACCACTGCGGTCGCGTACTCGCGTCCCATGAGCTACCGGACAGAACCACCGATGGTCACAATCCGGCTGAACCGAGACGAGGTTAGGTTCTTCAACGAGGTAGTGCAGATCTATTCTCGTGAGCGGATATTCTACCGCACCGAACGCCCCGCCCTCATTGACGCCTTTACTGGTGGAGAACGTCGGGAGTTCCGGTACCACGCCAATCCATGGCTCGATGGCTTCTTCGAAGAGGCCATCGCATTTCCCTATGAGCCGACTCCAAAATTCGGCCGTTCCTTTTTCTAGGCATGGAAGTGTGAGGCAGCGTTCAAGGGGCGACGATTGGCGCGCATGACCGCCGAGCTTGCAACACGCGTCCTCGTCTGCAAGAACCACCCCGCATTGGAACATCAGCACATGAGAGCCAAAAAAGAGCCAGGGATCGTTGGTCTAGGTATCTAAGTAGTTGATAATGCGGGCGTAGCTCAGGGGTAGAGCGTCAGCTTCCCAAGCTGAATGTCGTGGGTTCGAATCCCATCGCCCGCTCCATGTTTTCAACGACTCGGCGGAAGCATGAGTGGCCGTTTTTGGGCCGTCGTGTTGGCTAGGCCGTCAGTCCTCGGCGATCTCGCTCACCTTGCGGGTCTCAGGCATGCGCAGATAGACCAGCAGCGAGAGCGCGATCATCGCGGTGACGTACCAATAGAAGCCGCGTTCCAGGTCCATGCTCTTGAACCACAGGGCGACATACTCGGCAGTCCCGCCGAAAAGCGCGTTGGCCAGGGCGTAGGGCAGGGCGACGCCCAGGGCGCGGATGTGGGCCGGGAACAACTCCGCCTTCACCACGGCGTTGATGGCCGTGTAGCCGGTGACGATCACCAGCGCGCCAAGGGCGAGCAGGAAGGCCGTGAAGGAGTTGTCCGCCTCCTCCAGCAGCCGGAAGATCGGATAGGTGAAAAGCGCGCCGCAGGTCCCGAAGGCGATCAGCAGCGGCCGGCGGCCGATCCTGTCCGATAGCCACCCCGCCAGCGGCTGCAGCAGCATGAAGACGAACAGGGCGGCCGCGGTGATCTCGGTGGCCGCCTCCCGGCTGAAGCCGGACGTGTTGACCAGGAACTTCTGCATGTAGGTCGAATAGGCATAGAAGGCGAGCGTCCCTCCAGCGGTGAGCGCGATCACCAGGAAGGCCTGACGCGGATAGTGGCGGAACAGGATCCAGCCGCTGGACCCCATGCTGGCGGTCGCCTTGACGTTCTGG
The DNA here is from genome assembly GCF_030697925.1 of Phenylobacterium sp. Taxonomy (GTDB): domain Bacteria; phylum Pseudomonadota; class Alphaproteobacteria; order Caulobacterales; family Caulobacteraceae; genus Phenylobacterium. Next base: position 39,558 of record NZ_JAUYOJ010000189.1, on the reverse strand, counting down.
AAGCTCTCGGTCTCCATGAGCCCGCGCCGGATGTAGAACACCGCGATGGCCAGGAGACCGCCGATCCCGAAGGGGATGCGCCAGCCCCAGCTTTCCAGGTCGGCGGGCGGCAGGATCGACTGCAGGACCAGCAGCACGCATAGCGCCAGAAGCTGGCCGCAGATCAGCGTCACGTATTGAAAGCTGGAGAAGAAGCCGCGCCGTTCCCGTCCGGCCATCTCGGAGAGATAGGTGGCCGACGCGCCGTACTCGCCCCCCACCGACAGGCCCTGCAGCAGGCGCGCAGCGAGCAGGACCAGCGGCGACAGCGCGCCAACCTGGGCGTGGGTGGGCGCCACCGCGATCATCAACGAGCCCAGGCACATCAGGGTGACCGACAGGGTCAGTCCCGACTTGCGGCCGTTCCGGTCGGCATAGACGCCCATGATCCAGGCGCCGAGCGGGCGGACGACGAACCCCACGGCGAACACCGCCGCGGCGCTCAGCAGCTGGGCCGTGGGGTCGTCGGAGGGGAAGAACGACGGTGCGAAATAGAGCGTGAACGCTGAGTAGACGTACCAGTCGTACCACTCCACCAGGTTGCCGGTGGACCCCCCGATGATCGACTTCAGGCGGCGTCCGCCTGCCAGATATTTCGACACTCACACCTCGCCAACACGTCCAGGACAACCGCTTCTGTCGGTTCCTGAACGAGCCGGCGCCTGATTTTCCGCCATGCGCGGTCGCCGCATTCCGCTTGGCCGACGGGACGGCGAGGGCGTCTGGACATCGTCGCGCAAGCGTGCGCGGACTGTCATCTCATTGTCGTGGAAGTACCTGTCGGGGGCGCGGGATGAGCGAACTGCTCGTTCGGTTGGAGTGGTTCAAAGCCGTCATCCTGCCTCACGAGGCGGCCGTGCGCGCCCGCCTGCGACGCATCTGTCCAGCTGGCTTTGATGTGGAGAACCTGGTGGCCGAGAGCTTGGCCCGCGCTTATCAGATTCAGGATTTTGCACGGGTCACCTCTGGCCGCGCCTACCTCATGACGGTCGCCCGCAACCTGTTGATCGACGCCCTGCGCCGCGAGACCATCGTGTCCCTGGACTTCGTCGCCGACCTCGATGTCCTGCGCTCTGACGATGCGGCGGTGGAGCGGCAGATCCAGGCGCGAGACGAACTGCGCTGGCTCCAGCGTCTGGTTGACCGCTTGCCGCCGCAGCCGCGAAAGGTCTTCTTGCTGCGGCGCGTGCATGACCTTTCTCTCGCCGCCATAGCGGTCCAGATGAGCCTGTCCGTTTCCACGGTCGAGAAGCATCTTGTCAAAGCGCTCAAGCTCGTGGCTCAGGCGCGAGCGGAACGTGAGGATGACGAGTTTGGGCGAACCGCCCCACAAGACGTGCGATTGGCAGGCGATCGACGATCAGGCGGCCGCCTACGTCGCTAGGCTGGCCTGCGGCGTCAGCCCCGCGGAACGTCGGGAGATTTATGCCTGGGTGGGCGCCGATCCGCGCCATGCCGTCGCGTTCGCGCGCATGGAGGCGGCGTGGGAATCCGCCGAACGCCTGCGCGCCTCTCCCCCGTCGCTTGACCTGGCCGTCGAGGCCGTCGGCCACGACAGCCCGGCGTCGACAAGGTCCACGGGGGGATCGAGCCGGCGGCGCCTGATGTTCGGGTCACTGGCCGCGGCGAGCGCGGCGGTCGCCGCGACGGTGGGCTGGCGGCTGGCCGGCAATGTCGAATTGCATCGCACGGGCGTGGGCGAGCGGCGCCAGGTCACCCTGGCGGACGGATCGCGCGTGACCTTGAACACCGCCTCAACCATCGAACTTGCCTTCACCGACAAGCAGCGGCGCATAAGGCTGGTGAGGGGCGAGGCCCTGTTCGAGGTCGCCCACGACGCCGGCCGCCCGTTCCTGGTCGACGCCGGCGCCGCTCGTTTCCGGGCGCTGGGCACGGCGTTCAATGTCCGGATGCGACCCGACGTCGTGGAGTTGACGGTCACCCAGGGCGTCGTCGGCGTTGTGGCCGAGGCCGGTCGCGGGGAGACGCCGGTTGCCGCGAAGGTCAAGGCGGGTGGCGGCGCGGTGGTCAGGTCCGGCGCCGTGGCCCCCACCGCCCTCGACGGCCAGCACCTTCGGCAGCGCACGGCCTGGCAGGAAGGGGTGCTTGAGTTCGACGGCGAGTCCCTCGCCCAGGTGGTGGCCGAGTTCAATCGCTATCGCCAACAGCCCATTGTGATCGGCGACGCCCGCCTCGAGGCGCTGCGGATCGGGGGCCGATTCGAGGTGGATGAGGCCGACAAGTTCCTGGCGGCCCTGACCACCAGCTTCCCGATCGAGGCGATAACGACGGCCGACGGCGGGGTCCTGCTGGTCGAACGCCCGTGAGCTGACAATTTTTCACGGGCCACATGGCGGTGGCGCAACCGCGGTCCGTTCGATGGGGTAGGGCGTCGCATAGGGGGCTTTGCAACATGCCGAATTTCCACCGCCTGTTCTGGGCTTCGTCGACGGCGGTCGCCGCCGTGGCCTTCGCCGCACCGGTCGCCGCGCAGAACGCCGTCACGAACTTCGACATCGCTTCCCAGCCGATGCAGGGTGCGCTGAACGCGCTCTCCGCCCAGTCGGGCGTGCGGTTGCTCTATCCCTATGAACGCGTTTCGGGCCTGACGTCGCCGCCGGTGCGGGGACGCATGGCGACGCGCGCGGCGCTCGACCAGATCGTCGCCGGCTCAACGCTTCGGGTCGTCATGGTGCAGACGGACCTCATCGCGCTGTCGGCTTCCGGGCCACGGGCCGGACTTATCCGGACGGCCTCCATCGGGCCGATCTTCGCCGCGGCCGCCGCGCAGGACGAGGGTGGCGGCGTCGCGGCCAAACCCGCGGAGCCGCAGGAGCTCGAGGCCGTGGTCGTGACCGGCGTCCGCGGCGCGCCGCGGACCATCATCGACAGCCCCACGCCGATCGACTCGTTCTCGGCCACCGAACTGGAGAAGTCCGGCCGCGCCGGGGTCTTCCAGGCGCTGCAGACCCTGGCGCCCTCGTTCAACCTGCCGTTCCGGGCCGGAGGCGGCACCTCCACGATCATCGCGACAGGCGGCCTGCGAGGCTTAAATCCCGATCAGACCCTGGTGCTGATCAATGGGAAGCGGCGGCACAAGACCTCGCTGATCAACGCGGTGTCGTCGCTCTACAACGGATCGGTTCCCGCCGACCTGGACATGATCCCCACCGCCTCGATCGAGCGGATCGAAGTCCTGCGCGACGGTGCGGCGGCCCAGTACGGCTCCGACGCCATCGCCGGTGTCATCAACATCATCATGAAGGGCGATACCGACGCCGGCATGCTCAGCGCCACCTACGGCCTGAACTTCGACCGCAAGGACGGCGACCTGACCCAGTTCGCCTTCAACAAGGGCTTCAGGCTCGGCGACGCCGGCTTCGTGAACGTTTCGGTGAATCGCAAGGACCAGCGGCTGTCCAACCGCGCCTATCCCATCGCTCCCAGCATCCAGCTGTTCCCGCTGGTCGGCGGCGTCCGGGATCCGCGCGAAGCCACCATCGACCGGCTGGTGACCAAGAACTTCGGTCAATTGCCGCAGACCAACACCATCTTCGGCTTCAACAGCGAGTACGATTTCGGCGAGATCGCGCTCTACGCGTTCGGCACCTACGCGAAGCGTGAATCCGACCTGCCGTTCACCTACCGCACGCCCAACAACGTCAACACGACGCCCGCGCTCTATCCCCTCGGGTACCGGCCGAACGAAGTGGTCAACGAGGACGACTACGAGTTCACCAGCGGCATGAAGGGCGACCTGGGCGGCTGGGAGTGGGACCTCTCCACCGGCTACGGCAAGAACAAGGCCGTGCTGCACACCTCCAACACCGAGAACGCCAGCCTCGGCCCGGCCAGCCCCAAGACATTCTACATCGGCACGCTGCAGTCCGACGAGCTGACCAGCAACCTCGACGTGACCCGCGGTTTCGAGCTTGGCGAGTCCAGCCTGCAGGTGTCTTTCGGCGCCCAGTACCGGCGCGAGGGCTACAAGATCCTGGCCGGCGAACCCGCGAGCTACGCCGAGGGGCTCTACCGCGCTCCGGCCGGCCAGCCGTTCGCCGGGGTGGCGCCGCAGACCGGGGCCCAGGCGACGCCCGGCTTCCGCCCCGCCGACGCCAGCACCAGCCATCGCGACTCCCGGGCGGTCTACGGCGAACTGGGCTGGGACGCTACGTCCAAGCTCTTCGTCGGCGCCGCCGCCCGCTACGAGAACTACAGCGACTCCTCGGGCGACACCCTGACGGGCAAGCTGACCGGCCGATATGAGCTGACGGATTGGCTCTCCCTGCGCGGCGCGGTCAGCAACGGCTTCCGCGCGCCTGGCCTTGCCCAGCAGCACTACGCGGCCACGTCCAGCCAGTTCCGAACCGTCGCCGGGGTGCCCAACCAGCTCCTGCTGATCAAGACCCTGCCGGTCGGGGCGCCTGAAGCCATCGCGCTCGGCGCGAAGCCGCTGACGCCCGAGAAGTCGAAGAACATCAGCGCCGGCGTCACCCTGCAGCCCATGCCCGGTCTGGACATCACCGTCGACGCCTATCAGATCGAGGTGGACAACCGGATCGCGATCACCAGCACCCTGACCGGGACGGCGGTGAGCAACATCCTGATCTCCAAGGGCCTCTCGGGCGACCTGTCGGCCCAGTACTACACCAACGCCATCGACACGCGGACCCGTGGCGTCGACGTGGTGGCGACCTATCGCTACGACCTCGGCGACTGGGGCCGGCTGCGGGCGAACGCCGGCTTCAACTACGGCAAGACCAAGATCCTCGACATCATCCCGAACCCGCCGGAGCTGACCGCGCTGGGCTCCGGGTTCGTCCTGTTCGGCCGGGGCAGCCAGGGTTTCCTGACGACCTCGTTCCCCAAGAGCAAGGTCGCGCTGGGCCTGAATTGGGACTGGAACAAGCTGAACGTGAACCTGCGCTCGACGCGCTATGGCAAATTCACGGTGATCGCCGACCTGCCGGCCCAGGACCGCAGCTACGGGGCCAAATGGATCACGGACCTGGAGGTCAGCTACAAGGTTCTGGATCAGGTCACCTTGGCCGCCGGCGTCAACAATCTCTTCAACGAGTACCCGGACAAGAACGGCATCTACAACGCCGCCACGGGCAGCGGCCATTTCCCCGGCACCTCGCCGTTCGGGTTCACGGGCGGCTCCTGGTACGCCCGGGTGCAGTACACGTTCTGAGGACTGGGATCGCCTGAGGGAAACGCGCCGTGTATTTGGCCAAGAATCTGATGATCGCCGCCGCGCTGGCGGTGGGCCTCGCCGCGGCGCCGGCCGCCGTCGAGGCCGCTCCGAAGGGCGAGATCCTCTACGACACCTACGGCGTGCCGCACATCTACGGGAAAGACGAGGCCTCGGTCTTATATGGCTTTGGCTACGCCACGGCGCAGAACCACGGCGACGTGGTTGTGAAGCTCTACGGCCAGGCTCGCGGCCGCGCTGCCGAGTACTGGGGCGCGGCTGAGGTCGAGTCCGACAAGTGGGTGATCGCCAACGGCATCTATGAGCGCGCCAAGGCCTGGTACGGGCAGGAGCCGGCCAGCTTTCGCGCCAATCTTGACGCCTTCGCCGCGGGCATGAACGCCTATGCGAAGGCCCACCCTGAAAAGCTCGACCCCGCGGTGCGTCAGGTCTTCCCGATCACCGGCGTCGACGTCATGGCCCACGGCCACCGGCTGATGAACTACGTCTATGTGGCGCCCCAGGCGCGGACCATGGGCAGCAACGCCGACGCAGGTTCGAACGCCTGGGCCGTCATGCCCAAGAAGTCGGCCAGCGGGAACACCCTGCTGTTGGCCAACCCCCACCTGCCTTGGGCGCCCAGCCAACTCACCTATTTCGAGGCCGACCTGAACGGGCCGGGCATCAAGATGTACGGGGCGACGCAGGTGGGCCTGCCGGTGCTGCGCTTCGCGTTCAACGACCGGATGGGCTTCACCAACACCGTCAACGGCGTCCTGGGGGCCACCAACTACGAACTGAAGCTCGCGGACGGCGGCTATCTCCTCGACGGGAAGGTGCGGGCGTTCGAGACCAAGGCGGCCAGCCTGAAGGTGAAGCAGCCGGACGGGACCCTCCGCACCGAGCCGTTGGAACTCCGTTCATCGGTGCACGGGCCGGTGTTCACGCGGGCCGATGGCAAGACGGTCGCCGTGCGCGTCGCCGGCCTCGATCGTCCCGGCGGACTTCGCCAGTACTGGGACATGGGCAAGTCGAAGAGCTTCGCCGACTACCAGGCGATCATGAAGCGCCTGCAGGTGCCGTCGTTCAACATCGTCTATGGCGATCGCGAAGGGCACGTCCAGTATCTCTACAACGGCATCCTGCCCAAGCACGCCGATGGCGACGTCGCCAAATGGCGCGAGCTCGTGCCGGGCGACACCTCGGCCACGCTGTGGACCGATACGCACCCCTACGAGGACCTTCCGAAGGTCATCGATCCGCCCAGCGGCTATGTGCAGAACACCAACGACCCGCCGTGGGTCTCGACCTGGCCGCAGGCGATCCAGGCCAAGGACTATCCGGCCTATATGGCCAACCCGGGCCCAATGTCGCTGCGCGCGCAGCAGTCGTCGCACCTGATGGCCGACGCCGCGAAGATCACCTTCGACGATTTCGTCGCCCGCAAGACAACGACCCACGTGCTCATGGCCGAGCGCGTGCTGGACGACCTGCTGGCCGCCGCCGCGCAGAGCACCGACCCCGAGGTCCTGGAAGCCGCGGCCGTGCTCAAGGCCTGGGACCGCACCGTCGACGCCGACGCGAAGGGCGCGCTGCTGTTCGAGGCCTGGGCGCGGAAGTTCTCCGGTCCGACCTATAACAACGACGCCAACTATCGGGTCCGCTGGGATCCGGCCAAGCCCATCGACACGCCCGTCGGCCTCAAGGACCCGACACAGGCCGTGGCCATGCTCAAGACCGCGGCTCAGGAGGCGAAGGCCAGCTACGGATCGATCGACCGCCCGTTCGGCGAGGTCTCCCGCTTCGCCCTGGGCAAGGTCGACCTGCCGGGCAACGGCGGCTTCGGCAACACCGGGGTCTTCCACGTGATGACCTGGAGCCCGCTCAAGGACGGCAAGCGCACGCCCGTTCACGGCGAGACCTGGGTGTCGATGGTGGAGTTCTCCACCCCGATCAAGGCGCTGGGATTGATGAGCTATGGCAACTCGACCCAGCCGGGGTCCCCGCACCGCAGCGACCAGCTCGACCACCTGTCGAAGAAGACCTATCGCACCCTTTGGACCACCCGCGCCGAGGTCGAGAAGCACCTCGAGTCGACGGTCCCCTTTTGATCCGCAGGAGATGACGATGCCCCGACGCTGGATGCTGGCCGCCATGGCGGGCGCCGCCCTGGCCGTCGCCACCACGACCGCCGCCACCACGACCGCCGCCGCGCCTGACCCGGCGTTCGCTCCGATCCAGCGCGACCTGCTGGCGATGCCGGGATCGCTGTCCAACGCCTGGGCGGACTTCGACAACGACGGCGACCTCGATCTCGCCGTCTCGCTGAAGAGCGGCGAGATCCGCCTCTATCGGAACGACAAAGGCGCCCTGGCCAGTATCGGCGGCGCCATGGGCCTGCCCACCTCCGGGGGCGAGTTCCGGGCCTTGAGCTGGGGCGACTATGACGGCGACGGCTGGGTCGACCTGCTGGCGGGCTCCAGCGTTCCGGCCAAGCCCAGCGCGGTCTTTCACAGCCGGGGCGGCAAAGCCTTCGTCGATGTGGCCGCCGAGATCGGCCTCACCTTGCCTGGCCGGTCGGCCCGCCAAAACAACTGGATCGACTACGACAACGACGGCGATCTCGACCTCTACGCCACGGATCGGATCGGCGAGAACAAGCTCTATCGCAATGACGGCGGCAAGTTCACCCAGGTGTTCGCGGGGACCGGTCCCACCGTCGCCCGCTCGACCGTGGGCGCATGCTGGCTCGACTACGACAAGGACGGCGACCTGGACCTGTTTCTCGCCAACCAGTCGGGCAAGACCGACGCGCTGTGGCGCAACGACGGCGGGGCGTTCGTTGACGTGGCCCCCGCGCTCGGCATGGACAGCCCTGGCCGCCGCACCGATGAGGGCGGGGTCGGCTGCGCCGTCGGCGACTACGACAATGACGGCGCCCTGGACATCTTCGTCCCGAACTACGGCCATAACGCCCTATGGCGCGGGACCGGCGACGGCGGCTTCACCAACACCGCGGCGGCGACGGGCGTGGGCGTCGAGAACCATGCGGTGGGCGCGGCCTGGGGCGACTACGACAACGACGGTTATCCCGACCTGGCGGTGATGTCCTACGAGGGCCCGGCCGGCCAGCAGACTCCGTTCGATCGGCTGTTCCACAACGAGGCCGGCAAGACTTTCGCGAACGTGCTTAGCAAGGGCGGTCTGCTCGACGCCGGGGACCACGGCGTCGCCTGGGTGGATTATGACCGGGACGGAGCGCTCGATCTGTCGGTGACCCAGGGGTACAGCCCCGTGGGCGGGCACTTCCTCTTCCGAAATCTGCTTCCCAGGGCCGCCGCGAGGCAGAGCCTGCAAGTCACCGTCGTCGACGCCAAGGGCCATTTCACCCAGGCCGGCGCCGAGGTGCGCATCTATGGCGCCGACGGCAAGCTGCTGGGTGCGGGCCAGGTCTCCACCGGTGGCGGCTATGGCGCCCAGGGCGCCACGCCCGTCCACTTCGGACTGCCCGGCGTGTCGCGGGTCACGGTCGAGGTGACGTTCATGAGCGCGACCGGCCGCAAGGTGCAGCGCCGCGAGAAGATCGACGTCAAGGCCTATTCGGGCAAGACCCTGGTGGTTCGACGCGCGTCCTGAGATGGAGGCGCGGACGACCGGCGCCGCGCGCCGCCCTTAGTAGGCGTGGTCCTTCTTCGCCCGACGGACCGCGACCTGGATGGTGTCGAGCGCCTTGGCCGCGGCGTCGGCGGACGCCTTGGCCGCGTCGCGCGCGGCCCGAAGGGTCTCCTCGGTCGTGGCGCGGTCCGCGGCCTGCGCGGCCTGCGCAGCTCGAGCGGTTTCCTCCGCCGCGCGGCGGGCGGCTTTCACCGACCGGTCGGCGGCGATCCGCGTGTCCGCCGATCCCCGGGCGAAGGCTTCCTTGGCCCGCGCGGCGGCGGCCAAGGCGGCAGCCTCCGTCTCCTGGGAGGCGGTTCTCGAGGCTTCGGCGCTCTCGCGGGTCACCTCGCGCAGCGCCGTCTCGGCCGTGTCCAGCGCCTTGATCGCCGACTGAGCCGCCGCACTCGCCGCGTCGATGGCTCGGTCGGCCGCCGCGTGGGCGCGGGCGTCCACGGCGCGCACGGTCTGTTCAGCCTGGCTTGGAGGTTTGGCGGGTTGGGCCTGGGTCGCATAGGCCGGGAGGCTCAACAGGATCGCCGAGGCGATCAGCAGGGGGCGCTTGTTCACACGTGTTCTCCGGAGATGCGGGGCTTGGCGGTGGCGGGAAGCGGGACCCTGCGCCACGCAAGGCGAGGCGCTCCGGCGACCAGGGCGACGCCGGACAGGCCTAGGATCAGGGCCGAGGCGCTCCAGCCGCAGTGGACCTCGGGCGGCGCGCCGCAGATGATTCCCATTTGTTCGATCGCGCGCATGTGGGCCCAGGCCAGGGTGGCGCCGCCAGCCGACGCCAGTAGGCACAGCGCCCCGGCGACGGATCGAAGGTCCAACGGCTCGTTCGCGTGCATGGGTTTTCCTCGGCTCCTTGACAGCATCGCGATGCGCGAACGCGTCAGCCTTGACTGAAATCAAAGCGATCCGGCCGCCGATCGCGAGACTGGCGGCCGGGCATCGCAGCGACTCGCGGGGAACATGACCACTCAATCGGCACAAACCGACGCGGCGCCGCTGAACGCCGTCCTGCTCTATGCGCTGACGGGCCTGCTGGCCTTCGGCGCCCTTATGGCCACGGCGTTCTCCGACGACCGGCTGTTCCGGTTCCATGGCTGGATATTCATCGCCGCCTTCGTGACCGCGCTCAGCGCCATGACGGTGGGATTGTCCTCGGGCCGGTTCCGATCGCCCCAGGACCAGTACGCCGATGGCGTGGTCCGCGCCGGCGTCATCGCCACCATGTTCTGGGCCATCGCCGGCCTGCTGGCGGGGGTGGTGATCGCCGCCCAACTCTCCTGGCCGACAATCTTCTACTTCCCCGAAGCGGGCTGGCTGAACTTCGGGCGCCTCAGGCCCCTGCACACGTCGGGCGTGATCTTCGCGTTCGGCGGTAACGCGCTGATCGCAACCTCATTCTACGTCGTGCAGCGCACCTGCAGGGCGCGCCTGGCCGGCGGCGCATGGCCGTGGTTCGTGTTCTGGGGCTACCAGCTGTTCATCGTGCTGGCGGCCACCGGCTACCTGGCCGGCATCACCCAGTCTCGGGAATACGCCGAGCCCGAGTGGTACGTCGACCTGTGGCTGACCGTGGTCTGGGTCGCCTATCTGCTGGTCTTCCTGGGCACGATCTGGAAGCGCAAGGAGCCGCATATCTATGTGGCCAACTGGTTCTACCTGGCCTTTATCGTCACCATCGCCCTGCTGCACGTGGTCAACAACCTGGCCATGCCCGTCGGGCTGCTGAACAGCCACAGCTATTCGCTGTTCGCCGGCGTGCAGGACGCCCTGATCCAGTGGTGGTACGGCCACAACGCGGTCGGCTTCTTCCTCACCGCCGGCTTCCTGGCGATGATGTACTACTTCGTGCCCAAGCGCGCGGAGCGGCCGGTCTATTCGTACCGCCTGTCCATCGTCCACTTCTGGTCGCTGATCTTCATCTACATCTGGGCGGGTCCGCACCACCTCCACTACACGGCCCTGCCGCAGTGGGCCCAGACGCTGGGCATGACCTTCTCGATCATGCTGTGGATGCCGTCCTGGGGCGGAATGATCAACGGCCTGATGACGCTCTCGGGCGCCTGGGACAAGCTGCGCACCGACCCGGTCCTGCGGATGATGGCCGTCTCCATCGCCTTCTACGGCATGTCGACCTTCGAAGGCCCGCTGATGTCGATCCGCGAGGTCAACGCGCTCAGCCACTACACCGACTGGACCATCGGCCACGTGCATTCCGGCGCCCTGGGCTGGGTGGGCTTCATCTCGTTCGGCGCGCTCTACTGCCTGGTGCCGTGGCTGTGGAAGAAGGACCGGCTCTACTCCAACGCCCTGGCCGAGTGGCACTTCTGGATCGCGACCCTGGGGATCGTCCTCTACATCTGCGCGATGTGGGTCTCCGGCATCATGGAAGGCCTTATGTGGCGCGAGTACACGCCCCAGGGCTTCCTCGCCAACTCGTTCGTCGAGACCGTCTCAGCCAAGCATATCGAGAACGTCATCCGCACCCTGGGAGGTCTCATGTACCTCTCCGGCGCGCTGATCATGTCTTACAACCTGTGGCGTACGATCCGCATGCCGAGCCAGGCGCCCGTCGCCCAGGCCGCCGGTCCCGCCCCCGCGCTTGTCGCGGCCGAGTAGGGGAGCCCGACCATGTGGAAACATCACACCAAGCTTGAGCGGAATTCGCTGCCGCTCGTCCTCGCCATCCTGATCGTCGTCTCCATCGGCGGCATGGTCGAGATCGCGCCGCTCTTCTACCTGGAGAGCACGATCGAGAAGGTGGAAGGCGTGCGGCCTTACACCCCGCTCGAGCTCGAGGGGCGCGACATCTATGTCCGCGAGGGCTGCTATCTCTGCCACTCGCAGATGATCCGGCCCCTGCGCGACGAGGTGGAACGCTACGGCCACTACAGCCTCGCCGCCGAGAGCATGTACGACCATCCTTTCCAGTGGGGCTCCAAGCGAACCGGGCCCGACCTGGCGCGGCTGGGCGGCAAGTACTCCGACGCCTGGCACCGCGACCACCTGATCGATCCGCGCTCGGTGGTGCCGGAATCGGTGATGCCGCCGTACGCCTTCCTGGCGAACAAGCCGCTCGATTACCGCGACATCCAGGCCAAGATCCGGGCCATGAACAAGGTCGGCGTCCCCTACACCCAGGAGATGATCGACAGCGCCAGGGAGGACCTGGAGACCCAGGCCGACCCCTTCGCCGGCTCGGCCAAGTTCCTGGCCCGGTACGGCGCCAAGGCCCAGCAGCGCGACTTCGACGGCAACCCTGACCAGGTCAGCGAGATGGACGCCCTGGTGGCCTACCTCCAGATGCTGGGGACCCTGGTCGACTTCAAGACCTACCAGGCCGAGGCCCCGGAGAACCGGCGATGAGCGGCCTCACCTACGAAACCGTGGCGCAGATCGCCCAGCAAGGCGGGTTGATCTACTTCGGCGCCGTCTTCGCCGGCGGCGTCGCCTACGCGCTCTGGCCCAAGAACCGCGAGGCGTTCCAGCGCCTGGCCCACCTTCCCCTGCAAGACCATGAGGATCCCGATGTCGAAGCGTGAGTCCGACGAGGTCACGGGCGTCGAGACCACGGGTCACGAGTGGGACGGCATCCGCGAACTGGACAATCCCCTGCCGCGCTGGTGGCTCTGGGTGTTCTACGCCAGCATCGCGGTGGCCGCGGTCTACTGGGTGCTGATGCCGTCCTGGCCGGGTCTCACCGGCTATTCCAAGGGGATCCTGGGACAGTCCGATCGCGAGGCGGTCGTCGGCGAACTCCAGGCCCTGACCGCCGTGCGCGGCGCCCAGGCGGCCCGCCTGCGCACCGCCTCGCTGGAGGAGATCGAGCGCGATCCCGAACTGCAGGCCTACGCCCAGGCGGTCGGCCAGTCGGTGTTCGGCGACAACTGCGCCACGTGCCACGGCACGGGCGGGATCGGGGCCAAGGGCTACGCCAACCTGCGCGACGACGTCTGGCTCTGGGGCGGCGAGCTGGCGGACATCCACCGGACCATCCAGGTCGGCGTCCGATCGGGCGGCGCCGATGCGCGGTTCTCCCAGATGCCGGCCTTCGGGCGCGACCAGATGCTGACCCCGGCTCAGGTGGACGACCTTACCGAGTTCGTGGTCGCGCTGTCGCATCGGCCGGCCGACGTCGCCGCCGTCCGGCGCGCCGCCCCGGTCTATGTGGCCCAGTGCGTCGCATGCCACGGGGTGAAGGGGCTGGGCGACCAGAAGCAGGGCGCGCCCAATCTGACCGATCAGGAGTGGCTGTACGGCTCCGGCCGTCAGGCTATCCACGACCAGATCTGGAACGGGCAGGGCGGCGTCATGCCGGCCTGGAAGGACCGCTTCGACCCCGAAACGCTCAAGGCGCTCGCCGTCTACATCCACGCCAACGCCGGAGGGCGATAGTCCGGCGATGACCGTGGTGATCGACCGGTCGGCCCCAACCGCCGCCAAGACCTCGCCGGTCTCGGCGGCGGCCAAGGCGCGGGGTCCGGCCTACGTGACCGGGCTCTACAAGCCGCGCCAGCCCATCTATCCGAAGCTGGTCCACGGGCGCTGGCGCGCCATCAAGTGGGCGCTGCTGATCGCGACCCTGACCATCTATTACGTGACGCCCTGGATCCGCTGGGAGCGGCCGGGAACCCTGCCCGACCAGGCGGTGCTGGTCGATTTCGAGGGCCGGAGGTTCTACTTCTTCTGGATCCAGCTCTGGCCGCAGGAGGTCTATTTCCTGACCGGGCTGCTGGTGCTCGCCGCCCTGGCCCTGTTCCTCAGCAACGCGCTCTTCGGGCGTCTGTGGTGCGGCTATTCCTGTCCCCAGACGGTCTGGACCGACCTGTTCATCCACGTGGAGCGACTGTTCGAGGGCGACCGCAATGCGCGCATGCGGCTGGACGCGGCGCCCTGGTCGCTGAACAAGGCCTGGCGGAAGATCGGCAAGCATGCGGTTTGGCTGGGGATCGCGTTCGGCACCGGCGGCGCCTGGATCTTCTACTTCCACGACGCGCCGACCCTGATCCGCACCTTCTGGATCGGACAGGGCCCGCTCACCGGCTACATCTTCTGCGCCCTCTTGACCTTCACGACCTACGTCTTCGCCGGCTTCATGCGCGAGCAGGTCTGCATCTACATGTGCCCCTGGCCGCGCATCCAGGGGGCGATGCTCGACGAGCATTCGCTGCAGGTCACCTATCGCTACGACCGGGGCGAACCGCGCGGCCCGCATAAGAAGGGCGCCGACTGGACGGGCCGGGGCGATTGCGTGGACTGCGCCCAGTGCGTCACCGCCTGCCCCATGGGGATCGATATCCGTAACGGGCCCCAGCTTGAATGCATCAATTGCGGGCTTTGCATCGATGCGTGCGACGAGATCATGGTCCGTGTCGGACGTCCCACCGGCCTGATCGCCTTCGATACGGACGCCGCGGTCGAGGCGCGCAACGAGGGCCGGCCCGCCATCTACAAGCTACTGCGACCGCGGACCGTGTTCTATGGCGTCGCCCTGGCCGCGGTGTCGGGCGCCATGGCCTGGGGGTTCAGCGTCCGGACCACCCTCGACCTCCACGTGCTGCGCGACCGCAACCCGGTGTTCGTGCGCCTGCACGATGGCGCGGTGCGCAACGGCTACACGCTCAAGATCGTCAATCGCAGCTTCGAGGATGAGACCGTGATCGTCGGCTTCGAAGGCCCCGCGGGCGCCAGGATCAAGACTCCGGCCGCCGCCTCCAGCGGCACGAGCCTGACGGTCGTGGCGCCGGCCAACGAGGTCCGGGCCCTGCGGGTGTTCGTCACCCTGCCGCCCCAGGCCCTCAGCGCGCCCAACCTGCCCGCGAGCTTTGTCGTCCGCACCTCGAAGGCCGAGGCCCGCGCCCAAACCACCTTCCTGTCGGGAGTCGCGAACACGCCATGAATCCAGCCCCTCCCGCCGCCGGCTTTCGGGTGACCGGCTGGCACGTGCTCATCGCCGTCGTCGCCTTTTTCGGCATCGTGATCGCGGTCGACACGATCTTCGTGGTCAACGCCTATCGCACCTTCCCGGGCCAGGTCTCGGCGACCCCCTACGAAGACGGTCTGCGGCACAACCGCTCCGTCGCCCGGCTGAAAGCCCAGTCCACGCTTGGCTGGCGCGCCGTGGCCGCACCCGCCCAGGGTCAGGTCGAGGTCGAGATCGTCGACCAGACCGGCCAGCCGATCCGCGGTCTGACGCTGTCGGGCGACCTGCAGCGGCCGGCGACCGAGGCAGGGCGCATCGTCCTCACCTTCACCGAGGTCTCGCCGGGACGCTATGCGGCCGCCGCGGCGCCGGCGCCAGGCGTATGGGACCTTCGGTTCGCGGCCGGCGGGGCGCAGCCCTTCGAAGCGGAGCGTCGCCTCACATGGCCCTAACGTCGGAGTTCGCGCCGAGACAGGACTTCTCGGCTTTCCTGCGCCCCAACCCGGATGGCGGCGAACGCCTCGACCTGTTGGTCCGAGGCGCCCGCTGCGCCGGCTGCATCTCGAAGATCGAGGGTCAGGTCGGGGCGATCGCCGGCGTGGGTTCCGCGCGTATGAACCTGACGACCGGCAAGCTCTCCGTCGGCTTTACGGAAGGCGGCGGCGACCCCGCGCTCGTGATCGAGACCCTGGATCGCCTGGGCTATCCCGCGACGCCCTTCGATCCGGCCACGTCTGCCGCGGCGCACGACGCCGAGGGCCGTCGCCTGGCCATGGCGCTCGGCGTGGCCGCCTTTGGCGCCGGCAACGCCATGATGTTCTCCGTGCCGATCTGGGCGGGGCTGTTCGGCCAGGAACTGGGTCCGGCGATGCGGACCATGATGCAGTGGATGAGCGCGGCGGTCGGCGCGCCCTGCGCGGTCTATGCTGGCATGCCGTTCTTCACCTCGGCCTGGCGCTCGCTCAAGGCCGGCCGGGCCAATATGGACGTGCCGATCTCCATCGGCGTCCTGCTGACCCTCGCCATCAGCTTCGTCGAGACCGTGCTGGGCGGCGCCGACACCTATTTCGACGCGGCGGTCTCGCTGCTCTTCCTGCTGCTTATCGGCCGGTGGCTGGATCATCGCCTGCGCGCCCGGGCCCGCGGCGCGGCTGGGGACATCCTGGCGCTCCAGGCGCCGGCCGCCGCCGTCATCGGCGCCGACGGACAGGAACATCGACGGCCGCTCAGCGACATTGTTCCTGGCGATCTCCTTCTCGTCCGGCCGGGCGACCGCATTCCGGTGGACGGTCTGATCGAGGCGGGCCAGTCGTCCCTCGATAACGCCCTGCTCACTGGCGAGACGGCGCCGGTCCCGGCCCGCGTCGGCGACACGTGCCGGGCTGGGGCACTCAACCTCACAGGGACCTTGCGTCTGCTGGCGACGGCCACCTCCGAGGACTCCGCCATCGCCGACATCGCGCGGCTGGTGGAGGCCGGCGCGCAGTCACGCTCCCGCTACGTCCAACTCGCTGACAAGGCCGCGGCCCTCTACGTGCCGGTGGTCCATAGCGCGGCGGCCATGACCTTCGCCGGCGGCATGATTCTAGGAATGGGACCGCGCGAGGCGCTGCTGCGGGCCGTCGCCGTCCTGATCATCACCTGTCCTTGCGCGCTCGGCCTCGCGGTCCCCGCGGTGCAGGTCAGCGCCTCGGCGCGGCTCTTCCGCCGTGGCGTGCTGGTGAAGTCCGGGGCCGCCCTGGAGCGGCTGGCCGAGATCGACCATGTCATCCTCGACAAGACCGGCGTCCTGACAGAAGGGCGTCCATGCCTCGTCGATCCAGTCCCCGCGGCCGTGGCCATGGCCGCGCCCCTGGCGCGGGCCTCGGCCCATCCGTTGGCTCGCGCGCTCGCTCGGGAAGCCGGACCCTCGATCCTGGCCGACAAGGTGATCGAGACCCCGGGGCAAGGGGTCGAGGGCTTCATCCGCGGTCGCCGGGCCCGCCTGGGCCGGGCCGCCTTCGTAGGCGTGACTAGCGCGGGACCCAGCGAGACGGAACTGTGGCTGGCGATCGAGGGCGAGCCCAAGATCCGCTACGTTTTCCAGGATCAGCTCCGGGCGGACGCTGGCGCCACGGTCCAGGCCCTGCGGGCCCGCGGACTGAGCGTCGAGATCCTGTCTGGCGATGGCTTCGACCCGGTTCGACGCGTCGCAGAGGTTCTTGGTGTGACCGCCTGGCGCGCTGGCCTTACCCCGGCTGAGAAGGCGCAGATCGTGGCGCAGCGGACGGCCGAGGGCCGGCGCGTGCTGATGATCGGCGACGGGCTCAACGACACCGCCGCGCTCGCCAACGCCCATGCCGCTATGGCGCCCGGAACGGCCCTGGACGCCAGCCAGAACGCGGCGGATCTGGTGTTCTCGGGCGAGGGGCTCGACGCGGTGGTCACAGCCATCGACACGGCGCTCACCGCGCGGCGGCGGGCGCTGCAGAACTTCGGCTTCGCGGCGGCCTACAACCTGATCGCCGCGCCGGCGGCCATGGCGGGCCTGATCAACCCCTTCGTCGCGGCCCTGGCCATGTCGGGGTCTTCCCTCGCCGTGATGCTCAACGCCCTACGCATGGGCGCCGGAGGCGGGCGGCGATGGACATCCTGATCTTCCTGGCGCCGGCCTCGGTCTTCCTGGCCCTGCTCGGCCTGGCCGCCTTCCGATGGACGCTAGGGAACGGCCAGTATGACGATCCCATCGGCGACGCCGAACGCATCCTGGCCAAGGATCCCGAGGACGCGCCCCTACCGGGCGATTGACCGATATCACGGCGCCGGACGGCCAGGCGGCCAAGTTGGTGGCTTGATGCAGGAGCCGCCCTTGACCGCCGTCCAGTCGACCTATTCGCCCGCACCCGCCCTGGCCGATCTGGTGGCCAAGTACGACGGGCGCGCGCCGCGCTACACCAGCTACCCGAGCGCGGTTCAGTTCACGCCCGCCGTCGACGCCGCCGTCTATCGCACCTGGCTGCGCAATCTGCCGATGGCCGATCCGGTCTCGATCTACGTCCATATCCCCTTCTGCTCGCGCCTGTGCTGGTACTGCGGCTGCAATACGCGCGCGGTGCGCCGCCACGGGCCGGTGGCCGACTATGTGGGCTATCTGATGGACGAGCTGGCCCTGCTGGAACAGGCGCTGCCCGGGAAGCTCGAGGCCGGTGCGATCCATCTCGGCGGCGGGACGCCGAACATGCTGACGGTCGACGAGCTGGCCGTGCTGTTCGGCGGGCTCGGGCGGGTGTTTGGCCTTCTGCCGGCACTCGAGGTCGCCGCCGAGATCGATCCGCCGGGCTTGACCCGCGAATGGGTTCAGGCCGCGGTCGGTCACGGCCTGAACCGAGCGAGCCTCGGCGTGCAGAACCTGTCGCCGCGCGTGCAAGAGGCCGTGAATCGCCAGGGCAGCGTCGAAGAGGTGGCGCGTTGCATGGGCTGGCTGCGCGAGGCGGGCGTGGCCTCGATCAATCTCGACCTCATGTACGGCCTGCCGCATCAGACCGTGGCCAACACCCTCTCCACCCTCGACCAGGTGCTGCCCCTGCGTCCCGAACGCCTGGCGCTGTTCGGCTATGCCCACGTGCCCTGGATGAAGACGCATCAACAGCTCATCCACGAGGCGGCGCTGCCCGGGCCTGCCGAGCGGCTCGACCAGAGCGAAGCCGCCGCCGAGCGGCTCGTGGCCCAAGGCTATGTCCGGATTGGCCTCGACCACTTCGCCTTGCCGAGCGACGAACTGGCGCTCGCCCAGGCAGAAGGCCGGTTGCGCCGTAACTTCCAGGGCTACACCGCCGACGGAGCGGGGACCCTGCTGGGCCTCGGGGCCTCGGCGATCGGCAGCCTGCCTCAGGGCTTCGTTCAGAACGTCACGCCGGAGCTCGGTTGGCGCGAAATGGTCGCCAAGGGCCAACTGCCGGTCGCGCGCGGCGTGGTCGTGACCCGCGAGGATCGCTTCCGCGGCGAGATCATCGAACGGCTGATGTGCGAACTCCAAGTCGACCTCTTCGACGTCTGCGAGCGGCACAACCGGGAACTCGGCGAATTGAGCCGCGAACTCGCGCAGCTGCGGGCCTTCGAGCGCGACGGGCTCGTCGTCTGCGACGGCGGCCGGGTGAGCGTCACCGAGACCGGCCGCCTGGTGGTTCGCACGATCTGCGCGGTGTTCGACCGCTATTTCGCGGCGGCCGAGGGCCGCCACTCGAAGGCGCTCTAATGGCCGCCAAGAACATCCTGGTTCTCAACGGTCATCCCGATCCGCGGGGCGAACGGCTCTGCGCGGCGCTGGCCAACGCCTATATCTGCGGTGCGAGCAGCGCGGGTCACCAGATCCGGCGCATTGATGTCGGGGCGTTGGACTTTCCCCTGGTGCGTACGAAGGACGAGTTCATGTCCGAGGCCGCGCACCCGGCCATCCGCGAGGCGCAGGAAACGCTCCGCTGGGCGGACCACCTGGTGATCCTGTATCCGCTGTGGCTGGGCGGCGCGCCCGCCCTCCTCAAGGGCTTCCTCGAGCAGGTGTTCCGTTACGGCGTGGCCCTGAGCCCGCCCGGCGGGACGCCGACTGGCCTGCTCAAGGGCAAGTCGGCCCGCGTGGTGGTGACCATGGGCATGCCGGCCATGATCTTCCGGGTGATTTTCGGGGCGCACGGTCTCAAGAGCCTGGAGAAGGGCGTCCTATGGATATCGGGTTTCAAGCCGATCCGGCACGATCTTATCGGCGGCGTGGAAGGGATTGGCCCGCGCACCCGGCGGCGCTGGCTGGCGGCGATGGAGCGTCACGGCGCGGCGGGAACCTAGCGGGCCAGCGCCTCGCGGATGCCACCCACAAGCGCGTCGCCCAGCAACGGCTTCTCGATGAGATCCGCCCCGGCCGCCCGAATCCTCTCGCGCACATGCAGGGACGGGGTGCTCGTGATGATCAGCGCCGGGAGATCCACCTGTCGACGGCGAAGCTGGCTCAGCGCATCCAGCCCGGTGATGCCGGGAAGATTATAGTCGAGAACCACACAGGCCCGACCGGACGGCAGATCTCGCAGCAGCAGGGCCTCTCCGCTCTCGCAGGTCTCGACGTGGAAGCCCTCGATCTCAAGGTTGAACTTCAAGGCCGCTCGCAAGGCCGCATCGTCGTCGACCAGGATAATCGTCGGTCTGGGATCGGTACTGTCGAGCATGGCCTGTCGGCGGAAGTGGCGGTTGGGAGTTCAGATTACCCGCTCCGCGCCGCGCCGCTTTGACGAGCCTCAAAGGCCGCCGGCCAGCAGGGCCATGCGCACCAGTTCCGAGAGGCTGCCGGCGGAGGTCTTGGTCATGACGTTGGCGCGGTAGACCTCGACGGTGCGCGCACTAATGCCGAGTTCGAAGGCGATGACCTTGTTCTGCTTGCCGGCGAGCACGCCCTTCAGCACTTCGGTCTCGCGCGGCGAGAGCGCGGCGAGCATCGCTTCGAACTTGCGGCGCTCCTCGCTCGCCTGGGTCGCCTGGCCGCCGATCGTCAGCGCCGTCCGGATCGAACCGAGCAGGGCCTCGTCGTCGAAAGGTTTCTCCAGGAAGTCGACCACGCCGGCCTTCATGGCCTCGACGGCGAGCGGAACATCGCCGTGGCCGGTGATCACGATGATCGGATGGCTCGCGCCGCGGTCCTTCAGGCGGCGGACGAGCTCGAGGCCGTTCATGTCCGGCATGCGGATGTCGGTGACCACGCAGCCGGGGGCCGCGCCGGCCAGCTGGTCGAGGAAGGTGACGGCCGACTCATAGGTCCGGGAGGCGATCCCAGCTGTCGTAAGCAGGAAGGCCAGCGAATCGCGCACGGCCTCGTCGTCATCGATCAGATGCACTACGGCTTCAGTCACCGTCGACAAGCTCCCCTTCGGTCACCGCGCGCAGCGTGAAACGGAACACCGATCCGGCATCGGGCCCGGGCTCGACCCAGATTCGACCGCCATGCGCTTCGATGATTGTACGCGAAATCGACAGCCCAACCCCCATGCCCTGCGCCTTGGTGGTGAAGAACGGTTGGAAGAGCTGTTCGGCGACCTCGGGGCTGATGCCGGAACCGGAATCGGTTACCGCGATCTCGACCACGCCCTCCTTGGCGAGGCGGGCGGAGACCGTGAGTTCCCGTCGCGGCGCGTCCTCCATGGCGTCGATGGCGTTGCGCATCAGGTTCAGAACGACCTGCTGGATCTGAACCTTGTCGGCGAGGACCAGCTCCACCCGCGGATCTATGCGGTACTGCAGCCGCACGCCGCGCTCCTTGGCCCCGATCATGGCCAGGGCGCCTGCTTCCTCTAGCAGTTTGTGCAGGCTCTCGATGCGCGGTTCCGCCTCTCCCTTGGAGACGAAGTCCCGCAGGCGCCGGATGATCTGGCCGGCTCGCAGCGTCTGGTCGCCGGCGCTGGCCAGCGCGTCACGGATCATGCCGCGATCGGGATTTTCCGCCTCCAGCAGACGCACCGAGCCTTTCACATAGTTGGCGATGGCCGACAGCGGCTGGTTCAGCTCGTGCGCCAGGGCCGAGGCCATCTCGCCCATGGCGGTGAGGCGCGAGACATGGACGAGCTCCGACTGCACGTCCTGCAGCCGCCGCTCCGTGGCCTGCCGTTCGCTGAGATCGCGGACAAACCCGGTGAAGAACCGGGGCGTCGTGGCCATCTCGCCTACGGAGAGCTCCATGGGAAAGGTCGATCCGTCGCGCCGCTCGCCCACCACCACGCGGCCGATACCGATGATCCGCCGTTCGCCGGTCGTAAGGTACCGGGTGATGTAGCTGTCGTGGCCCTCGCGGTAGGGCGATGGCATCAGCATGGAGACATTCCGCCCGATCGCCTCACCCGATGTCCAGCCGAACAGGCGCTCGGCCGTGGCGCTGAAGGACTGCATGATCCCACGCTCGTCGATGACCACCATGGCGTCGGGCACCGTGGCGAGGATCGAGCGCAGGTGCGCCTCGCGGTCCTCGAGGTGGGCCAGGGCCTCGGCGTTCTCGCGTCGGCCGCGATGGTACCGCCAGCCGCCAAAACCGATCGCCGCCCCGATCATCAGGAACAGGCCGGCATTGGTGAAACCGGCTGCGTCCCCCAGGATGTCACTCCAGCGAAACACCAGCACTCCGCCAAGCGCGACCCCGGTCGCGGCCATGGCCGGCCCGACGCCGCCCAACGCGGCGCTGACGATCACGGCCGGTACGAAAATCAGGAACACGACCTGGTCCCCGAAGATCGGCTCCAGGCCGCGGTGCAGGACCAGAGACGCGATGCTCGCGGCGACCGCCAAGGCGTATCCCGCCCACCGCGGCACGTGGCGCGTGGCGACGGGGCGTGCTGCTTTGGTGGAACCCTTCATGGTCTCAACTGGTAGGCGCCAAGACCGGCCCCGGCAAGGCGCTTCGCCGAGCGCCGACGTCCAGCCGCCGTACTTGGCGGTCCGACGCTGGCGCCCGGATTCTCGGGTTCGGGATGGAAGGACATCTCAGGCTCGGACCTCGGTCACGGTCGGGTCGCCACGAGGGTGAGGACGGAACGCAGCAGCGCGTCGGAAAGCAGCGGCTTTTCGACGATCTCGACGTCGGCCGCCTTGGCCTTGCGGCGCAGGTCCGCTGCCGGGTGGGTCGTGATCAGGACCGCCGGGATCGTGGCGTCGCCGCGGCGCAGGACACCCAGAAGGTCGAGGCCGGTCATCCCCGGGAGATTCTGGTCGAGCACCAGGCAACTGGCATCCGCCACGTCGGCCCGCTGGAGCAGGTCTTCCGCGCTGGCGAAGGTCTCCACCGACAGGCCGTCAAGCTGGAGCGCGAACTGCAGGGCCGCGCGAAGCGCTGCATCGTCATCGACCAGCAGAACCCTCGGCCGGTCGCCGCGGGCCGCCACTTGCGCCCGGGTCAAGCCGCGACCTTCCAGGCGGGATCGGGGGACTGATGGGCCGGGCAGGGTGCGTTCATACTGTTCCTCAGCCTATTCGGCGAGCCATCACGGCCGCCGAGGTACATCCGCGAGGTGTCGGCCGAAACTCGGGAGCACCCCCTAAGGGGAATCCCGGAGGTCAGGCGTCTGCGGGAACCGGCCCGGCGCCCGCGCGCGCCAAGCTCGGCGATCAGGCCCGGAACCGTGGGCGCCGGCGTGGCGATCACGGCCAGGTCCGTTTCGAGTGGTCATGGCGCCGGCGGCCCGGGAACGGGCTAGTGGCTCAGGAGCACGAACCGCTCCGGGGCCTGGATCAGACCGCGGCTCACGCCGCCCATCACCCACTCGCGCATCCGGCTGTGGCCGTAGCAGCCGGCCACGATCAGGTCGGCCGCCATCGCCTGGGCCTGGATGTTGAGCTCGACGCAGGCGCGGTCATCGGCTTCGACCTCGACCTTGGCGCTGGCCTCCACACCATGGCGCTTCAGGTGGGCGACCACCTCGGAGGTATGGAATTCCGCGGCCTCGACCTGGTCCTTCGTGCAGACCTCCATGACCACGACCGCTTCGGCGCGCTTCAGGAACGGCATGGCGTCGGCGACCGCACGCCGCGCTTCGCGGGTGTCCTTCCACGCTACGAGGATACGGTCGCCGTGGAAGGTCCGGTGGGTTGGAGGCGCCACGAGGACCGGGCGGCCGGCGCGGATCGCGAGTTCGGCGGTGTCGGCCTGGCGCCAATAGTCGGCGCCCGTCAGGGGCGCGCCGCCGGCCACAATCAGGTCAGCGGCCCGCGCGGCGCCGCACAGGGCGTCCGTGGGCGGCGCATAGAGCGTGCGCCAATCGGTCCGCAGACTTCCCGCGTGCAGGCGAAAGGTCTGTTCGGCGGCTTTCAGGTTGTCCTCCAGCTGCTGGCGCATCACGCCCTGCCACTCCATGGCGAGCATGCCGAAGGGGTCGGCGACGGCGGTCGATTGCAGGAGTTCGGCGCCGACCCCCATCAGCAGCGCGTCGAAGCGTTCGGCGACGGCGACCGCGCAGGCCAGGCGCGGCGAGGCCGCGGCGTCGGGTTCGGCGTGAACGAGAATGCTCGTAAAGGTCACGGATGCCTCCCTGGAAGGCCGGCCGATGCGCGGGCGGCGTGGGTCGCGCCTCAGGCGCCGATCTTCATGTGGTCGTCGACGGCGGTGACGCCAGGCGCGGCTAGGACCGCGGCCTTGGCGATGTCGCGCTGATAGGCGGCGCGGACGCTGCCCTCGAGGCGGACTCTGCCGTCTTGGACCAGGACCACGATCTTGCCAGCGTCTAGGCGCGCCTGCTGGTCCAGCGCCTCTTCGATCCGATGCTTCAGGTCCGGCGCCAATCCCCGGGGCCTGACGGTCACGTGGTTGGTCAGCCGCACGACGCCGCGCAGGCCAAGCAGGCATTCTTCGGCGGCCTTGCGTTGGTAGTCGTAGTCCACCTCGCCGGCGAGGATGATGTGGCCGTCATCGACGCGGACCTGGACGGCGTCTTTGGGGACCGAAACATTCCAGTCGAGCGTCCGGAGCGCGCTGGCCGCGACTTCATCGTCAGGCGCTCCCATCCCATTGGGAGGACGAACCTCCAGGTCCTGGGCCAGGCCGCGGAAGCCCTTCACGCGCTTCACGGCCCGTTCGGCGGCGATGCGTTGGACATAGTTGGGGACATGTCCGCTCAGGGTGACGACGCCGTCCTTGACGGTGACACCCACCCGGCTGGCGTCGATGGCCGGATCCCACTCGAGCTCGTGCTCGACCCGGTCCTTGAGCTTGCGATCTTCCATGGCCTTCGCCCCTTTCGTCGGCCCGCAGCCTGCGGACAGTCTACGCTCATCCGCCCGGCGGTGGGCGACCTTGACGGCGGTCAACCCGCGGCCATTTCCTGCAGGGCCGCTGCGTCGCAGATCCGGAACAGTCGGCTGCCCTTGAATTCCACCACCTTGGCGGCCTGGAGCTGGGTGATCATCCGCGAGACGGTTTCGATGGTGAGACCCAGGTAGTCGGCCGTATCCTGCCGCCCCATGGCGAGCTCCACGTGGCCGCCCCGGCGGCGATTGGCCAAGCCCAGCAGGAAGCTCGCGACGCGCTCACAGGCGGTCTTGCGCACCAGCAGGGTCAGATGCTGGCGGGCGCTTTCCAGGTCGCGAACGGTCGCTTCCCAGACCAGCCGCTTGAGTTCGTCCTCTCCGCCCGCGCCGCGCAGGGCCTGCCGGTTGGCCACCAGGATCGTGCAGTCGCTGAGCGCCTCTGCGGCCATGTCGTGCTCGTCGCCGGTCTCCAGGCCGAAAAGGTCGCCCGCATAGTAGAAGTCGCCGATCGGCCGGCGTCCATCGGACATGAACCGCGAGGTGCGCACGGTCCCGCTGATCACGCGGTAGATCAGGTCGGCGTTCTCGCCCTGACCGTAGATCTCCTCGTCCTTGGTGAAGGTCATCCGCACGCCGATGCGCGACATCAGGTCGTCAGGACCGGCCTCGGCGGCGACGGGGGTAGCGCGGGTGTCGTCGAAGGATTGGATAAAGGACATGTCGAGCCTCCTGTTGACCTATGGCTAGGCCCATGGCGGTCGGCTCGAAATTCGGGAACGCTCCCTAAGCAGCGCCCCCTAGGTAGTCATACGGAGGCCGGGACTCCGACTTGTGGGAACGCCTGGGCGACTGCGGCCCGGACCTCGGCCAAGAGATCCTGGACCGACTCCTCGGTGATGTCGGGGACGACCCCGGCCAGATGCACGTGGTCGACGAACCGCAGGCCGCAGACCCCCGCGAGGTGCCGATCGAAGCCCGCGATCAGATTGTTCAGGGCGCCCGTCTCGCGCACCCAGCTGTCGGGCGCGCCGGAGGAACTGAAGCTGATCAGCTTGCGGCCCGTGAGCAGAGGCTCGGACCCGCCGAATGTGGGCCGGTAGCCGAAGCCGGTGCTGAAAATCCTGTCGATATAGCCCTTCAGGATCGCCGGCGGCGCGTTGAACCACCACGGATAGAAGAACGCGAACACGTCGACATCGGCGACCCGGGCGCGTTCAGCCGCCGCGTCAGGGCTGGTTTGGTAGCCAGCGCCGGTAGGGACCTCCTCGCGCTTCAGGCACGGGTCGAAGCCCATGGCGTAGAGGTCGCGCTCGACCGCTTCATGGCCCTGGGCGGCGATGGCGGCGCTGTAGGCGTGCGCGACGCTGTGGGTGAAGCTCTTCGGATTGGGGTGGGCGATGATGACGGCATGTCTCATGGGCCGGTCTCCTGCATTCGAGCGTCGCGATTGAAGACCTAATCGACGCGCCTGGGTTTGATCGTCGTCACAGCGCGCCTGACGGCGGGCCTCCATCGTCGCTTCAAGGATGGAGGTTCCCATGATGGAAGACGTCACGACCTGGATCGTCACCGCCGACGGACGCCAGGCGCGGGTGTTCGAGGAGCGCGTGCGCGGCGGTCCGCTGCATCCCTTGCCGCAATACGCGATCGACGCCGACAATCAGGACCGCCCGGCGGCGCACGCCCATAGGGCCACGGTGCGCGACCGCACAGGCTTCGGCCAGCACGGCGCCGGCGACAAGCCGCTGACCCAAATGCAGGAACGCCGCTTCCTCACGAGAGTCGCCCACGCCCTCGACCTTGCGGCCGAGGCGGGACGGTTCGAACGCCTCGTGTTGCTGGCGCCGGCCCGCGCTCTGGGGGTGCTGCGCGCCGAGCTCGATCCCAAGACCGCGCGCCGCATCGAGGTCGACGCGCCGCGCGACAGGTCGAGCCTGGCTGAGGAAGTGCTCCGCGAAGCCCTGCAGGCGGCGCGGATCGCCCGCTGATGCGCGCCGAAGCCCTGCCAAGGGCCGAGGGCCCGCCTCCAGCGCAGTCCGGGCTGCGGGTGCGCCCGCTTCCGCTCGACACCGTGCGCGAGAATGTCGTGGTGCTGGCGCGCGGCTGCACGGCCGTGCGGCCGGAACGCTTGACCGGGGTGCGAAAGGTCGAGATCGCGCTTGAAGGCCGCCGGCTGCTGGCCACCTGCATGATCTGCGATGACGGGAGCCTGGTCGGGCGCGACGAGGTCGGCTTGCCGCAGCCGCTGCTCCGCCGATTGGGGGCCGCGCCCGGCGCCATGGTTCAGGTCACGCCGGCGCCGCCGTCGCGCACCTTGGGCGCGGTGGCGGCGAAGGTGGCGGGCGATGTGCTTACCGACGCGCAATACCGGGCCATCGCCCGGGACCTCGCCGACCATCGCTGGTCCGACATCGAGGTGGCCGCCTTCCTGATCAGCTGCGCCAGCTTCATGACCGCCGACGAGGTTCTCTCGCTGACGGAAGCCATGGTCGTGGCCGGTCGTCGGCTGGCGTGGAGCCGCCCGGTCATCGTCGACAAGCATTGCATCGGCGGGATCCCGGGAAACCGCACCTCGCTGATCGTGGCGCCGATCGTGGCGGCGCACGGACTGTGGATGCCAAAGACCTCGTCACGCGCCATCACCTCCCCGGCGGGCACGGCCGACACCATGGAGGTTCTGGCCCGGGTCGACCTGGACGAGGGCGAGATGCGCGACGTCGTCGAACGTTGCGGCGCCTGCATCGTCTGGGGCGGGCGGGTGAATCTGTCGCCGGCCGACGACGTGCTGATCGCCGTGGAACGGCCGCTTTCCATCGACACGCCCGAACAGATGGTCGCCTCGATCCTCTCCAAGAAGCTCGCCGCCGGCGCGACGCACCTGGTCCTGGACGTGCCGGTCGGACCGACCGCCAAGATCCGCGACCGGCGCGCCGCCCTACGCCTCAAGAAGCTCTTTGAGCACGTCGCCGGGCGGCTCGGCCTCGGGATCGAGGTCTTGCTGACCGATACGGCCCAACCGATCGGATTCGGGGTCGGACCGGCCCTGGAGGCGCGCGATGTCCGCGCCGTCCTGGAGGGCAGGGCCGAGGCCCCGTCCGACCTGGCCGAAAAGGCCGTCATGCTGGCCGGGCGCGTGCTCGAGGCCGATCCGGCCCTGCAGGGCGGCCAGGGCGAACGCCGCGCCCGCGAGCTGCTCGCCTCGGGCGCGGCCGCCCGCAAGATGGACGAGATCATGGCCGCCCAGGGTCCCTCGCCCAAAGCCCCCGGGATCGGCGCCATGACCCAGGTCGTCTGCGCCGGCCAGGCCGGTCGCATCCATGAGATCGACTGCCTGCGGATCGCTTCGATCGCCCGGCTGGCCGGCGCTCCGACCGACACCGGCGCGGGCGTGGACCTGTTGCGCAAGGCTGGGGCGAGCGTGTCGCGCGGCGAGCCGCTCTTCCGCATCCACGGCTCGGAGCGTTCCGATTTTTCCTTCGCGTGCGAGGCCGCCTGCGAGGACGATGGCTACCGGATCACTCCATGAGCGCGGTTGTCCAGGCCTTCGCCGCCGACCAGCTCGGCGCGGCGCGGCTCGCCGCCACCCTGGGGCTGGAGCTCAAGATCGTGCAGCTGCACGTCTTCCCCGATCGCGAGGTCCTGCCCACCGTCGCGCCGTTCGTGGGCACGGTGATCGCCTATTGCCCGCTCAACCAGCCCAACGCCAAGCTCGTCAGCTTGATGCTCGCCTGCGACGCCTGGCGGCGCGCCGGCGCCACGCGGCTCGTCCTGGTCGCGCCCTATATGTGCTACCTGCGCCAGGATACGCTCTTCGCCCCCGGCCAGGCCCTGAGCCGCGATGTGATCGGCCGTCTGCTGGGCGAGCGGTTCGACCGGATCGTCACGGTCGAACCTCACCTGCATCGGACCTCCGACCTCGGGGCGGTGTTCGCACCGGCCCAGGTCACGGCGCTGTCGGCCGCCGGACCCCTGGCAGGCGCCATCGGAGCCGACCCGACACCGGTGGTGATCGGGCCCGACGGCGAGTCGGAGCCCTGGGCGCGGGCGATCGGCGAGGCTTTGGGCGCGCCGCATATGACCCTGCAGAAGACCCGCCAGGGCGATCACCGCGTGCATCTGGCCCTGGACGGCGGCCGTGATCTGAAGGGCCGTCGCGCGGTGATCATCGACGACATCTGTTCGAGCGGCGGAACCCTTGAGGCCGCCACCGCCCTGGTCCTGGCCCAGGGCGCCGAGCAGGTGGAGATCGCCGTCGTGCATGCGCTCTTCGACTGGGCGACGGCGCGGCGTCTCGCCGAGGCCGGCGCCAGCCGGGTGATCTCGACCGACACCTGTCCCCATCCCAGCAACGCCGTGGCGATGGCGCCCATCCTAGCGGCCGCGCTGACCCAGGAGATGTCCACATGAGCCTGAAACTCACCTTCCATGGCGCCGCCGGATGCGTGACCGGTTTCTGCGCGCGTCTCGAGACCGGGCGCGCCACGCTGCTTGTCGACTGCGGCATGTTCCAGGGGTCGAAGACCCTCAAGGCGCTCAACTACGAGCCGTTTCCCTTCGAGGCGTCAAAGATCGACGCCGTGCTGCTGACCCACGCCCATATCGACCACTCGGGCCTGTTGCCCAAGCTGATGAAGGCCGGCTTCGAGGGGCCGATCTTCGCCACGGCGGCGACCCGCGACCTGTGCGGCGTGATGTTGCCCGACGCCGGCAGTATCCAGGAAAGCGAGGTCCGTCAGCTCAATCGCCGCAACCAGCGACGCGGTCGCGACCAGGTCGAGCCGATCTACACCGTGCGCGACGCGGTACAGACCACCGAGCTCTTCGAGCGGGTGAAGCTGGGCGAGAGCGTCGCCGTCGCTCCCGGCGTGACCGCGACCTATTGGGAAGCGGGCCACATCCTGGGCGCGGCCTCCATCGAGGTGTGCGTCGAGACCGAAGAAGGTCCGGTCACCATCCTGTTCTCCGGCGATATCGGGCCGGGCGGCCGGGACTATTCACCCGACCCGGAAGGCCCGGCCGGGGTCGACCACCTGGTGTTGGAGTCGACCTACGGCGACCGGCCCCGCCTGCTTGTCGATCCGGCCACCCGCCGCAAGATGCTGGCGCAGGAACTCAACGCCGCCCACGCCGCCGGCGGGCCCTTGCTGATCCCGGCGTTCGCCGTGGAGCGCTCGCAGGAGCTGCTGGCCGACATCCTGGCGATCATGGCCGACGGCCACGCGCCGGAAGCCGACATCTTCCTGGACTCCCCGCTCGCCATCGAAGCCACCGAGGTCTTCCGTCGCCGCGGCTGGAACCGGGCGACCGACGTCAATCCGTTCCAAGGCCTCTACGCCAACGACCGGCTGAAGTTCCTGCGCGAACCCTGGGAAAGCGACCGGCTCGAACGGCTCAAGGGCTGGCACATCATCCTGGCGGCCAGCGGCATGTGCGACGCCGGTCGGGTCCGCAAGCACCTGAAACGACTCCTATGGCAGCGCCAGGCCACGGTGTTGCTGTCCGGCTATCAGGCCGTCGGCACGCTGGGCCGGATCCTCGAGGAGGGCGCCGAACGGGTGCGCATCCAGGGCGAGGACGTCCGTGTGCTGGCGCGGATCCGGTCCTTGGACGTCTATTCCGGCCATGCCGACGCCGATGGTCTCGTCGCCTGGGCCCAGGCTCGGGCGCCCGTGGCCGGCAACGTGTTCCTGGCCCACGGCGAGCCGCCGGCGCTCGAGGGCCTCAAGGACCGATTGGCGGCGGCGGGCTTCGCCGAGGACCGGCTGGCGATCCCGTCCCTGGACCAGCGCTTTCTTCTTCTCAAGGGCAAGGCCACCGCCGACGTCCAGGGCAAGCCCCGGCTCGCGGCGGTCGCCGTCTCGCGCCCGGACTGGCACAACCAGCGCGCCGCCTTCCTGCTCGACCTCGACGGGCGCATCGAGCTTGCCGGCTCGGACGAGGCCCGCAGCGCCATGATCCGCCGCTTGCGCGCGGCCCTGGAGGCTCCCGTTGACAGCGATCAAGGCGCTGAGGCGCCGGCCCCGGTCTCCTGAAGGCGCACAGCAACAAGGAGCCGCGCCATGAGCAAGTCCGTCGCCAAGAGGATCGCCAACGACCTCGATGACGCCCTCGACGACATCGGTCACGAACTGAAGAAGGCCGGCGAGGCCATCAGCGAGGAGGCGCGGGACAACCTCACCCGCGTTTCCACCAAGCTCCAGCGGGCGGCCCGCGAGTTCACGGTGGAGGCCCGCCGGCAGTCGCGTGACCTGACCGACCAGGCCGTTACCCAGGCCAGGGCGCACCCGGCGACCGCCGTCGCCATCGCCGCTGCGGCGATCGCCCTGATCGGTCTGACGTTCTGGCGCGCCCAGCCGTCCGACTGAGGCCGTCCCGGACGCTTGGCGCTAGTCGTGAACCGGGAAGGGGGCGAGCGGGTTGTCGGCCGTCGCGGGCGGCTCAGGCTCCGGGGGGCAAGAGACTTCGGTCGCCGAGAAGCTCGGCAGGCGTCCCGAGAACAACTCGAAGACCGCCGACAAGGCGGCGCCGAAGAACGCCGCGACCTCGAAGGCCGGGCGCATCTTGCGGCAGACCCGCACGCGCAGCCGACGGAGTCTGGAGCGGACCGTCCTGGCTCGACGGACCGGGGCTCGACGGACCGGAGGTCGAATCGCCAGCGGCGAGGTTTGGTTCACGGACATTGGGAATCTCCTCCTCGGCCACGTCCGCCGTCAGCGCCGATCGAGGCGGCTCAGCAGATTGTAGAACGCCGCGATGAGCGCGCCGGTGAGCGCGCCGAACACGAACGACCAGCCAAACCCTTCAACCAGCGCAGTCGTCGAGGCGACCGGCTGGGTCGTGAACAGGGCGATGAACATATGTGACTGGCTCTCGACGACGACGGCCCCGGCCCAACAGAGGGCGAACAGAATCGCCAGACTCAGCGCGGCCGAGGCGGCGCAGCGGATGACGTCCAGCGGCCTCGGAGAACGGATAGATGAAGGTGTGGCGGTCATCGTATGACCCTCGGCGATGGCTGGCGAAGGCGCCGGCCTCGAAACCATATCGCGCCGCGCGCCACCGGCTTTGACCGACATCAAGAGCCTTGCCGCAGGTGAGACAGGCGCCGGCCCGGTCCTCGAGACCTGCAACGGGTCCTGGCGCCGTCGATGCCGGCGCGACCGAAGCCCCGGCTGTCTGGTCGTGGGTCGGAGTCTTTCTGGCGGCTCGTTTGGAACGACTTGACGCATCGCAAGGCTCAAGGCGCGGAACGCACCACTTTGGGCGCTCTCGCAAACAGGAGATCTGCAATGCGCGCTCTACTCACATCTGTCGCCAGCCTCGCGGCGTTCGCCGCCGGGCCGACCCTCGCTCAACAGGACCACGCGGGTCATCATCCGACGACCGCGGGAACGGCGCCCGCAGCCTCGACGCCGGCCGCCGACGCCATGCACGAAAAGTGCAAGACCGTGATGGCCTCCAAGATGGCGGCGAAGCAGCCGCATGATCACGGTCGCGACAAGACCGGCGCTCCGACCTGGCCGCAGGGCAAGAAGCTCTCGCCGGAGGAGATGGAGAAGCTCCACAAGCAGTGTGAGACGATGATGTCCAAGGACCCGGCGCCGGCCCCGAAGTAGGCGCTTCGACCACCATGGGCGGCCCGGACTTCGCCGGGCCGCGGGCGAGGCTTAGCGCAGGCGTGGCTCCGGACTCGAACGGACTTGCCGCAGCGGACCCCGACCGTCCGCGCCGCGCCAGATCTGGTCACGGATTTCCTCACGCGCGCCGCCGTTGACCCACACGTCGTCAGTCAGATCGGGCGTGCCCGTCATCGCGTCGCCTTCGCCCGCCAGGCCATGGCACGCGGCGCAGTTTCGTTCGTAGAGAGGGAGGGCGCGCAGCACCGCAGCGCTGTGCGTCGACCGCATGGAGAGCGCCAGGACATACTCGGTCAGGTCCTCGATTTCCGAGGGACCCAGCATCTCCTCCCGGCCGAAACCCGGCATCGTGACCGTCGGCGGTGACGGGCGGAGCGAAGTGGGGCTGACAGCCTGCGGTCGCGACGCCAGGCCCAGCGTCGTCGCCGCCGCCGTCAAGACGACGACCGTCGTGACAGCCCAGGCATGGGCGGGCTTGACCATGGAAGTCTCCTCGGAACGCAAGCACAGCATGGCTTTCCGGGCGACAGGCGGCCTTGACGCCGATCAAGGCGCCAGCCCGGCTCTGAGATCCGATGGCGATCGCAATACCGACGCCCACGCCCCTGAAGGACGATCACGCCGTCACCGCCACCCGTTGAGGACGATCAAGGCGGGGCTGTTGACCCTGTCCGATCCTCGCGCCGCAAGGAGATGGTTCAATGACCTATCGCGACATACTGGTTGAGGTGGACGCCGACCCCGCAGCTCAAGATCGCTGCGACCAGGCCGCGCGCCTGGCCAAGGGCTTCGGCGGCCACGTCACGGGGGTCTTCCTCGAGCCCGACTTCACCATGCCGAGCACCGCGGCGGGCGGCG
This sequence comes from Phenylobacterium sp., assembly GCF_030697925.1. Lineage (GTDB taxonomy): Bacteria > Pseudomonadota > Alphaproteobacteria > Caulobacterales > Caulobacteraceae > Phenylobacterium. The sequence continues at coordinate 6,500 of NZ_JAUYOJ010000189.1, read as the reverse complement.
CTTGGATCCCGCCGGCGCTGCTGACCTCGGTGCTCGAGGCGCACTCGGCGGCGGTCAACCGGGCGGAGCAACAGGCCGGCGCCTGGCTCGCCGCCGCCACCCAGACCGCCCAGGTCGGCTGCGATTGGCTTAGACTCAAGCAGGACTCGACCCGGCGTTTCATCGATTACGCGCGTGGCGCGGACCTGGTCGTCGTCGGGCCAGGGCGGACGCCGCAAGGCGATTTCCACGTCACGCCCACGGAGGTGGCGTTCGGCTGCGGCGGGCCGGTGCTGGTGTTGCCTGACGCGCCGCGGCCGGCCAGCGTCGGACGCCGCGTCCTGGTCGCTTGGAACGGCAGCCGCGAGGCCGCCCGCGCCCTGCGCGACGCCTGGCCGCTGGTTTCCGCCGCCGACCAGGTGGCCGTGGCCATGGTGTCGCCGCGGCTCGACCGGGCGGACGTCTCGGCCATGCAACAACGCTTCGAACGGCGCGGCTGCAAGGTCGAGGTCTTCGTGGAGACGTCGGAAGAGGCCTCGGTCGGCGACACGCTGCGCGGCCAGGTCAACGATTGGAAGGCCGATCTGCTGGTCATGGGGCTCTATGGCCGCACGCGGCTGGCCGAGCGGATCCTCGGCGGGGTCAGCCGCGCCTTCATGAACGATCCGCCGACCGCCCTCCTGGTCTCCCACTAGGCGTCCCGATGCCCGCCGACCTCCAGCCTCAAGCCCCGACAGCCGATTCGCGCGGCAGTGGGGCGCAGCGAGCCTCGCCCTCCTACACCCTGGCCGCGCTCGACCAGCCGTTCTTGCTGGGCGGCTCCATGCGCGGCGTGAGGTTCCTGCTCGAGTTCGCCAAGGCCGACGAAGCGCTTCGCGCCTGGGGCGTGAGATCCACGATCGTTGTCTTTGGCAGCGCGCGCATCAGCGAAACCGGAAGCCCCGACCAGCGCCGATGGTACCAGCAGGCGCGGCGGTTCGGCCAGTTGGCGTCGGAAGAGGGCGGGGCGCTCTGGCCCGACGGTGGGCAGCGCGATAATGTCATCGCCACCGGAGGGGGCCCCGGCGCCATGGAGGCGGCCAATCGCGGCGCGGACGACGCCGGGGCTCCGTCCATCGGCTTCAACATCACCCTGCCGAAGGAGCAGGGCCCCAACGCCTACAGCACGCCGGACCTGACCTTCCGCTTCCACTACTTCGCCATGCGCAAGATGCACTTGGCGATGCGCGCCAATTCGCTGGTGGTGTTCCCGGGCGGCTTCGGGACGCTCGACGAGCTCTTCGAGATCCTGACCCTGCGCCAGACGGGAAAGAGTCCGCCCATCCCCGTGGTCCTGGTCGACCGGGCCTATTGGAACTCGGTGATCAACTTCGAGGCCTTGCTCGTCCACGGCATGATCGATGCGCCCAACCTCAACCTCTTCCACTTCGCCGAGACCGCCGAGGAGATTTGGGCGCGCCTGCTGGCGGAGGGCGTAAGGCCGGGCCAACGGGTGGCTGGGTGAACTGGCTCGTCATGCTCGCCACCGGGGTGATCTCCACATCACCCGTTCCCGACCTGCGCGGATTCCTCGATGGCCAGCAGCTCCACGAGCATTGCTGGCCGGATCCGGCGGACGACCTGGCGGATCTGCGGTCGGCCCTTTGCCTGGGCTATGTCGTTGGGTCAGCGGACCAGATCCTGGCCGCCGAGGCCGGCGCGCGCCCGCAACTCAGGACCTTCTGCCCTCCGGCGAACGTGACCGCCGAGGACCTGCGTGGCGCGGCGGTGGCCTTCCTCGCTCGTCACCCCGAGGCCCGAGGCGCGGCGGCCTCGACCGTGATGGCCGCGGCGCTCGCGGACGGCTTCGGGTGCGATCGCGCCAACCCGGGGATCGATTGACCTGAGCGAGCGCGGAAGGTCTGCCCGACCGCCGCCAATGCGCGCCATCCCAAGCATTCTCATCCTCCCAACAGAAAACCGCGCATTGCCGCGGGCGGTGCGACGCGCTCTCTTGCGCGCAACGAAACACGGGATGGGAGACGCCACATGGCGAACGAAAATACGGGTCTGCAACTGCGCTCACTGGTCAAGGCGAGCGGCGAGCTTGAGCTGTCGCTGGCGCGGGTGGCGATCCCGGAGCCGGCCGCCGACGAGGTCCTGGTCCGGGTCGAGGGCTCGCCCATCAATCCCTCCGACCTCGGCCTGCTGCTGGGCGCCGCCGACATGTCCACCGCCGTGGCGAGCGGGACGGCCGAGCAGCCGGTTGTCACCGCCAAGATCCCCCAGGCCTTCATGCGCGCCATGGCCGGACGGCTGGACGAGTCCATGCCCGTCGGCAACGAGGGGGCCGGCGTGGTCATCAAGGCCGGGGTCGACGCCCAACACCTGCTGGGCAAGACCGTCGCCATGCTGGGCGGCGCCATGTACGCGGAATATCGCTGCCTGAAGGCCGCCGATGTCCTGGTCCTGCCGCCGGGCGCCACGGCCGCCGACGGCGCCTCGTGCTTCGTCAATCCGCTCACCGCGCTCGGCATGGTCGAGACCATGCGCCGTGAGGGCCACACCGCGCTCGTCCACACGGCCGCAGCCTCCAATCTCGGCCAGATGCTGAACAAGATCTGCCTCGCCGAGGGCGTGGGCCTGGTCAATATCGTACGCAGCCCGGAGCAGGCGGCGATCCTCCAGACCATCGGCGCCAAGCACGTGGTCGACTCCAGCACGCCCGGCTTCATGGAGGACCTGATCAAGGCCCTGGTCGCCACCGGCGCGACCCTGGCCTTCGACGCCATCGGCGGCGGCAAGCTGGCCGGCCAGATCCTCAGCGGCATGGAGGCGGCCGCCAACCAGACCGCCAAGACCTACAGCCGCTATGGCTCCTCGGTCCACAAGCAGGTCTACATCTATGGCGGCCTCGACACCCGGCCCACCGAGCTCAACCGTGGCTTCGGAATGGCCTGGGGGCTGGGCGGCTGGCTGCTGACGCCGTTCCTGATGAAGATCGGCCCCGAGGCCGGCCAGGCTCTGCGAGAACGGGTGGCCCGCGAGCTGAAGACCACCTTCGCCAGCCACTACACCGCCGAAATCTCCCTCGCCGAGGCCCTGCGGCCGGAGGTGATCGCCGCCTACAACCGCCGCGCCACGGGCGAGAAGTTCCTGATCAATCCCAACAAGCCGGCCAGCTAGCGCTTGCAGCCCCGCGCCCCGAGCGCTGGGCCTTCGACTCCGTCTTGATCACGAGGAAGCCCGATGCCGACCCTCTTCGACACTCTACGAGTTGGCGATCTAACCCTCCCCAACCGCATCCTGATGGCGCCGCTGACCCGCAGCAGGGCCGGAGAGAGCCGCATCCCGAACGACACGATGGCGGAGTACTACCGCCAGCGCGCCTCGGCGGGACTGATCATTTCCGAAGGGGTCCCGGTCTCGCCCATGGGCGTGGGCTACACCGGGGTGCCGGGCGTTTGGTCGGCGGAGCAAGTCGAGGGATGGAGACGGGTCACCTCCGCGGTCAAGGCGGCTGGCGGCCGCATCTTCATGCAGATCTGGCATGTGGGACGGATATCGGACCCGTCACTGCTCGTCGGTCGGGCGCCCGTCGGCCCGAGCGCGATCGCCGCCCAGGGTGACGTCAGCCTGCTGCGCCCGAAGCGTCCCTATCCGGTCCCTCGCGCGCTCGAGACGTCGGAGGTCGCCGATGTCGTCGAGGCCTTCCGCCAGGCCGCGGAGAACGCCCAGGCGGCCGGTTTCGATGGGGTAGAGCTGCACGGCGCCAATGGTTACCTGCTCGATCAGTTCCTGCAGGACGGCTCGAATCAGCGAACCGACCAATATGGCGGCTCCGTCGAGAACCGGGCGCGCCTGATGCTCGACGCCGCCGACGCTGCCATATCGGTGTGGGGGCCGGACCGGGTCGGTATGCATTTGGCGCCCCGCGCCGACTCCCACGCCATGGGCGATTCCGACCTGGCCGCCACCTTCACCCACGTGGCGCGGGAACTGGGGCGCCGGAAGATCGCCTTCCTGTGCGCCCGCGAACATGTCGCCGCCGACATCCTCGGACCCCGGCTGAAGGCGGCGTTCGGAGGGACCTACATCGCCAATGAGGGCTTCACGGCCGAGAGCGCCCAGGCCGCGCTCGACGCCGGATGGGCCGACGGCGTCGCGTTCGGCAAGGCGTTCATCGCCAACCCCGATCTTCCGCGGCGCCTGCGCGAAGGCGCGCCGCTCAACGAGCCTAAACCCCACAGCTTCTTGATCGGTGCGGCCGACGGCTACACCGACTATCCATTCCTCGACGAAATCGCCGCCGGCCAAGCCGCCAAGTCCCCGGTGGCTGTCGCGTGACTGTTGTTGTGACGGGCGGCACCAAAGGGATAGGTCTGGCGATTGCCGAACGGCTGGCGCGGCCAGGCGAGCCGCTGGTCCTGGCCTATCGCTCCGACGATGCGGCCGCCGAGGCGGCCAAGGCGCGTTTGGCGCCGACCGGGGCCGACGTCTTCACGGTCCGCGCCGATGTGGGCGAGATCGACGGCGCGGCGGCGGTAATGGCCGCCGCGGCCGACCGCGCCGCCGGGCCGATGCACCTGGTCCACAGCGCGGCCATGATCTACCCGACCACCTTGCTGCAGGCGGATCTGGCGAAATTCACCCAGGCCATCCAGGTCAACGGACTATCGCTCCTTTACCTCGTGCAAAAGGCCCTGCCCCTGCTCGACCGAGGCAGCGGCATTGTCTTCATATCGAGCGCTGGCGCCCGGACGGCCCAGCCCAACTACGGGGCCCTGGGAGCGGGTAAGGCCCTGGCCGAGAGCCTTGTTCGCTACCTCGTACCTGAACTCGCACCCATGGGTGTGCGAATCAACGCGGTGGCGCCGGGCCTCGTCGACACCAGCTCCGTGGCGGACATGGTGGGCGGCGAGGACGCAGCCCTGCGGGTTCTCGAGCGCGCCGCTCGCACCAACCCCTCCGGCCGTCTCAGCCGCGACAGCGACTATGCGGCGGTCGTCGAGTTCCTGCTCAGCTCCGATGCTGAATTCGTTCAGGGCCAAGTGATTCACGCCAACGGCGGCGCCTACATCTCAGCCTAGCGGCTGGGGCGGGGCCCCGCGCCCTTGACCTGCAATGAAAGAGGATTGGACCGTGAACAGGATCGAGGCGCTTGCGCAGCTGACGGGCGAGGGGTCGCCCTATGAACTGGTTGGGATCGAGGCGTTAGGTCGGCGGGTGCGGGCGTTCGAGAATGCGCCGGCGAACCTGCGGGCGCTGTTCGAACAGGGTCGCAGCGATCTGCCCTTCGTCGTCTACGAGGACGAGCGGCTGACCTTCGAGGAGGCTTGGGTCCAGTCGCAGCATCTCGCGGCGGTGATGGCGCACGACTATGGCGTGGAGAAGGGCGACCGGGTCGCCATCTCCATGCGCAACTATCCAGAATGGATCCTCGGCTTCATGGCGGCGACCTCGATCGGGGCCATCGCCGTGGCGATGAACGCCCTGTGGCAGCCGCACGAGATGGACTACGGGCTGAAGGACAGCGGCGCCAAGCTGCTGCTGGCCGACCAGGAGCGGCTGGACAGGCTGGCGGCCTGCGAGGCGCCGCCCGCCGGGCTGTCGGTGATCGCGGTGCGGGCGACGGGCCCCCTCGCGCCCGGCGTGCGCGGCTATGAGGAGGTGATGGCGACGGCGGTTCCCAAGGGGCCGCCGGCCCGCGAGGTTGGGCCCGACGACGACGCCATCATGCTCTACACCTCGGGCTCGACCGGGCACCCCAAGGGGGCGGTCTCGACGCACCGCAACATCATGTCGGCCTTGCTGTCGTGGGAGCTGGACGCCCAGGCCGGGATGCTTGCGGGCTTCGCGCCGGTGGCGGGCGGCCCGCAGCCGGCGGCTCTGCTGGCCATCCCGCTGTTCCATGTCTCGGGGCTGCACGTCAGCCTGCTGCAGAGTTTCCGCGCCCAGCGGCGGCTGGTCTGCATGTACAAGTGGGACCCGGCGCGCGCGGTCGAAATCATCGAGCGCGAGCACATCACCGGCTTCAACGGACCGCCGGCGGTGACCGGCGACCTGGTGGAGATCGCCCGGCGGCAAGGGCGCGACCTGAGCTCGTTGATCGCCGTGGGCGGCGGCGGGGCGTCGCGCGCGCCTGAGCAGGTCCGCGCCATCGACAAGGCCTTTCCCAACGCCGCGCCCAACACCGGCTGGGGCATGACCGAGACCAACGCCATCGGCACCAGCATCGCCGGCGCCGACTACCTGGCCCATCCGGCCAGCTCGGGCCGAGTGTCCGGCGTGCTGGACATCCGCATCGTTGATGAGGAGGGCGTGGAGCAGCCCCGCATGGCGCGCGGCGAACTGCAGATCCGCGGCGCCTCGATCATGCGCGGCTACTGGAAGCGGCCGGACGCCAACGCCGAGACCTTCGTGGACGGCTGGATGCGGACCGGGGACGTGGCCTATGTGGACGCCGAGGGGTTCGTCTACATCGTCGACCGCATCAAGGACCTGGTGATCCGGGGCGGGGAAAACATCGGCTGCGGCGCGGT